>NZ_JAOWHD010000044.1:0-164427 GCF_030332785.1 Citrobacter sp. Cpo069
AATAAATATCCTCCGGCATAGCCGGAGGTTTTTCTGATGCGCCTATAAGGCTCTGTTACCAGCCGCGCCCTAACAGGCGCATACGATCTGACATTTGCATCAGACTTCGTTACTTACGGCCCGTAAACGGGCTACCCGGATAAGGGATCGATAACTGCTCGCCCATTTTATCCTCTGCAAGCTGGTGCTTTATGTATTCCTGTATCCTTGCTGTGTTCTTACCCACCGTATCTACGTAATACCCACGACACCAGAACTCCCTGTTCCTGTATTTAAACTTCATATCACCAAACTGCTCATACAACATCAGACTGCTTTTACCTTTCAGATAACCCATAAAACCGGATACGCTCATTTTGGGCGGGATTTCCACAAGCATATGGATATGATCTGCACAGCATTCCGCTTCCAGGATCCGCACGTTTTTCCACTCACACAGCTTTCTTAAGATGCTGCCTATCGCCCTACGTTTCTCCCCGTAGAATGCTTGTCTTCGGTATTTGGGCGCAAAAACTATGTGATATTTACAGTTCCATCGGGTGTGCGCTAAGCTCTTTTCGTCCCCCATTGGGACCCCCTTTTGATTTCTTGTTTAACCCTTGCAGTTGCCAGACCGCAAGGTGTTTTAACAAATCAAAAGGGGTTTTAATAACTGGCCCAAAGCTGAAAGCTTTCCGGAACCCCCAGCCTAGCTGGGGGTTTTCTGTGCACAAAAAAACCGACGCACATGGGCGTCGGTTGTGACAGCATGAAACAGGTTAGATAGCTACCGGTGCTTTAATACCCGGGTGCGGATCGTAGCCTTCAATTTCGAAGTCTTCGAAGCGATAGTCAAAGATTGATTCAGGCTTACGTTTGATAACCAGTTTCGGCAGCGCGCGCGGTTCACGGCTAAGCTGCAGATGAGTTTGATCCATATGGTTGCTGTACAGGTGCGTGTCGCCGCCGGTCCAGACAAAATCACCCACTTCCAGATCGCACTGCTGCGCCATCATGTGTACCAGCAAAGCGTAGCTGGCAATGTTAAACGGCAGGCCGAGGAACACATCGCACGAACGCTGATACAGCTGGCAGGAGAGCTTGCCATCCGCCACGTAGAACTGGAAGAACGCATGGCACGGTGCCAGCGCCATTTTATCCAGCTCACCGACGTTCCATGCTGAAACGATGATGCGGCGAGAGTCCGGATCATTTTTCAGCTGGTTTAGCACGGTGGTGATCTGGTCGATATGGCGACCATCTGGCGTAGGCCACGCGCGCCATTGTTTGCCATAAACCGGGCCTAAATTACCGTTTTCATCCGCCCATTCGTCCCAGATTGAGACGTTGTTTTCATGCAGGTAGGCAACGTTAGTATCGCCCTGCAAGAACCACAGCAGCTCATGAATGATCGAGCGTAAATGGCAGCGTTTAGTCGTAACCAGCGGGAACCCTTCCTGCAGATTAAAACGCATCTGATGACCAAAAATGGAAAGCGTTCCGGTTCCGGTACGGTCGTTTTTCTGTGTGCCTTCATCCAGCACTTTTTGCATCAGTTCTAAATACTGTTTCATGGTTCCTCAGGAAACGTGTTGCTGTGGGCTGCGGCGGTACGCCCAAACCATCATAATAATGCCTGCGACAATCATCGGGATAGAGAGGATCTGCCCCATGCTGATGTACTGTACCCAGGTGCCGGTAAACTGCGCATCCGGCTGGCGGAAGAATTCAACAATAATACGAAACGCGCCATAACCAATCAGGAACAGACCGGATACCGAGCCCATCGGGCGCGGTTTGCGAATGTACAAGTTCAGAATGATAAACAGCACAACGCCTTCCAACGCCATCTCATAAAGCTGTGAGGCGTGGCGTGGCAGCGAGCCGTAGGTATCAAAAATAGACTGCCATTGCGGGTTAGTTTGCAGCAGTAAAATATCTTCGGTACGGGAGCCCGGGAACAGCATGGCGTACTTGAAGTTCGGGTCAACGCGTCCCCACAGCTCACCGTTGATAAAGTTGCCCAGACGCCCTGCACCAAGGCCAAAGGGAATCAGCGGGGCAATGAAATCAGAAACCTGGAAGAACGAACGCTTAGTGCGTTTGGCAAAGATGATCATCACCAGGATCACACCGATAAGTCCACCGTGGAAGGACATACCGCCGTCCCAGACGCGGAACAGATACAGGGGATTATCGAGGAATAACGAGAAGTTATAGAACAGTACGTAACCAATACGCCCACCGAGGAAAACCCCGAGGAAGCCCGCATACAGTAAGTTTTCTACTTCATTTTTGGTCCAGCCACTGCCCGGACGATTCGCGCGGCGCGTCGCCAGCCACATCGCGAAAATAAACCCCACCAAATACATTAAGCCGTACCAGTGAAGCGCGACGGGTCCGATTGAGAAAATGACCGGATCGAAATCCGGAAAATGCAGATAGCTACTGGTCATCTGTCACCACAAGTTCTTGTTATTTCGCTGAAGTCAGACAGCAATTGATAAGCGCGCCTGCATAATGCAGGCGCTCCAAAGGTGCGAATGATAGCACAAGGGGTTAGAAGCGGATGCCGGGAAGATGTAAAAGATCTGTATAGGTAATCTCTATCCCCCGTAATACCTGATAGCGCTACGCTTGTCAGACCTACAATCCCCCGCGAATCAAGCCCCCCATACCACGACGCTCCATGAAGGCCGCTACCTGATGGCGTACTTCTGTTGCCATCTGTGCCTCCAGGCTGCGCTGCGCCAGCGTTTGCGCCTCATCAAAATCGATATGACGCAGCAGATATTTTACGCGGGCGACAGAACGACCGTTCATCGACAAATGACGGAAACCGAGACCGATCAGAATAGCCACGCACATCGGGTCGCCCGCCATTTCACCACACAGGCGCAAATCGATACCGCTTCTTTCGGCTTCCTGCGCAATCATCGCCAGCGCACGCAACATCCCCGGATGCAGGCTGTCATAAATGCTGGCTACCCGTGTGTTGTTACGATCGACGGCCAGTATGTACTGGGTAAGGTCGTTGGTTCCGACCGAGATAAAGTCTATCCGGTTTGTCAGATGCGGCAGCATGAACACCATCGACGGAACTTCCAGCATGATGCCAATGCGCGGTTTCGGGATCTCGTAACCGATCATCTCCTCCACTTCGCGTCCGGCGCGTTCAATCAAACGTCGCGCTTCGTCCACTTCATCGATGCTGGTTACCATCGGCAGCAAAATGCTCAGGTTTCCGGTTGCCGCATTCGCACGCAACATAGCGCGAACCTGGATCAAAAAGATCTCCGGCTGATCGAGCGTTATGCGGATCCCTCGCCAGCCAAGGCAGGGGTTCTCTTCACTGATCGGCATGTAGGGCAGCTGTTTATCGGCACCGACATCCAGCGTACGAAGGGTCACCGGCTTGTCGTTAAACATTTGCAGCATACCCTGGTACTGCGCAACCTGTTCTTCTTCCGAAGGAAAACCGCTTTGCAGCATGAACGGAATTTCGGTGCGATACAGGCCAATGCCGTCGATTCGGCTACCCAGCTTTTCTTCATGTTCCGGGCTGAGGCCCGCATTGAGCATCACCTTCACGCGCTCGCCGCTTTTCAGCTGTGCTGGCTGGTTGACGTCGTCTTCCGCCAGGCGGCTCAGCTCAATTTCTTCACTGATAAGACGCTGGTATTCCTGGATCAATACCGGTTCCGGATCGACCAGCAGTTCACCGCGATAACCGTCCACCACCAGCGTACGGCGATGCAGCACCGACGGCTGGATATCGGCCCCCATAACGGTAGGGATACCCAGCGCACGCACCATAATTGCCGCATGAGAGTTGGCTGCGCCGTCCCGGACAACCACGCCAACTAACCGGTCCTGAGGAAGCTCCGCCAGCGTGGTCGCCGAAAGTTCGTCCGCCACCAGCACAAAGCGTTCCGGCCAGGCATTTGGCCCCTGGATAGAGTCATCAAGGTGGAACAGCAGACGCTGGCCCAGCGCGCGTAAATCTCCGGCCCGCTCTTTGAGGTAGTTATCGCTCAGCGCGGCGAACTGTTCGGCAAACTTTTCAATGATCGTTTTAACCGCCCACTCGGCCACCGAACCGTTATCCACTTCCGCAAACAGCTCGCGGCGCAGACGGGTATCGGAAAGCAAGTGCGAGTAAAGATCAAAGATCGCCGCCGTTTCTTTCTGCGCCCCAGCGGTAAAACGCTTGCTGTAGCGGCGGAATTCGTTCGCCGCCTCTTCCAACGCACCGGTCAGTCGCTCGCGTTCAAGCACAGGATCCAGCGTTGAAGCCTGGTAGACCTGCTCCATCAGCGGCAGCGTCGCATCCTGCCAGCCTTCGGCTATTGCCACACCGGGAGCGGCAGGCAGCGCACGGATGCGCGTTTGACGGTATTGACCGAACAGCGCGTTTAGCTGCGACTGCGAAAGTATGGCCGCCATTTGCGTGGCGAGCGTGACGAGGAAAGACTCTTCACTTTCATCGTACTGACGCAGTTCACGCTGCTGCACCACCAGCACGCCTAAAAGCTGGCGACGCTGAATGATCGGTACGCCTAAGAATGCGCGAAAACGCTCTTCTTTTACCGAAGGAATGTATTTAAAGCTGGGATGTTTTTGCGCATCGGCGAGGTTGATAGGTTCCGCCAGCCTGCCAACCAGGCCAACGATACCTTCATCAAACGCGAGTGCGACAGTGCGACCACGTGGTTTTTTTAGTCCCCGGGTCGCCATGAGGTAATAACAACGTCGATCGTGATCGGCCAGATAAACCGAACAGACCTCTGTATCCATCGCAAGACAGATGTCGGTAACCAGTATATTCAGCGCTTCGTTCAGACGCGGAGCACTGGCCACCTTTTCGACTATTTCGCGCAGGCGGGTGAGCATAATTTGCGTAGCTTAACCTCTTTTACGTCTGTACGCAGGTGCGCTTTGCGGTTTAGGAGTGCTCTCCTGAAGCGCCATGACAACACTTGCGAATTCTTTCATCACCCTGCGATAGACATCGCGTTTAAATGACACCACCTGTCGAACCGGATACCAGTAACTCACCCAGCGCCAGCCGTCGAACTCAGGTGTACTGCTGGTTTGCATATTGATTTCAGCATCGCTGCTGACCAATTGCAGAAGAAACCATTTTTGTTTCTGGCCGATACAAACCGGCTTTGTGTCCCAACGCACCAAACGTTTCGGTAACTTGTAACGCAACCAGTTACGAGTAGAAGCAAGGATCCGTACATCTTTACGACTGAGACCCACTTCTTCAAAGAGTTCCCGGTACATCGCCTGCTCTGCTGTCTCTCCTGCGTTGATCCCACCTTGTGGGAATTGCCAGGAGTGCTGACCAAATCGCCGGGCCCACATGACCTGCCCCTGGCGGTTACAAATTACTATCCCTACATTCGGGCGGTAGCCATCGTCATCAATCACCGGACTACCTCAACATAAACCTTATATACAAACGATTGTTTCACACTCCTGAGGGGCGGTAAACCACTCTGTTAAGGGTGCGATATTCTAATAACAATTGAATAACTCACAGTTAAAGGCCGAGTTATAAACAGAAGAAGGGCAAGCAAGGCGATTTTATTCACCTTTTCTGTGGATATAGTTGTGAAGAAGTACGGAATTACTATGGGAAAACCCAGAACAGTCCGAATAAGACATTCGTCACATATCAAAAATACTCTTATACATTCATAAAGTTAAAACCGATCCACGCAGATTAACACACAGAAATGTGATGTGCATCACGCATACGATCTTCACGCTGATGAAAGATCGACCAGCGTTGGTTTTATCCACAGATTATGCCAATAAGTTAGGCACAATTTGTGTGAAAATTCGATTTTCGTCGCACGTCAAGGCTGTAAATTGAAACAGTAGTGGGGGTTTTTCACAGTTATCCCATCTTTCTGTGGATAACATGGTGTAAGATCCTGTTCATTGTCAGTGACCAGAATTGGAAAACCCGCTTCGCTGTTGCGCAACTCCGCGAACGTGAATCTAAAAACCAATATAAATCATAGGATTGAATAAAACATGTGGAAAAAGATAAACTCTGTCCACACGGTATAAAATCATTGCTCATTTTTTCACCTAAGGGTTAACCCGATGCCAGAACTCCGTCCGTTGCTTTCTCCCCCTGAATCTGAAGCCCAGTTGCTGAGCCAGGCACGGCAGCTTTCGGGCTACGCGTTAGGAGAATTAGCGGCAATGGCGGGAATCGTTACGCCGAAGGATCTTAAGCGCGATAAAGGCTGGATTGGCGTCCTGCTGGAAATCTGGCTCGGTGCCAGCGCGGGCAGTAAACCAGAGCAGGATTTTGCGGCGCTGGGCGTGGAGCTGAAAACGATCCCTGTGGACAGTCTTGGCAGACCGCTGGAAACCACCTTTGTGTGTGTGGCGCCGTTAACCGGCAATACCGGCGTCACCTGGGAAACCAGCCATGTACGGCACAAACTCAAACGTGTTCTGTGGATCCCGGTAGAAGGCGAACGCAGCATCCCTCTGGCTGAGCGCCGCGTCGGCTCTCCCCTGCTGTGGAGCCCGAATGAAGAAGAAGACCGGCAATTGCGTCTGGACTGGGAAGAGTTAATGGACATGATTGTGTTAGGTCATGTCGAACGCATCACCGCTCGCCATGGGGAAGTACTGCAACTGCGTCCTAAAGCCGCCAACGCCCGCGCGCTTACCGAGGCCATTGGCGCCAACGGCGAACCCATCCTGACCCTGCCACGCGGCTTTTACCTGAAAAAGAACTTCACCCGCGCATTGCTTGAGCGACATTTCTTGTTCCAGGCGCAATAGGCACCGTCCGGCCTTTCACCCGCCGCGTTACGGGCCTATAATTACCGCTTCTTTTTTTTGGCAGGACTTTGTTCGATGTTATTTGCATGGATAACCGATCCTAACGCCTGGCTTGCGCTCGGTACGCTGACGCTGCTGGAGATCGTTCTTGGGATCGACAATATTATTTTCCTTTCTCTGGTTGTAGCCAAACTCCCGACAGCGCAACGCAATCATGCCCGACGTATTGGGCTGGCGGCGGCGATGATCATGCGTCTGGCACTGCTGGCTTCTATCGCCTGGGTAACGCGGCTGACAAACCCGTTATTCGAGCTGTTTGGCGAGGCGATATCAGCACGCGACCTGATCCTTCTGCTGGGAGGATTGTTCCTGATCTGGAAAGCCAGTAAAGAGATCCACGAATCCATTGAAGGTGAGGAAGAGGGGTTAAAAACCCGCGTATCTTCTTTCCTGGGCGCGATTGTACAGATCATGTTGTTAGACATTATCTTCAGTCTGGATTCCGTGATTACTGCGGTTGGTTTGTCCGATCATCTGTTTATCATGATGGCGGCGGTGGTGATTGCCGTAGGCGTGATGATGTTTGCTGCTCGCCCGATTGGTGAGTTTGTCGATCGCCACCCTTCGGTGAAAATGCTGGCGCTCTCGTTTCTGATTCTGGTCGGTTTTACGCTGATTCTGGAAAGTTTCGACGTCCACGTTCCGAAAGGATATATCTATTTCGCCATGTTCTTCTCTATCGCGGTAGAGACCCTGAACCTGTGGCGTAATAAAAAAAATCCGCTCTGATGAAATCCATCGCTCCCCGCAAGGGGAGCGAATGCCAGCCACACCTACCCCTTCTCACAGTTTAAGATTTTACTGCTTTCACCCTGCACAACTTCGCGTTATTACTAAACTATTGTCAGACGCAGGCCATGTGAGGATAAGCAGATGAAAAAATGGGCAGTTTTGATTTCCGCCGTAGGACTGGCTTTTGCCGTTTCCGGATGCAGCAGCGATTATGTAATGGCGACAAAAGATGGTCGAATGATCCTGACCGATGGAAAACCAGAAATTGACGATGATACCGGTCTGGTGAGCTATCACGACCAGCAGGGCAATGCGATGCAGATTAACCGTGATGATGTGTCTCAAATCATTGAACGCTGATGGTTGAGGTCAGCAGTGCGCTGGCCTTAACAATTTTACTTCCCTTTTTCTCTTCCCTCAGCCATTTTTATAATCCTTATGTCGTGATTATAAAAAGGAAACGGCTATGCAATATCACCGTATACCCCACAGCTCGCTGGAAGTCAGTACACTGGGGCTGGGCACAATGACGTTTGGTGAACAAAACAGCGAAGCCGACGCACATGCACAGCTCGATTATGCCGTAGCACAGGGCATTAATTTGATCGACGTTGCCGAGATGTATCCAGTACCGCCGCGTCCTGAAACCCAGGGTCTCACCGAAACCTACGTAGGTAACTGGCTCGCCAAACACGGCAGCCGCGAAAAGCTGATCGTTGCGTCTAAGGTCAGCGGACCATCACGTAACAACGACAGCGGCATTCGACCGAATCAGGCGCTGGACCGTAAAAATATCCGTGAAGCGCTGCACGACAGCCTGAAAAGACTGAAAACCGATTATCTGGATCTGTATCAGGTTCACTGGCCACAGCGCCCGACCAACTGTTTTGGTAAGTTAGGTTACAGCTGGACAGACTCCGCGCCGGTCGTTTCCCTTCTCGATACGCTGGACGCACTAGCCGAGTTTCAGCGCGCTGGGAAAATTCGCTACATCGGCGTTTCTAATGAAACCGCGTTTGGCGTGATGCGCTATCTGCACCTGGCGGACAAACACGATCTGCCACGCATCGCCACCATCCAGAACCCCTACAGCCTGCTGAACCGCAGCTTTGAGGTTGGACTGGCTGAAGTGAGCCAGTATGAAGGCGTTGAGCTGCTGGCCTACTCTTGCCTGGGCTTCGGTACGTTAACCGGGAAATACCTGAACGGCGCGAAACCTGCCGGTGCACGCAATACGTTGTTTAGCCGTTTCACGCGCTACAGCGGCGAGCAGACGCAGAAAGCCGTTGCGGCCTATGTGGATATCGCGAAACGCCATAATCTGGATCCTGCGCAAATGGCGCTGGCATTCGTGCGTCGTCAGCCGTTTGTCGCCAGCACTTTGCTGGGCGCCACGACGATGGAGCAGCTAAAAACCAACGTTGAAAGTCTGCATCTGGAGTTGAGCGAAGAAGTACTGGCGGAGATTGAAGCGGTGCATCAGGTGTATACCTATCCTGCACCGTAACAGTTAGCGCCTGATGGCGCTACGCTTATCAGGCCTACAAAGTGAGCATCCTGTAGGCCGTATACGGTAACGCCGCCATCCGGCAACAGCATACAACAGACTAATGGCGGCGCTGCCAAATCCACAGCGCCGCAATCGCCAGCGCAAACAGCGCACCAAATCCAATACCAATCGCAACAGCCGGGATCCCCACCAGCACCGCCAGTGAGTAAATACCGAGCATCAACAGCATCGCGCTGTTTTCGCCCAGGTTTTGCACCGCTATCGCATTACCCGCGCCGACGCTTTTCTTACCCCGTTCCTGCAGCAACGCATTCAGCGGCACCACAAAGAAGCCACCCGACACGCCGATAAGCATCAGCAATGCGTAGGCCGGAAGCAGCGAATGTTGAAGAGAGAAAATCAGCACCACGACGCCAATCAGGATCCCCGCAGGCATACAGCGCGAAACGGTTTCCAGCGTTACCAGCTTCGCTGCCGCACCCGCACCGACCACAATCCCGATTGCTACCATGGCATTGAGGTAGGTCGGTGTGGCGTTATCGGTGATGCCGAGCGCCACCGGGACCCACAGCACCAGCAGAAAACGCAGCGTAACGCCCGCGCCCCAAAAAAGGCTGGTTCCCACCAGCGAGAAGCGTGTTTCACCGTTGCGCCAAAGCGAGGAGGCGGCACAGAAGAAACTGCGCGTCATTTTCCCCAGATGCCAGGACTGGCCAGGACGAGCCGCAGCCAGTTTCGGGATATACAGGTTAGCCATCACCGCCCCAGCATAGGCCAGGGCACAGGCAGAAAGCGCGGCAATCACGTGCCAGTCGGCCAGAACGCCGCCGGCGACAGATCCGAGCAAAATCGCGGCAATGGTGGAGGCTTCCATCAGGCCGTTAGCCTTCACCAGTTTGTCGCCGGTAGTCAGTTCACCGAGAATGCCGTACTTGGCCGGTGAATATGCCGCCGCGCCGATCCCCACCAGCGTATACCCAAGAAACGGATTAATGCCGAAGCAAATACTCGCCGCGCCCAGCAGTTTCAGAGCGTTCGCGAACATCATCACTCTGCCTTTGGCAAAGCTATCCGCCACCTGTCCCACAAAGGGAGCAAACAGAATGTAAGCGCCCACAAACACCATTTGCAGGATTGGCTGACTCCAGTCCGGATAGAATTGTTCTTTCAGCAACGCCAGCGTAGCAAACAGCAACGCATTATCGCCAAACGCCGACAGAAACTGCGCGGCGATAACGGACATCATCCCTTTGGACCAGATTGAAGTGTTAGTGTGCACTGACTCACTCATGTTGTTTTTCCGGCTCATCGACCCAGCTTTTCAGCGTAACAAAATCCGGCTTACCGCTGCCGAGTAAGGGGAGTTGCTTCAGATGGCGAATATCACGCGGTACGGCGAGTTCAGGTACACCGTGCGCCCGCGCATACTGCTGTAGTTTTTCACGTGTCAGTTCGCTGTCGGTAGTGAACAGCACCAGCGCCTCACCTTTGCTGGCATCACTCTTGATCGCCGTGGCGTGCATTTTGTCTGCGGATACCGCCAATGCCAGTTGCTCAACCATTTCCAGCGAAACCATCTCTCCGGCAATTTTAGCGAAACGCTTAGCGCGCCCCTGAATCTGTACAAAGCCGTTTTCATCAAAGCGCACGATGTCTCCGGTGTCATACCAGCCGCGCTCAATCTCACCTTGCGCATTCTCTGCTGTCGGCACTTCCAGCACGCCAGGTTTTTCGACGCGCAAATAGCCGCTCATAATATTAGGACCTTTCAGCTGTAAACGCCCACCGTCCTCAATTCCCGGAACGGCCAACAGTCGAGCATCCATACCAGGCAAGATGCGCCCTACCGTTCCCGATTTTGCCGCCATTGGTACGTTAATCGACACAACCGGCGCACATTCCGTCACGCCATAGCCTTCAAGAACGCGCAGGCCAAATTTCTCCTGCCACAGCTGCTTTGTGCTGTCCTGAAGTTTTTCCGCTCCCGCCACCACATAGCGCAGGCGGTGGAAATCGTACGGATGCGCAAAACGCGCGTAGTTGCCGAGGAACGTTGAAGTACCAAACAACACGGTGCAGTTCCGGTCGTATACCAGCTCTGGCACAATGCGGTAATGCAGCGGGCTGGGATAAAGAAACACTTCTGCGCCAGTCAGTAGCGGCGTGAATAATCCCACCGTCAGGCCAAAGGAGTGGAACAGCGGCAGCGCCGACATAAAACGGTCATCGGCGGTGAAATCGGCAATCGTTTTGATCTGCTCAACGTTCGCCAGAATGCTTTTATGACTGTGAACCACACCTTTCGGATGGCCTTCTGAGCCAGAAGTAAAGAGGATCACCGCAGCGTCTTCCGGCTGCTGCTTCACCTGCGCCAGATGCGGTGCCAGCAGATGTGAGAAAATCCACAGCTTATCGCTGAAGGTCACATCAGCTTTTAAGTCTTCCAGATAAACCCAACGCACCTGGGTGAGCTGTTCCGGTAAATGCCAGAGTTTGCCTTTATCGAGAAACTGTCGGGATGTGAAGATCGTTTTAATTTCAGACGCAGTAATGGCGCTGGTTAATCCTTTCACGCCCGCGGTGTAGTTCATCATGGCCGGAATGCGTCGACGCGCAATGGCGCCAAAAATAACCGCCGCGCTGATCCCCGCGTTTGGCAGCATCAGGCCGATTTTTTCACCTTCGACGCTGTATTTTTCCAGAATACGGGCCACAAAGAGCGTCTTTGTCAGCAGTTTGCGGTAGCTGTCCGGGGTAAAGTTAACATCTTCAATGCAGTTTTTGCCTGCGCCAAAACGGTATTTCGCCGCCAGCAGCGACTCGTATAGCGTTTCACGCGGACGAACCGCCATGCGTGCTTCCATCATAATTTGATGCAGCATCTCTCCGGCAATTTTGCGGCGATCGCGAGCACGCGGAGCTTCCGGCATCGGCAGTTGTGTGGGCGGTAGGATGTGTAAGCGGATGCGCGGGAAGAATCGCTGTTTAACCAAACCTTTCAGGCGGCTAAAGCGGGAAAGCTCCGCGCCTTCAATGCGCACAGGAACCACCGTCGCCCCCGACTTAGCGGCAACAAACCCCGCGCCGTCATAAATTTTCATTAACGAGCCGGAGGTCGAAATACGTCCTTCCGGGAAAATAACCACCGGACGGCCCTGTTCGACCAGACGAACCAGATGTTTAATCGACATCGGTTTGGTTGGATCTAACGGTACAAAATCAATCAGCGGGGTTAGCCAGCGCATATACCATTGCTGGCTGATCGAGGTGTAAACAGCGAAGACGGGACGAATCGGTAAAAAGAGCGCCAACAGGATGCCGTCTATAAATGAGACATGGTTGGGAGTGATTAGAACGCGTTCTCCCTGTAGCGCGCTGACATCGCCCGTGACGCGAACGCGGAAAAGCACGCGAAACAGATTACGAAAAAAGCCAAATAGCATCTCAACTCCCTGTGCCATTAATTATATAAACATCAATGGTGGGAGAGTATACGAGTTGGGGAATTGGCGCGACAGGTAACTGGTAAATACAATCCGAAAAAAAACCTGCGCATCCGCGCAGGTTGGTGCAAGAGACAGGTACGAAGTGCGTACCGAATAATCTCACCAATCAATACCTCTGGGATCTTGATTGTGGTCGTCAGCAGCCAGATACGCCAGTGCGAAAACGCAAAGGAATGAACCCAAATGCAACGAGTTGTGTAAATTATCGGTTACTGTTACAGATAGGCTGAAGGTAAAAAAAAACCTGCGCATCTGCGCAGGCTGGTGTAATTCTAGTGATCAACCCGAAAGTTGATTTCACCTATCAATACCTCTGGGATCTCAACTCTAGCAATCTGCTCAGTTCTCTCACCAGCGAACAATCGCAACAGCACATCGCAAAGTGTAAGCAAAAATTAGCATTTTCTATTTTCTGTCTTACTTCGCTCGTGTGCGCTCACATTTGCGACGTTCTGACGGGCAATCTGCTTGAACAGCCAGCCATTTTCCGTAACACTGACGGAATGTAAGCGTTTACCCACAACAGGTACTATCATGGCGACCATAAAGGATGTAGCCCGACTAGCTGGTGTATCAGTCGCCACCGTTTCTCGAGTGATTAATGATTCCCCTAAAGCCAGCGAAGCATCGCGCCTGGCCGTAACGAGTGCAATGGAATCACTCAGCTACCACCCCAACGCCAATGCACGTGCGCTGGCACAACAATCCACTGAAACCATCGGTCTGGTGGTAGGTGATGTGTCCGATCCATTTTTTGGGGCAATGGTTAAAGCTGTCGAGCAGGTGGCGTATAACACCGGTAATTTTTTACTGATTGGTAACGGCTACCATAACGAACAGAAGGAACGACAGGCGATTGAACAGCTCATTCGCCACCGCTGCGCAGCCCTTGTTGTCCACGCAAAAATTATCCCGGATGCTGAGCTGGCATCACTCATGAAGCAAATCCCCGGCATGGTATTGATTAACCGAATTCTGCCGGGATTCGAACAACGCTGCGTTGCCCTTGATGACCGTTTCGGCGCATGGCTCGCGACCCGACACCTCATTCAGCAGGGCCATACACGCATTGGCTATCTGTGCTCCAATCACACGATTTCAGATGCGGAAGATCGTCTGCAAGGCTATTACGACGCGCTGGCAGAGAGCAATATTCCTGTCAGCGATCGACTGGTAACGTTTGGTGAACCGGATGAAAGCGGCGGTGAGCAGGCCATGACAGAGTTACTTGGCCGTGGCAAAAACTTCACTGCGGTAGCCTGCTACAACGACTCAATGGCGGCTGGTGCCATGGGCGTATTGAATGATAACGGCATTGATGTGCCGGGAGAAATCTCGCTGATTGGTTTTGATGATGTGCTGGTTTCCCGCTACGTGCGCCCGCGTCTGACCACGGTGCGCTACCCGATCGTGACGATGGCAACCCAGGCTGCCGAACTGGCGCTCGCGCTGGCGGAGAAGCGTCCCGTGCCTGAAATTACCCACGTTTTTAACCCAACTCTGGTGCGCCGCCATTCCGTTTCGACGCTGACAGAGCCGGGGAATTCATCGTCAAACGAATAACCAGGATAGCGTTATGACTACGATGTTGGACGTTTCACGACACGCAGGCGTCTCAAAAGCGACCGTTTCGCGCGTACTGAATGGCACGGGTCAGGTAAAAGAGAGCACGCGCCAGAAAGTGTTTAAGGCCATGCAGGCACTTGATTATCGGCCTAATTTTTTAGCGCGCTCTTTGGCAAACCGCACCAGCAACAGCATTGGTCTGGTAGTTTCCACATTTGATGGATTCTACTTTGGCCGCCTGCTGCAACAGGCTTCACGCCAGACGGAATCTCACGGCAAGCAGTTGATCGTCACCGACGGACACGACACACCAGAGCGTGAGCAGGAAGCCGTGCAAATGCTGGCGGACAGGCAGTGCGACGCCATTATTCTCTATACCCGCTATATGAGTGAAAAGGCGATTATGTCGTTGATGAACAGCATTGCTATGCCCTTGCTGGTCATCAACCGTGATGTCAGCCAGGCCCGCGATCGCGCAATTTTCTTTGAACAGGAAGACGCGGCCTATCAGGCGGTCAATTACCTGATCTCCCAGGGCCATAGCGATATTGCTTGTATCACTGTGCCAGGTCATACGCCTACCGGTAAATCCCGCCTGATGGGGTATCGTAAGGCGCTGGAAAAAAACGGTATTCCCTGGGATCCCGATAAGGTCAAATACGGCGACTCCACGATGACGCGAGGCTATGAGGCCTGCCGTGAACTGCTGGAGGAAGGGGTAAAATTTAGCGCCCTGTTCGCCTGTAACGATGACATGGCATTAGGCGCATCAAAAGCGTTACATCAGGCCGGGCTGAGGATCCCAACGGACGTCTCACTGTTTGGTTTTGATGATGCGCCCAGCGCCAAATGGCTGGAGCCGGGGCTGTCTACCGTTTATCTACCGATTGATACCATGATAACCACGGCAATCGACCAGGCTATTCGGCTGGCCAACGGCGAGAGCGTCGAGCCAATCCCACCGTTTACCGGCAAACTGGTACTACGTGACTCAGTAACGCTCGGGCCATACTTTAAGTAATCAAATGCCGGATGGCGGCGCAGTTAATCTTGTAGGCCGGATAAGCGTAGCGCCATCCGGCATTTCACAACGCTGTAATCAGATTAATTCCAGCGCTAACAGCTCATCAATGGTCTGGCGACGGCGAATCAGCCGCGCCACGCCGTTATCGAACAAAACTTCCGGCAGCAGCGGACGGCTATTGTAGTTTGACGACATTGACGCGCCGTACGCCCCGGTATCATGCAGCACCAGATAATCGCCCGGCACCACCGCAGGCAACAGACGGGTTTCCACATTTCCGCCCTCCTGCTGGGTAAACACGTCGCCAGATTCGCACAGCGGCCCGGCTACCACGGTTTCCCGTTTTGGGGTGTGTTCCAGAGAGCGGCCATCCCCTGCCAGCGCGGAGATATGGTGATAACTACCGTACATGGCCGGGCGCATTAGATCGTTGAAGCCCGCATCGATCAGCACAAAGTGACGGCTGCCCATTTCTTTTACGCTACGTACCTGCGCCACTAACACGCCAGCTTCCGCGACCAGAAAACGACCAGGCTCTATCTCAAGCGCGATCGGGTGACCCAGGTGTTTAGCAATCTGTTCACGCGCAGCGTTCCACAATCCAAAGTAGTGATCGGTATCGATCGCCTCTTCGCCTTCGCGATACGGGATTGATAAACCACCACCTGCGGAGATCGCCTCCAGATCCTGACCAAATTCAACCACCTGGAGCACCATCGCACCGCACACCTGCTCCAGATGCGCATAGTCCACGCCGGAGCCGATATGCATATGAATCCCCACCAGCTTCAGCTTATAGCGCTGAATCACCTCCAGCGCCGCGGGAAGATCGCTATACCAGATCCCGTGCTTGCTGTTTTCGCCGCCGGTATTGGTTTTCTGACTGTGCCCATGCCCAAAGCCAGGGTTTACGCGTAGCCACACGCGATGGCCCGGCGAGACCTGGCCCAGTTGTTCCAACATATCCACCGACCCGGCATTTACCGGAATGCTCAATTCATGCACCCGCGCGAGCGTCGCTTCATCAATCATATCGGCGGTAAAGACGATTTCATCTTTCCCCGGTACGAAGCCTGCCGCCAGCGCACGTTCAATTTCGCCAAGCGAGACGGAATCAACCTTCACGCCCTGCTCGCGCATCAGGCGCAAAATATGAATATTCGAACATGCCTTCTGGGCGAAACGCACCACGTCAAACTGACTCAATTTGGCAATCTGCCCGCGGATAATCTGCGCATCATAGACCCACACCGGGCAGCCGAATTCGGCAGGCAGGCGTAGCAGGTTGTCGGCGGTCAGGTCAGTGTCAGTACTATTGAGTGGGCGTGGCATAGTGTGCTCCGATATTGGCTTTTTTATGATTACGCCACAGCCCGAAAAGAATAAAAAATATCGTTTTATCGTAAGTCTATGCAAAAATGATATGGATTGATTCATTCGAGGATTGCCCATGCCCGCCGTTAACCTGCGACACATCGAAATTTTTCACGCCATCATGACGGCAGGTAATCTGACAGAAGCTGCGCGCATGCTACATACCTCGCAGCCCACCGTCAGCCGGGAACTGGCCCGATTCGAGAAAGTGCTGGGATTAACGCTGTTTGAACGTACGCGTGGCCGACTGCATCCAACCGTGCAAGGGTTACGTCTGTTTGAAGAGGTGCAACGTTCGTGGTATGGCCTGGACAGAATTGTGAGCGCCGCCGAAAGCCTGCGCGAGTTTCGCCAGGGCGAATTGTCGATTGTTTGCCTGCCGGTATTCTCACAGTCTTTTTTACCGCCGCTGCTGCAGCCATTCCTCGCACGCTATCCACAGGTCAATATTCAGATAGTGCCGCAGGAGTCACCGCTGCTGGAAGAGTGGCTGTCGGCGCAGCGCCACGATCTGGGGTTAACGGAAACGCTGCATACGCCTGCCGGAACGAAACGCACCGAATTGCTGGCGCTGGATGAAGTGTGCGTGCTGCCGCAGGGCCATCCGCTGACTAAGAAAGCGGTGTTAACGCCGCAGGATTTTCAGGGAGAAAACTACATCAGCCTGTCGCGCACCGACAGCTACCGTCAGCTACTGGATACCCTGTTTAATGAGCACCAGGTGAAGCGCCGCATGGTGATTGAAACCCATAGCGCCGCTTCAATTTGTGCAATGGTACGGGCAGGCGTGGGGATCTCGGTGGTGAACCCACTGACCGCGCTGGATTACGCCAGCAGCGGAGTCGTTATCCGCCGCTTCAGTATTTCGGTACCCTTTACAGTCAGCCTGATTCACCCGCTTCATCGCCCCGCCTCGGCGCTGGTTGATGCTTTTACGGCGCATCTGCAGGCCCATCTACCGAGGCTTATTGACCCGCTGGAGGCTATTTTGCATCCACAGCCGAAAGCATAAACGCCACCGCATCTTGCGCATGGATTGCCGCGGTGTCGAAAACCGGTAGTGGGCTTAGCTCGGTGGGAACCAGCAGACCTATCTCGGTACAGCCAAAGATCACCCCTTGCGCCCCCTGTTTCGCCAGTTGGTCGATGACGCCCAGGTAATAATCGCGGGAAGCCTCGCTGAATTCACCGAGACACAGCTCATCGAAAATAATCTGGTTTATTTTCTGACGATCATCAGCTTCAGGGATCAACGTGCTAATGCCGAATTCAGTCTGCAAACGCCCGCGGTAAAAATCCTGCTCCATGGTGTAACGCGTACCCAGTAGCGCCACGTTGTTCATCTGCTGCTTTTGTATCGCCCGCCCCGTCGCGTCAGCAATATGCAGAAACGGCACATCACAGGCGCTTTCAATCGCCTCAGCAACTTTGTGCATGGTATTGGTACACAGCACAATTCCTTGCGCCCCGGCTTGCTGTAGCCCTGTGGCGGCCTGCGCGAGGATCTCACCGGCTCGCTGCCAGTCACCGCTTGACTGGCAGAATTCAATCTCGTGAAAATCCACGCTGTGCAACAGAATCTGCGCAGAATGCAGACCGCCCAGACGCTGTTTTATGCCTTCATTAATGAGTCGATAATAAGGAATGGTAGATTCCCAGCTCATACCGCCTAACAGACCGATCGTTTTCATCATTTCCCCTGACTCGTTGTTGTCTCTCCAGTGAACCAAAGATGTGATCAACTTTCCACATCTGTTGGTGTGCATTTCTTTTTTTAATTTTCTGATATAGGTTTAATGAAACATTGTTTTAATTAATCACAGGAAGGCCGGATGTTTATTTTTCATAAAGAGACCACGCTTGACGATCTGGGCAATGGCGTTACCCGGCGTATTCTTGCTCACGACGGTAACATGATGGCGGTTGAGGTGAACTTCGAGCAAGGCGCAATCGGCCCGATGCACAATCATCCGCACGAGCAGCTGACTTACGTGTTGTCCGGTGAGTTTGAATTTACCATCGGCGAAGAGAAACATATCGTTAGGGCGGGCGATACCCTGTATAAACAGCCCAACATTATGCATGGCTGCGTCTGTTTAAAACCGGGAACGCTGCTGGATACCTTTACCCCAATTCGCGAAGATTTTCTGCACGGGTAAGGCGCTAAATAAAAAAACCGGGTCGCGTTGACGCTTTCCCGGCCTATAAGAGACTCCACTCGCCGGCCGGACAAGGCTGAAGCGCCATCCGGCATGCTTGTCTGACTTACACCCCAATATCTCTTAACTTCTCGCCCGCCATCAGCTTACGTTCGATATGCTCCAGCGTGACGTTTTTGGTTTCTGGAATCAGCCAGAACGTAATACCGATAAACACAACGTTCAGCGCGGTATAAAGCCAGAACGTACCGGCGGCACCAATGCTGTCGAGCAGCGTCAGGAACGTTGCGCCAATGATCATGTTCGACACCCAGTTGGTAGTGGTGGAGCAGGTAATACCAAAATCACGGCATTTCAGTGGCTGAATTTCCGAACACAGGATCCACACCACCGGCGCGGCGCTCATTGCATAGCCTGCAATACACATCATCGTCATGCCAACTGACAGCCAGGATAGCCCACTGGAAGCCGTGCCGTTATCAAACTGCATCAGGCAATAACCAAGCACCAGCGTCCCGATGGCCATTACGCTGAAACCAATTTTCAGCGCCGGTTTACGTCCTGCTTTGTCGACCGTAAAGACGGCAATAAAGGTGGCGAACATAAACGTTAAGCCAACTACCAGCGTGGCAATCATCTGCTGCTCTGTGGTGGTAAAACCCGCCATTTTAAAAATGCGCGGCGCGTAGTACATGATGATGTTCATCCCGGTGAACTGCTGCATCGCCTGCAGTAACATTCCGAGGAAAACCGCACGACGCACGTTACGGTTAATTTTAAACAGCGCCCAACCACCTTGCTTCAGCTTCAGGCTTTCACGGATTTCGTTCAGCTCATCGCGGGCTTTTTCTGACGTATCGCGCAACATGCGCAGTACTTCTTCAGCTTCGATGTGGCGACCTTTCTCCGCCAGCCAGCGCGGGCTGTTGGGCAAGAAAACAACCAGAATAATCAGCAATACAGCCGGAAGCGCCAGCACGCCCAGCATAGCGCGCCAGTTACCGCTGTAGCTGAACGCGGTATCGGACAAAAAGGCCAGAACGATGCCCAGCGTCACCATCAGCTGATACATACTGATCATCTTGCCACGCACGTTTTCGCTGGCCATTTCAGAGAGATAGAGCGGTGCGGTGTAAGACGCGATCCCCACCGCTACGCCCAGCACCACGCGGGCAAAAATGAGCATTTCTACGCTGGAGGCAAACGCCGAGCCCAGTGATCCGACGACGAAAAGGATCGCGCCCGCCATCAGGCTGTATTTGCGCCCCAGGCGGAATGACAACCAACCGTTAAACAGCGCACCAATTGCCGCACCCAGCATCATGCTGCTTACCACCCACTCCTGCAGGCGGCTGGTCAACACAAAGTGATCGGTGATAAAAGGCAACGCGCCAGCAATCACGCCAATATCCAGGCCGAATAACAACCCTGCGACAGCCGCAGAGATAGAAACAAACATATTCATACGTCGCGTATCGCGCACTGGGCGCGGCGCTAAAGCAGCATCATTATTTATTGAGACCATTTTTTCCTGCCAGATACAGAGTAACCATGCCATTGAAAGTAAGGGATCCCTTGCAGGAAGCGTCAGGCGGGAAACGGCAAAAACATGGATTAAATAGCTACACCACATGGTTATGTGATGGATATTCCAATTTTAAAATTTACCGACAATTACTCAATTAAATTTAATTCGTTGATATTAAAGAATATTAAAAACAATAAATTTATACGTATGAAATTTAATATGGAATAATTTATAACCACAATATGGATTTTAATGATCCGAATATAAAAAAACCCTGCCAGAGGGCAGGGTTTAACGGTTCTGGAAAGCGAATTAACGTGCCAGCCAGCCGCCATCTACTGCAACGGTATAGCCGTTGATATAGTCAGATGCGCTGGACGCCAGGAACACGACAGGCCCCATCAGATCGCTCGGCAGACCCCAACGACCCGCCGGGATACGATCGAGGATCTCTGCGCTACGCTGCTCATCAGCACGCAGCTGTTGAGTGTTATTCGTCGCCATGTAACCCGGTGCAATCGCGTTGACGTTGATGTTATGTTTTGCCCACTCGTTCGCCATCAGACGGGTAACACCCATTACGCCGCTTTTAGATGCGGTGTAAGACGGCACGCGGATCCCGCCCTGGAAGGAAAGCATAGAGGCGATATTGATAATTTTGCCGCCGTTACCCTGAGCGATAAAGTGCTTCGCCGCGGCCTGAGACATAAAGAACACGCTCTTAATGTTCAGGTTCATCACGTCATCCCAGTCTTTTTCGCTGAAGTCGATCGCATCGTCACGACGGATAAGACCCGCGTTGTTGACCAGAATATCGATATGGCCGAATTCTGCCACTGCGCGCTCCAGCAGTGCCGGAATACCATCGATTTGACGCAGATCGGCGGTCAGGCTTAAAAAACGGCGGCCCAGTGCGGTCACGCGTTCGATGGTTTCTGTCGGTTCAACAATGTTGATACCGACGATATCGCAGCCCGCTTCAGCCAGGCCCAGCGCCATACCCTGACCCAAACCTGTGTCACAACCGGTCACAACGGCGACTTTACCTTCAAGAGAGAATGCATTCAAAATCATTGTAAATCCTTAATTTTTTTATAATGCCCGCCGCAGCAGGCACGGCTGTCGCCCGCAACTAGCGCAGATCTTTTACTGCAACATGGTCCATATCATCAAAGACCTGGTTTTCGCCGACCATGCCCCAAATGAACGTATAAGCTTTTGTGCCGACACCGGAGTGAATAGACCAGCTTGGAGAAATCACCGCCTGCTCGTTGTGCATCACAATATGACGCGTTTCCTGAGGCTGACCCATCATGTGGAAGACGCAGGTGTCTTCTTCCATATTGAAGTAGAAATAGACTTCCATACGACGTTCATGGGTATGACACGGCATGGTGTTCCACAGGTTACCCGGTGCCAGTTCAGTCAGACCCATGCTCAACTGGCAGGTTTCCAGAACATCCGGCACAAAGTATTTGTTGATGGTACGACGGTTACTGGTGAGGTTATCGCCCAGCGTCACTGGCGCAACGTCTGCAGGCGTGACTTTCTTAGTTGGGTAAGTCGTGTGTGCCGGCGCGCAGTTGTAGTAAAACTTCGCCGGTTTCGCCGTATCAATACTGGCGAATACCACTTCTTTTGCCCCTTTTCCGACGTACAGCGCGTCGCGATGACCAATTTCATAGCACTGGCCGTCAACGGTAATCGTGCCCGGGCCGCCGATATTGATCACACCCAGCTCACGACGTTCGAGGAAATAGGTTACGCCCAGCTGTTTGCCGACTTCGCCACCCACAGAGACGGTTTTGGCCACTGGCATAATGCCGCCAACAATGATGCGGTCGATGTGGCTGTAGACCATGGTGTATTCATCTGCGACAAACACTTCTTCGACCAAAAACTCATTACGCAGCCCCTGAGTGTCCAGGGTTTTCGCATGCGCACTATGGATACTTTGTCTTACGTCCACATTTACCTCCAGTGATAAATTGACCGTGAATGCTTAAACGAATAGCAAAACGCTGTTCCGTTTTATCTTATGCGCTCATGATATCCCTCCCTGAATGTGTTTTCAATTATAACTAAAACGATGTTTCACTTTTTCCGCATCTTATTATCAAAAGTGTAAGTGCGATCACGCTAGCGCATATAAATCGCAAAATTTGTTTCAATAAAATCATTTAAAACAATTAGATAGATAAAAACACAAAAAAGTAGATCATTAGTGGCAGGGATAAGATATTGAAAATACAGCCAGGCTCATACGTCATTCACACACCTTTTCTAACAAAGTGCGCTATCAATCACATGAAATGAAACAACGTTTTGATATGTTGGCAGGGTTTAGAGTGTATGTTTCTGTAACTGGCCTTGCCCTCCTGCTGGAGGGCTTTTTTATAGAGGAAGAGATAACACGGCAGAAAACTGTTCGAGAAGAAAAATATATACCCTAAATAATTCGAGTTGCAGGACAAAACTTCCCGGCCGTTTTGAACAGCGCTTGCGCTGGCCCCGAAGGGGTGAGGCCGTAAGGCCGAATCACGCGGCGACGCAGCGAATTCCCCGGAGCGTACATAAGTACGTGACTGGGGTGAGCGAGTAAAGCCAACGCACATGCAGCTTGAAGTATGACGGGGATTAGTCTCGTTCGATAGCGAGCGCCACCCCCTGACCACCACCAATACACAGCGTTGCCAGGCCCTTGTGCGCCCGACGTTTCACCATTTCATGTACCAGCGAAACCAGAATACGACAGCCAGAAGCGCCAATCGGATGGCCGAGCGCAATGGCCCCGCCGTTCACATTCACCCGCCGTTCATCCCACTCCAGCATTTTCCCAACGGATAATGCCTGCGCGGCGAAGGCTTCATTAGCTTCGATAAGATCAACATCAGCCAGTTGCCAGCCCACGCGCTCAAGGCAGCGGCGTGTTGCATACACTGGCGCAATCCCCATGAGCGCAGGGTCGACTCCGACGCTGGCAAAGGCGCGAATACGGGCCAACACAGGTAAGTTAAGTTCCTGCGCCTTGGCCTCGCTCATCATCATCACCGCAGCGGCACCGTCGTTGATGGATGACGCGTTACCCGCCGTTACCGAACCGAGTCTGTCAAAGGTAGGATCCAGACGCGCCAGCCCCTCGGCGCTGGCATCAGTACGCGGTTGTTCGTCGGTGTCCACCACGAACGATTGCCCATTACGCTGTGTTACCACCGGCACGATTTCATCTTTAAAGCGTCCGGCATCAATTGCCATCCGCGCTTTGTGCTGCGAGTGCAGCGCGTAGGCATCCTGCAATTCGCGGCTGATTCCGTATTCTCGCGCCAGGTTTTCCGCGGTAACGCCCATGTGATAATCGTTGAAGGCATCCCACAGACCGTCATGTACCAGGCTGTCGACCAGTTGGCTGTTCCCCAGCTGTGCGCCAGTGCGGCTATCGGTAAGGACATGCGGTGCACGGCTCATATTCTCTTGCCCGCCCGCAATCACAATGTCGGCTTCGCCACACTGGATAGCCTGGGTCGCCAGATGCAGCGCTTTCAGACCCGAGCCACAGACATCGTTAATGGTGATGGCGGAAACGGTATTGGGTAGCCCACCATTGATGGCAGACTGACGCGCAGGGTTCTGCCCGGCACCTGCGGTAAGCACCTGTCCGAGGATCACTTCATCCACAGCGTGAACGTCCACGCCCGTGCGTTCCAGTAACGCCTTGACCACCATGCTGCCTAACTCAACGGCAGAGTGGCGCGCCAGCGTCCCCTGGAAGCAGCCAATCGGTGTCCTTAATGCCCCGACGATCACAACCTCTTTCATCACTACCTCAGCGCAAAATAACATCGCAATAGTAGATGATTGTTAAAAATAGTTATCAAGGTTGTTTAAAAACGGTGATTTTTATCACAAAGGAAATTCGTATCACTTATTGGTCATCTGAACTCCACTCTGCTGCAAATGGTCACGCAGCCAGCTTCCTGCCACACCAGGCGGTGATTTCTTATTCCACAACAGATCGATAGAGATAGCCTTTGGCCAGCCAGGCATCTTTAATTGCACCAGTGGTTTTTCTGCCGCAAACTCCTCCACCAGCGCACAAGGGAGCGCGCACCAGCCGAATCCCTGAACAGCCATACTTAGCAATAACAGATAGTTAGGAGCAGACCAGACGGGACCGCGCGCCACGTTGGTGCCGCTTTCCAGATAGGTATTCAAGCGCAGCTCGCGCCAGGTGTGTAGCTGCTCCCACTGCAGTTTTTCTTGAGCCGCGAGCGGATGCGACGCTGCAACGTATAATCCCATCCAGGTTTGCATCGGCAGACGCGTAACGCCCATGTCGGTCGGGTAATCTTCCCGCGCCTCGATCAACCCCACCTGAGCACGTCCTTTTTGCAGCAGATCGATCACGTCTTCATCTTCACCAATCAGGCATTCAAACTCGGTATGGGGAAACTTGCGATCAAACTGCACCATCAACTCTTCCAGCACATCCGGATGCAGCGTGTCAGACAGCACAAAGGTCAGACGCGCCTCAGTTTCACCCGACAGCGAGATCGCCGCCTCATCGAGACGTTCGCTGGCCGTCAGAATAGCCTGCACATAGCCCAACACCCGCTTACCTTCCTCGGTCAGCGTTGGCTGGCGGGATGAGCGGTCAAACAGCGCAAAACCAAGATCGGCTTCCAGATGCGCAATGGCCGTACTGATAGTGGACTGGCTTTTACGTAGCCGCCGGGCCGCCGCAGAAAATGAACCGCAGGAAACGGTCTCCACAAATGCCGTTAATGCTTCAGGAGAATAACGCATGAACTATCTACTTTATCGATGGATACTATCTTTTAGATATCACATAAAACGATAAAATTGCCACCATTCCGTTATCCGGGCATCAAAGAAGGTTTTAGGTTATGCAACACGATACTGTCCAACGCCGCTCGTTAGTGGAGCGTATTTTTCATGCCGTCTGCTTTGAAGGCATTGCCACCGCGATCCTCGCACCAACCACCGCATGGTTGATGCAGCGCTCGGTGCTGGAAATGGGCGGACTGACCATTCTTCTCGCCACCACAGCGATGATCTGGAATATCATTTATAACGCCCTGTTTGACCGTTTGTGGCCGTCACACCTGGTAAAACGTACGGCGAAAGTGCGAGCATTTCACGCCTTAGGCTTCGAGAGCGGTTTTATTGTGATCGGGGTGAGCATCGTGGCGTATGTGCTGAACGTCAGCCTGGTTCAGGCATTCACGCTGGAAATAGGTTTCTTCCTGTTCTTCCTGCCGTACACCATGTTCTATAACTGGGCTTATGACACGTTACGCGAGCGCGTTATGAAGCGCCGCCAGCAGCGCGTTACTGCCTGATAATTAAAATAATAGTCGGAATCTTCTCGGTTCCGGCTATTGTCCCATTCACTCGCCCGCTTGTTCACACCTCCCCCAGCCCCTGCCATTTGTGGTAAATTGCGCTTCTTTTTGTTTATTTTATAGTTGATACGTTCAAATAATGTCGAAATTTTGGTCAAAAGAAGAGACTCTCTGGAGCTTCGCACTATATGGGACTGCCGTCGGCGCAGGAACCCTATTCCTACCCATACAGCTGGGTTCTGCAGGCGCGGTGGTATTGTTTATCACCGCACTCGTCGCCTGGCCTTTAACCTACTGGCCGCACAAGGCGCTGTGTCAGTTTATCCTGTCCTCAAAAACGTCGGCTGGTGAAGGGATCACTGGCGCGGTTACCCACTACTACGGCAAGAAGATTGGCAGCCTGATCACCACCCTCTATTTTATTGCCTTCTTTGTGGTGGTGCTGATCTACGCCGTAGCGATAACCAATTCACTCACTGAACAGCTGGCCAAACATATCACTATCGATCTGCGGATCCGCATGTTGGTCAGCCTTGGCGTGGTGCTGGTGCTGAACCTGATTTTTCTGATGGGCCGGCAAGCCACTATTCGGGTCATGGGCTTTTTGGTGTTCCCGCTCATCGCGTACTTTTTGTTCCTTTCGCTCTACCTGACCGGAAGCTGGCAGCCAACGCTACTCACCGGCCAGATGTCTTTCGATCAGCACACGCTTCATCAGGTTTGGATATCTATTCCCGTGATGGTTTTCGCTTTTAGCCATACGCCAATTATCTCTACGTTCGCCATCGACAGACGAGAGAAATACGGCGAGCAGGCCATGGGTAAATGCAAAAAAATCATGAAGGTAGCCTACGTCATCATCTGCCTGAGCGTACTGTTTTTCGTCTTCAGCTGCTTGCTTTCGATTCCGACAAACTATATCGAAGACGCGAAAAATGAAGGCGTGACGATTCTTTCCGCGCTGTCGATGATGCCAAACGCACCGGCATGGCTGTCGATTTCCGGGATCATCGTTGCCGTTGTCGCGATGTCAAAATCGTTCCTCGGCACCTACTTTGGCGTGATTGAAGGGGCAACGGAGGTAGTAAAAACGTCGTTGCATCAGGTGGGTGTGAAGAAAAGCCGGGCCTTTAACCGCGCTCTGTCCATCATGCTTGTCTCGGCTATCACGTTTATCATCTGCTGCATTAATCCTAATGCTATTTCAATGATTTACGCGATAAGCGGCCCGCTGATTGCCATGATTCTATTTATCATGCCGACATTGTCTACCTATCTGATCCCGGCGCTGAAGCCATACCGTTCAGTGGGTAATCTGATCACCCTGATTGTCGGTCTGCTGTGCGTATCTGTGATGTTTTTTGGCTAGAACGTGTTGTTTAGCGGCTCATTCCAGTAAGCGGATGAGCCGTTAAACTGACTTATTTGATGTACGAATCCAGCACTTTCAGGACCACATCCAAATCCTCTTCGCGCTTAATTTCATCGCCCTGATGCACAATGTGCTCGGTCAGATGACCTTTAATCACTTCACGCATTAATCCATTTACTGCCCCGCGGATCGCCGCTATTTGCTGCAATACTGCCGCGCATTCATGCGGTTCATCCAGCATGGTTTTCAACGCTGCTACCTGCCCCTGAATCTTGCTGGTTCGGGCTTTCAGCTTTTGTTTGTCGCGGATCGTATGTGACATAACTTTACCTTTTTAACGTCTGGCTGTAGGGACAATACCATCGACATTCTACTGGGGGGTAGTATTTGATACTGGGGGGGGAGTAGAATCAGGCGAAATTAAACAACTAAGAATCATTCTCATGGGTGAGTTTTCTACGCTTCTTCAGCAAGGTAACGCCTGGTTTTTCATTCCCAGCGCGATTCTATTGGGTGTGTTGCACGGTCTGGAACCGGGGCATTCCAAGACGATGATGGCGGCCTTTATTATTGCCATTAAGGGGACCATCAAACAGGCGGTGATGCTGGGGCTGGCAGCAACGCTGTCGCATACCGCCGTGGTATGGCTGATTGCGCTCGGCGGGATGTATATCAGCAAAGCGTTTACTGCCCAGGCCGTTGAGCCCTGGCTGCAGTTTGTCTCGGCGATTATTATTCTCGGGACCGCATTCTGGATGTTCTGGCGAACCTGGCAGGGAGAGCAGAACTGGCTGGCCCAGACGCATCACGACCACAATCACGAGCATCACCACCACCATGATCATGACGACCATCATCATGACCACGATGACGATCATCACCATCATCATCACGAACACGAGCATAATCACGACCATGCCGCACTGGCAGGACTCACCGAAGGCTCGAAAGAGTATCAGGATGCCCACGAACGGGCCCATGCCACCGATATTCAGCGCCGCTTTGCGGGCAAAGAGGTCACCAACGGCCAAATATTATTGTTCGGTCTGACCGGCGGGCTAATCCCGTGCCCAGCCGCCATTACGGTGCTGCTAATTTGCATCCAGCTCAAAGCCTTCACGCTGGGCGCGACCATGGTGCTGTGCTTCAGCCTCGGGCTGGCGCTGACGCTGGTAACGGTGGGCGTGGGAGCGGCAATCAGCGTGCAGCAGGCGGCCAAACGCTGGAGCGGATTTAACACGATGGCCCGCAAAGCACCCTATTTTTCCAGTGTGCTCATTGCGATGGTCGGCTTATATATGGGGATTCACGGCTATATGGGGATCGTCGGTTAACACCAAGAGAGCGCAGCAGCGATTGCCGCTGCGCGTAAAACCTGGCTAGCTTGCGACATTCCCCCACACCAGTTGCCCTTTATGGAAGGTCGCGGTGCGTGGAGAAATTCGCGCGACCGCTTCCGCCGAACAGGAGGCATCCACCAGCACAAAGCTGGCTTCATCCTGCGCTTTCGGCCAGACGCGCTCGCCTTTATCGTTAAGCGGCAACACATCGCCGGTGGCGAGGAATAACGCCCGCGACAGGTTCAGTTCGTTGGGGCGAATATAGAGCTGCGCGTACAGATTTGCCTTTTCCAGCATGTCGCCCAGCCCATACGGCGACCAGTGATCAATTACGCTGTCGGTGCCGGTAATCACTTCCACGCCTTTATCACGCAACTGCTTGAGCGGCATGTGCAAGGTGCCGATCGGCACCGTCGAGGCAATGGTAATCTGCTGTGCCGCCATGCGGCCCGCCAACGTGTCTACCTGCTGTTCGTTCAACGTTGCCAGCGCAAACGCGTGGCTGATGGTCAGTTTGCCCTTTAACTGCGGCGTTTTCTCCACCGTTTCCACCATGTAATTCACCGCCGCCACACCCGCGGGACTGGTTTCATGCAGATGGATATCTACACCTTTATCGTAATCCAGAGCAATCTGGAACATGGTGTCGAGGGATTTTTCCATCGCCCCATCGACGCTGGTTGGGTCCAGACCGCCGACGTAATGCGCTCCTGCCTGCATCGCTTCACGCATCAGCGGTTCAGATTTTGATAACAACAGGCCATGCTGCGGAAATGCCACGATTTCACAGGCAAAACCCGGTTGACGACGCGCCAGTACCGCCTGCAGGTTTTCGAGATTTTTCAGCCCGGAAACCGGTTCTATGTTGCAGTGGCTGCGGGCGACAGAGGTGCCTTTTGACTGCAGTAGATCGATCAGCTTTTCCGCGCGCTCCTGCGTATAAGGCTGGAGTTCAGGCAGCAGCTTTTGTTCCAGGCGGATCATATCCTGAATAGTGGTGCCCGCCGGACGGTTCAGCGAACGCCAGGGGCCACCGTAAAAGGTTTTATCCAGATGGATGTGCATGTCGCGCATGGCGGGCAGCATCAGCTTTCCACCCGCATCGTAGTGCGGCAGCGTCGCATCCGGATGCTGCTTATTCTCGCGCAGCGCAACGATTTTTCCGTCCTGGATTTCAACGGTTTGCAGCGCGGTACGGGTGTGCACCACCACCGAGTTTTCGTAATCAAAGCCCGCTTCCAGCAGGACGTTATCCAGGTAATAGTGTTTATCGTTAATCGTCATTGTGCCCTTCGACCCGCAGGTGTTCCCGACAGGATTAGCAGCATACGCGACCGGAGCGACCGCGCCAAACAGCGCGGCAGCGGTCACCATTTTTCCGCTCTGGCTTAAAAATTCACGGCGGCTGTTACTTTCCTTCATTCACGTCTCCTCTCAGGAATGGACAATATGGGTGCCCGTTTCGCCGCGCAGTGCGGCAGGCAGGCATTCCGGCGTGGTGATGATTACTCGTTTACCGCCACGCTCCAGAAACGCCAGGCTGGCAACGATCTTGGGTAACATGCTGCCAGGCGGGAAATGCCCCTCCTGCATGTAACGGGTCATCGTTGCAACATCCACCGTATCCAGCGCCTGCTGGTTGGGTTTGCCAAAATGAATACAGACCTGCTCGACGCCGGTGGTGATCACCAAAATGTCGGCGCGGATCTCCTGCGCCAGTAGCGCCGTGGAGAGATCTTTATCAATCACCGCGTCCACGCTCTGGTAATCCCCTTGATCGCTACGCACCACCGGGATCCCGCCGCCGCCCGCGCCAATAACCACAAAGCCTTGCTGGGTCAGAGTTTTGATCGCCTCCGCCTCGACAATGCGCTTCGGTTGTGGAGAGGCGACTACCCGACGGTAGCCGCGCCCCGAATCCTCAACAAAGCGCCAGCCCGGATTGACCCGCTGCAGTTCATCACGCTGCACTTCGCTAAAGAACGCTCCAATGGGCTTGGTCGGATTAGCGAAGCCCGGATCGTTTTTGTCGACCTCCACCTGCGTGACCACCGTAACTGCCCTCTGCTCACCGCGCCGCGCCAGACGGTTATTCAGCGCCTGTTGGATCAGGTAACCGATACCGCCCTGCGTATCGGCAACGCAGTTTGCCAGCGGGGTAAGCGGCAGCCCTTCACGCTCGTGCGCGATTTCCGCACGCCGCAGATCCAGCCCTACCTGTGGCCCGTTACCGTGCGTCAGCACAATGTTGTAGTCCGATGCCAGCATCTCCAGCACCGTATCCGCTACCGCTTTCACCGCTTCAGCCTGGTGTTCAATCGACTGGCTGGCGTTATCTTTGATAATGCTGTTGCCGCCAATGGCAACGACCACAAGTTCTTTCATAGTGTTATCTTCCGCTTGCAGGCAATTCAGGTCGTTTTCGTCGGTTCCTGCTCAGGCGCAGTCACCGCTTCACGGCTATCAAGAACATGCTTGAGGACAAACATGCCGCTCATCATCAGGTAGGCCACAACAAACATCATTGAGCTGCCTTCCGCAAAGCCAACCGCCGGGGAGTGGATCACGCCAAACAGCGATAACAGCGCGCCAAAGGCTGCGGCAATCGCGCCGCGCAGCGGCTTGTTCATAATGGCGAAGATAGCGACGCAGCCCCAAAGCATGCTGGCCAGCGGTGCACCGCTTCCCAGATGCACCAGTCCGTCGTAATAGACACCTTTGCTGTGCAGCAAGTCACTACCCAGTTTCCCCGCGGAAGTTCCGGCGGCACCCATCACGCTGTTGACGATGGTCAATGCCCAGTTGGCGATCCACGGGAACAGACAGATGAAGATAACGGGAACCTCGACTTTGGGCGTTTCTCGCACCACCTGGTTGGCGGTCACCACGCCGATAAACACCAGAATCGGCACTATCGCGGTCATCGGAATAATGGCGAGCATAAACGCGCCCAGCCCAAACAGCGGCACCAGGAACATGGTGATGCCTGAAGCGAGGGTATAGCCGATGCTGGCGCCCATCGCTTTCCAGCCCGCATGCCCAACATATACGGTCACCGGGAACGGGTTACCCAGCATGCAGCCGAGCATGGAGGCAAAGCCGTTCGCCATCATGACCTTACGGGTGTTGTACTCATCCCCCGCCGCGTGCGCACTTTCAATGTTCTCAAGGTCAAAAATGTAGTTCGCCAGGCCCAGAGGAACTGCAGAAGCCAGATACGGCAGTGCGTGCGGCAAACCTTGCAGGAAGCTGTCGACATGAATTTCCGGCGGGTTGAAGCCAAAGGAAGACATCGACGCTTTAATGGCTTCCGGGCTTTGTAAACCGGAGATCCACGCCAGGGCTGTACCGGCAATCAGCAACAGCAAACCGGTAGGAATACGGGCAAAAATCGGCTTCTTACCGAACCAGTTAATGAAGATCAGCAACAGGACGATGAAAGAAACCGTCGGCGCTTCGAATGCCTGCAGCATCGGGTTCATCGCCAGCAGCAACAGCCCCAGGCCGGACAGACAAGAAAGCAGTACCGTACGCGGGATCATCTTGCGGATGGTCTCGCCCAGGAAGGAGCCGCCGACCAGGATCAACGCTTCGACAAAGCACCACACCAGGGCTATCTGGATAGCGAAGTTGGCATCTTTGGTTTGCTGATAAACCGGCATCAGCACCAGGAAGGTCACGGTGAAGATTGACGGTGCACTCGGTCCGGACGGCAGCGCCGTTACGTCGTTACGCCCGGTGTGCTTTGCCATCTGCAGGCCAAACCAGGCGTAGCAGACGCTGGCCACCAGCACCGCCAGACCAAAGGCAGGCGCAATACGACCGTAGACAATTTCGGTAGGGATCCCGACGACAAAAATGAGCAGCCCCATCATTGTCAGCAGGTTAGTCAGGTTGTTGGTCATCAGCCCAAAGTAAGCCGCCCAGTCACCACGTTTCCATTCTAGTTTTATGCTGTTCATGGAATATCCTTAACAGGTTAAGCATCATTTGCGATCGCGGAGATCGCCCGGCCCTGCAGGTAAGCAACGTTTTTCGCTTCGCTACTGTGGGGCTAACCGCGTTAGCCCCGGTTATTGTTATTGGCAGTAGCGGTCGCGCCAGTTGAGGAGCGCCTTTTCAAAACAGGCGAACGGCGGGTGAACTATTCCGGCGCCGATCATGCCGATCCCCGCGTCTTTGTGCGCAATAGCGGTGTTGATCACCGGCAGAATGCCGGTGCTGCCTACGCGCGTAATATCAATAGCAGTCGGTACGCCCATAAAACCAAGCAGCGGAATGGTGACGTTGGGGTTTTCGCCGAGAGTGATTTCTCGCATCTGGCGAGAGAAATCAACGGCCTCTTCGACCGTACCGCCCACCAGCGCTACGATGGCCGGTGCCGTCGCCATCGCGAAACCGCCAATGCCGTAGGTTTCGGTGATCGCGCTATCGCCGATATCACGTCCGGAATCTTCCGGCTTATAGCCCGCAAACATCGGTCCAATCACCTGCTGCGCCGGACCGGTAAACCACTGGCCCGGTAAGCCACTAATGCGCAGACCGAACTCAACGCCGTTGCGCGCCATCGTCGTCACCACGGTGCTGTATTCAATACCGTGTGCAGCGTCCATTGCGGCTTTACACATCGCCATCCAGGTCGGTCCGGAGAAGTAATCACTACTGAGGACGAACTCGAACACCTCACGTTGCTGCTCAACCGGATAGCCGGTCTGAATAATCCACGGCGTCAGCGCCTGAATCAGCAGCGCCGTCCCGGCGTTGTTGCGGTTATGGCACTCATCACCCATGTGCAATGCCTGCGCCAGCATCAGGCGCAGATCGATTTCGCCCGCCAGTTTCATAGCGTCGCGCAGCATCGGTCCCAGCACATCGCGCATCCAGTTCAAACGATCGATAACGCTCTGATCGTTCGCGCCCATACGCAGGATCTTCGCCATCTGCTCGCTCATATTGGTATATGCGCGGTTGCCATAGGTTTTGTTCTCGACGATGTGCATAAACATCGATGCCGATGTCACGCCCGCCATCGAGCCGACACAGTCATGCTCGTGGCACGGAGAGAAGATGATTTCACCCGAGGCGGCCAGTTCGGCGGCTTCATCCAGATCTTTCGCCAGCCCTTCAAAGACCAGCGCCCCGGTTACCGCCCCCTTCATTGCGCCGCACATTTTTTCCCAGCGGATTGGCGGCCCGGCGTGCAGGATGGTGTTACGGGTCATGCCCGGCACGACGTTGATCGCCTGGTCATAGCCAATCAGCACCGGATGCGACTGGATAATGCGTTCCAGCGCCTGCTGGTTAGCGGCCGCGATTTTGTCTGCCAACGGTGAATCGGCAATATCATCCAGTGCCGCTACCACCTGCATGTTGCCCTGGCCCGGCGGTGTCCAGTCGAGCTGAGTCACCGGTACGTTCTGCTTTTTCAGGTCATCGCTGAACATTGCTATGCCAACGTTAATCACGTTCAGCGGCTGGTTAAACAGTGTCTGGCTCATCAGGCTTCCTCCCCTTTACAGATAAATTCACGCGCCAGCAATCCTGTGTTGGTGCTACTGCTCGCCCAGATAACCCCGGCGTCGGTCAGCATCTGACACTGTTTTTCCAGCGACGGCGTATCAAGATCGGTTCCCAGCACATAGCCGAGGATCTCAAGCTGACGACCGTCTGCGACGGCGATCGCTTTGGCTTCAACGATCGCATCGAGCATCACGCCAACCGGATCTTCATGCGATCCAAATCCAAGGACGAAGTCCATCACGATCACGCCAACTTCAGGATCGCGCGCTTCCTGTAACAGACGACTAATGCGGTTGGTGGGATCGATCATCGGGTGCGGTTTGCCATTGGTAAAATCGTCATCACCGAAATCGAGGAAGGTATGCGCCACGCTGCGGTTGAGATCTTTCAGGCGGAACGCCGGATCCGGATGAATGTTGCTGTAAACTTCGGCATGTTTTTCCATGGCAGCAAACATCGCCTCATCGCACAACGTGCCGCCACAGAACAAGCCACGGATGTACTTTTGCTGTGGGGTCAGACGGGCGCGAACCTCTTCAATCAGCGGCCAGTTGAGCGGATGCAGATCCAGACTCTCTTTTTTCACGCCGGTCAGCAGTACCGCTTTCAACGCCGCCTCTTTAGTACCGCGGGCAAACTGCAGGCCTTTTTCATCCGCAGGCGCGGCTTCACGTCCGAGGAAACACACCACCACGGGCTTATGACAGGCGCGCGCACGTTCCAGCACCTTGCGCGCCACCGCTGGCGCAGGTGGTTTGGAGATAAGTGCGATGATCTCAGTTTGCGGATCGGCCTCCAGCATGCCAATCGCGTCAAGCATCATCAGGCCGCCAATCTTTTCGCTAAGATCGCGTCCACCTGTGCCAATCAACTGGGAAATTCCGCCGCCAAATTCGTGAATGCGTACGCTCAGCTCCTGGCTGCCGGTACCGGAGGCACCAATAATTCCGATGTTGCCGCGACGCACCGCGTTGCCAAAACACAGCGCCGCGCCGTTAATGATGGCGGTTCCGCAATCTGGCCCCATCATCAACAGTCCTTTTTCATGCGCCAGCTGCTTAAGCGCCAGCTCGTCCTCAAGAGAGACGTTGTCAGAGAACAGCATCACATTGAGGTTATTTTGCAGCGCCTGGCGCGCTTCACGCGCGGCAAACAGGCCATTGACTGAGATCACCGCCAGATTGCTCTCAGGAACATGCTTCTTCGCGCTGGCAAGCGTGGCATAGCGCGCTTCATGCTGGCCACCCTGCTCTTTATGCGTAAACAGATCGTCAATCGCCACCAGCGTTTGGTCGTTCGCCGCCTCGCTGGCGCCTTTAATGACAATCATCAGATCGCCACTTTTCGCCTCTTCCAGCTCAGGCGTCAGCAGGCCGAGATTCTTCAGTACGCCCTTATTCATCTCTGTCGCCATAGCCACAAACGCCTGCTCAACGCCATCGAGCTTATTTGCGCGCGTGGAGATAGACATCAGTGAGACAGAATCAAAATACGTGTTCTTTTTAACAACTATCCTGATCGACATAATTCCCTCCGGACCTGTGGCTCAGGGCGCAGGCATCCGCCATGCCATACAGCATGTCGCAGCCAGAACTTGAACCGATATTTTTAATGTCAGTAATATATTGCGTAGAAACGAGTTGTTGCTCAGTAATAAATTGGTTCAGCAGCCGTCCGATGCTTTCCCGATAACGCTGATTAAATGCTTCCTCTAGCGTTATTTTGCTAAGTAGCGTTGTATTATTTCCTGCACGTTGCAATGCCGCTAAAAAATCATATCTATATTTCCTCAGCGGATGTCCGGGAATAAATAAAATGGTGCTTAAGCCTACTAAATAATCATCCGATGAGGGCGTCAGCCCTATCCCCAAACCAATTAAATGGCTGACCGCCGTAGTAATATTTTCTCCTGTACGCAACGCCGTCAGTAATGTTTGTCGGCGGTTGAGTAATTGACGGGTGATTTCCTGATAAAACGGATTGTCACCCCGGTACAGAAATAATGTGTCGTCGCTTGTTAGCTGTTGGCGGATAACCTCTTCCCAGTGCTGCCAGCCGACTGCGGCAAGGCTTGCTGCATCAGATGTCCACCGTGGTATTCGCCACAGCTGGCAACCGGCGGTTTCTATCCATTTATCATTGCCAACAACTATTCCCGACCCGCTAAAATTGACCCGCTCACCGGGGTGAAACAGGTCTTCACAATGCGTCAGCGCCAACCGACAGCTGTTAGGTGCGTTATCACAATCTTCACTCAGTAACGTCAGCAGCCGCTGCTGTTCGGGTATCAACAGGTTTACCGCGTGGGAAAAAACCTGTTCAACCCGTCCCGTTCCCCGGAAAGTGAGAAACGCGCTGTCTGCGGTTAGCGCCCGTACGCATCGCCGTGATGGCGTAGCGATAATGGCGCTCCTGTGTCAGGCTCCGGCCGCAATCAGCAGCTCGGCAATTTCGTGGTACCCTTTCTCTCGCGCCAGTTCCAGCGGGGTTTTACCGTATTTATCCGTCATGTGCGGGTTTGCGCCATGGTCGAGCAGCAGCTTAACGATCTCCTGCTGCTTCGCACCGCCGTCATTTAGCACGATGGCTTCCAGGAGCGGCGTCCAGCCAACAAAATTAGTATGGTTGACATTGATATCGGTACGCAGCAGTAGTTCGCGCACGATCTCGACATGACCTTTTTCGCTGGCAGGTGTAATACCAACGCCGCCAAAACGGCTCAGGCAATTGAGGTCAGGGTCAGCCGGTAATACCGTACGCAACAGCGTTAAATCATTCGTCAGGCAGCTAATCAGGAAGGGGTTAAAACAAGTTTGATCTTGTTTATTAATATCGGCACCCGCAGCAATCAATAAAGAAACACAGTCATAATGTTTATTCAGGCTGGCAATAATAATGGCAGTACGCCCCTGGCGGTTAGTGGCGTTAATATCCACATTTTTTGCCAGACAGGATTTTAATCCATCGGCATTGCCCTGTTCTGCCGCCAGCAGAAATTCAGTAATGAGTTCTTTCTCTGACATAATCGCTCTCCTGCAGTTTTTTAGACTTTTTAAATATCCGATAACCTGAGAATAGCAATAGAGTGCAGAGAATAACATCCGCTTAAATTTCATTCATCGTTAGCGCATCGATTATTGAATCAATTTTAACAATGAGGACAAAACGTGCTGTAGTGCAATCTTTCCCTTATGGCTGGGGCCCTTTTAGCCACTAATCAGTAGTCCGGGAAATCAGGCGGTATGCTGCACGGATAGCGGCCTGCAATTAAAATACAGAAGTGTGATTGCCTTCAAATCAAATGTAAAACTAGTGTTAAATTCTGTTCAAAACTGATTGCTCTGTATAAGGATTACAAATACATTCAACAATCATCGTGTTGCGGATGCGCATTGTCGCCGGAGGGGAGAAAGATGAATTCAATATTTACCGAGGAAAACCTACTGGCATTTACGATGGCTGCCCGCTATAGCAGTTTCAGCAAGGCAGCGGAGGAGCTTGGCTTAACCACATCGGCAATTAGTTACACCATTAAGCGCATGGAAATGGGTCTCGACGTGGTGCTGTTTACCCGCAGTACTCGCAGCATTGAGCTGACCGAGTCCGGACGCTATCTGTTTCGCAAGGCGACCGACCTGCTCAACGATTTCCACGCAATCAAGCGCAGCATTGATACCATCGCTCAGGGAATTGAGGCTCGGGTGCGCATCTGCATTAACCAACTGTTGTATACCCCTCAACATACGGCGAGGCTGCTGCAGGTACTCAAGAAACAGTTTCCAACCTGCCAGATAACCGTCACTACAGAGGTGTATAACGGCGTCTGGGATTCGATCATCAATAACCTGGCCAATATCGCCATTGGCGCGCCCGATACATTACTGGACGGCGGCGGAATTGATTACACCGAGATCGGCGCGATCCGTTGGTCGTTCGCGATTGCCCCGGATCATCCGCTGGCGTTTATGCCTGAACCCATCTCTGAGAGCCAACTGCGCCTGTACCCGAACATCATGGTGGAAGACACCGCGCACACCATCAACAAAAAAGTCGGTTGGCTGTTACACGGTCAAGAGTCGATTCTGGTTCCCGATTTTAATACCAAGTGCCAGTGCCAGATCCTGGGGGAGGGCATCGGTTTTCTGCCAGACTATATGGTGCGCGAGGCGATGGAAAAGTCGTTGCTGGTGACACGGCAGATCCACAACCCACGTCAGGATTCACGAATGCTTTTGGCAACCCAGCATTCGGCAACCGGTCGTGTCACTCAGTGGATTAAAAAAGAGTTTGGCCCACAAGGGATACTGACGGGGATTTATCAGGATTTACTGCATCGGGCGTGATGCACCGGATGGCTGTTATACCTTCCGGTGCATATAAGATAATCAGGCGCGGATATCGTCGTACTCGCGGGTTTTATCAAATTCATGTTTGGCAAACGGGCACAGCGGAATAACTTTGCGGTTTTCAGCGCGCATCTTCTCTACCACTTTCGCCACCAGCTGTTTGCCGACGCCCTGACCTTTCAGGCTGGGATCAACATCGGTATGTTCAATGATGCTCAGATGCTCGCCCGTCGGCACGAAAACAATCTCGGCAACCTGGTTGCCCTCAGCATCATTGACATAAAACTTGTTATGGCCTGCAAGAATTTCCATGCTTCCCTCACTCATTTTTGGCGATATTTCAGCGCACCGCTCGGACAGGTATCGATGACCTTGATGACCGTGGCAACGTCCACTTCATCCGGAATAATCCACGGTTTACGTTTCAGGTTAAACAGCTTCGCGCTTCCCCGCACGCAATTGCCCGAATGCTGACACATCGCCGTGTTGAAGTAGACGTCAATCTTCTCGCCGGTATAGGCCCGGTAACCTGCATCCAGTAGTTCCTTATCCACGACATTGCCTCGCATTTTTTTATTGTCTGGGTCTAATCATAGACCTATGCGAGGCTGAAGGAAGCGGCTGAAAGCAGAAATATCATTCAGGCTTTTTCTGTATCGACGGCTGCGGCTCTGGCGGCAAATACTCCAGCATCGCTGGCGTCGGCGGCGGGAGGCGGTTATCGGCAATATCCCTGTCCACATCGATATGACTGATTTCGCCATTCTCATGATGGTGGACCGTCAGCACCCTCGCCTTGTTCAGTTCCATAACCAGCTCCCGGGTAATACGCAAACTTTCTGCCAGCTCATGGTCTTCAAGCCCGGGTCTGCGACTGCGGCGTTCGACCCGAAAACGAAACTGGTTGTACTTCGCCCAGCCAATCAGCACCAGGCCGTTGACCAGGGCGACAAGGATATAAAACGTGACCGTATCCAGCGTGGTGAAAAAGGGTCGCACACCCATATACGGTGAATGCGCCAGTGCAGTGATCAGCCCTTTATAGATCAAATAGATAAATCCAACCCATGCGATGGCCGTCAACAACACATCGATGATGCGCGGCAGCAAACGCCGCTCCGTGAAGATCAGTGGCTGGTTCATGATTCGATCCTCCCAATACCGCGGTCAGGACTCACCCAACGCGCTCTGCCACGTTTGCGTTTGAGCATCACTTTCGGGAACGCGACCAGCGTGGTGAACAGACTTAGCATCCAGTACACCACCGGGAACCAGATAATCCAGAACAACGAGGCGCCAATGCCTTTTTCATAGCGTCGTTCAATCATCAGGCTCACCGCAAACTGCAACAAGCACACCACGCCGAGGATAAGCCCGGTAAAGGCTGGCGGGAACAGATGCTGTACATACAGCGAGTCCGGCATCGGGATCATCAGCCCTAACAGGAACAGCACGATACTGATCGCATAGGCAAACGACCAGGCGGTAGAAAAACAGAACTCAAGAAACAGCGGCCACATGCGACGGAACTCCCACGACCACAGACGACGCATGTTAACGATAAACACCTCTGCACCACCCTGCGCCCAGCGCAAACGCTGCTTCCATAGCCCTTTTAATGTTTCAGGCATCAGGATCCAGCACAGTGCGCGCGGCTCAAAGAATACCGACCAGTGGCGCAATTGCAGCTTCCAGCTGATATCGATATCTTCGGTGATCATGTCCGGGCTCCAGTAACCGACCTCGGCCAACGCGCGACGACGAAACGCCGCAACTACGCCGGAAACGGTAAAGATCTGCCCATAGACTCGCTGAGTACGCTTAATTAAGCCGATAATGGAAGAGAACTCACCGACCTGAACACGACCAATTAACGTAGAGCGGGTTCGAATACGCGGGTTCCCCGTCACTGCACCAACGCGCGGGAACTGGATCAGCGGAGCCACAATATAGGCAACGGCATCACGATCCAGTAACGCATCGCCATCAATGCACACCAGGTAATCACTGCGCGCAGCGGCTGCACCGGTCTTGAGCGCCAGCGCTTTACCCTGGTTTTCAGCAAGATGAATCACCCGCAGGCTGGGGTATTCCACTGCCAGTTGTTCCAGCACGTCGTGAGTGTCATCCGTCGAACCATCGTTGATGGCGATCACTTCGATATTCTTATATCGCTGTGCCAGTGCGGCCTCAATGGTTTCACGCGCGTTAATCCCTTCGTTAAAACAGGGGATCAGAATGGAAACCAGTGGATTCCCCGGCAGGGTCGGTGGTGGCGTGTCATCTCCCCATTTCCAGTGACGTTCACGGTAAAACCAGAAATAGACCCCGCCGCTTATCCACAAAGCAGACATGAACAAAGGCCAGAAGAAGACGAAGTTCAACATCACTTCACCTGTAAAGATGACAGCCACGCCAAACGGCAGGCTGAACATCAGGCAAAGTATCAGGAAAGCAATAATGCGATCGGTCATTTTTGCGGATACCAGTATGAGGAGAACGTCGAGCGAATCTCTGACATCTCAGGTTTGTCGCTGATGAAATCATCCGGGTAATAGCCGTAGTTACCTGCACCGCTTAATTTCAGCTGGCGCATCCATTCGGCTATTTGTTTTCCGCTGATTTCAGCCTGATCCCCGGATTTACGCCAGTCTCGTGCCTGCAGTTCAAACACGGTTTTATCCAGCGCCCCAGGGGTTTGTGCAACGGCATTCACCAGTCGGTCAAGCCATGCGTTGGCATCATTGGCCGGGATCTGTTCCATGAATGGCATCGCCATCGGCGCCGTCCAGTCATAGGTATTGAGGAAATCATTCAGGTTTTGTGCAAACCAGGCTTCACTTTCAGGCTCCAGTACCGGCATGGCGTAAATATTGCGCGCAGTTTGCACCTGTGGACCGCGAATATTACGCACCGTCCGGGTCAGTTGTTTGGTGAAGTCAATCAGCATCTTACTTTTCAGGCGAGTCCAGCGCTCGAACGCCTGAGGATTATTACGTATTTGCTCGATACTGCCCGGAAGCCCTGCGGCACGGTAGGCGGCTAACGCCTCCGGTGACGCATCTTCAAAATCCGTCAAGAAAGCATCGTCATGGAACAAAATACCTTTGAAGCTGGCGTGCTTCGCCAGGTCTTCATAGATTTCAGTGATGCGTTTGCGCGCTTCGCTGTCCCAGGGCGAGAGACGAACATAGTTCTCGTGATTGATAGCAGTGCGCCCCGTTTTCGGATCCCATGCGGTTACGCGTGGAATGGACGCGTCGAGATCGAAAGCCAGAACCGGCATCCAGGCATACACCGTCACCCCTGCCCGCGTTTGTAACTGCCAGGAGATATAGTTAAAGAGATCGGCACGCATCGGCAGCCAGCGGTTGGGGAAATAGAGTTCGCGAATATTCCCGTCGCCCTGCGGATCGGCGTACGCCTGCAGGAAGACATGAGAGATACGCATGTCATAAACGCGCTGGATCAGCTTATCGATATTTCGCTTCTGCTGAGCAGGGTCTTTGTCATACACGTAATCCAGATCGACATGCATCACGCGCATCGTCTGTGGTTCACGGACCTGAGCGACCTGACTGGCAAAGCGCTTAAGGGATGGGTTATCAGAAATCAGCACGCGCGGAATATCATCGAGAAACGCGGCATTTGCCAACCCTTCATTAAGCGTAAAGGCCATCTTATAGCCATGCTCTTTGGCCAGGTTTAACGTTGTACCGTTGGCTGCGCCGTAAGGCCATACCCACGCGCGCGGCGATTTGCCGGTCACCGCTTTGATCTTGTTAGTGATCAGAGAGATATCCGTGTTTATACGTCGCGTGTACTGTTCGTCCGTTTCGTAAGTGCCGGTTTTCTTATCATACAGGCGGTTCGCCACAGCGGGCTCTTTACTCCCCTGCGGGTTGGCCTCAGCGCCAAAGTGCGAGTTCCAGGTGTGCGCACCGACTTCTACCAACGGCGACTTGCCCATTTCTTCGACCATTTTCCAGGTGGCGAATTTATCTCGCGCGGTCATTAAGCCGCCAAAATCGACTTTTTTGTTGGCTGGCGCATCAACCCAACTGCCTACTGGTGCCCAGAGTGCAGGCCAGTTGTAGGCTTTCAGCAATGGCCAGACGCGGGTATAAAAACTGCTATATCCGTCGTCAAAGGTGAGTAATACCGCTTTTTCCGGCAGTACAATTTTACCGTCATGGGCGTCCAGAATTTGCTGCACGCTGATCGGCTGATAGCCATTATCACGCAGCCAGGCCATTTGGTCGCTCAACGCGCTGGTACGCACAGAGAGGTAGCGCTGGTCGGCTGCACCATCCTCCACATCATGGTAGCCGAGCACCAGAAAGCTATTTTTCGGCCACGGATGATCCGCCGTCAGCGGTGTTCTCTCTGCGGGAGGAACATAGCGAGGCGTTGTATTGTGCGCGCTGCTGCACGCGGTAATCATCAACCAGCCAGCGATTAATGCGCTAAGCCACAGGCATCTTTTCAGCATGAACAATCCTTAAAACCTGACATTTAAATCGAAAGCGAGGGAGATATTCCGCTCACGTTTACCGTCATAGGGGCGTTTATCCCAAATCAGCATCACCCCGCCATCTACGACGTTGTTCCATTTAAGCCGTTGGCCGTATCCCACCTGGACGATAGCACCTGCATCTTCACCTTGCTGCCAGTAGCCACCTACGCCTGCCAGGCCTTGCTGCGTCCAGACGGTATCATAGTGGCGGTAAAGAACCTGCTCCGCGCTCAAGCCAGGGACAACGGAAAAATCACTCTTCGGGTTGTAATACGGCACATTCTCTTTGGTGTTGGTGCTCCCGCCGATACCCGGCGTAAAGTCCAGCGTGAAGCGCGGCGTGGTCCACATGCGCTCTTTTCCGCTGAGTCCATATTCGATGCGATCGTTACCGTCCGAGAAATGTGATGCGGCAAACGACAGTTGATATTCACGTCGTTCGTTTTGATACCAGCGAACAAACATATCGCCGCCGTTGGCATACACGCCACTACGCAGCGCGCGCAACGGGGTATTGCGAGAGAGGCGTTCGGCCGACCCACCAACGCGCCAGTTGTCATTAAAGTCATGCCAGCCGGATAGACGCCCGCCAATCTTCTGACCATCGCCATAATTTCGGCCTGACACTTCCATTTCCGCCCAGTAATCACGGGAAGTCCATTCTGCCCCCGCCGCCAGATCGCGGCTGATGCCCTTCCCTTCCTCAAATTCACCGGTAGCGAAGTTGAATCCGGTAAACAGTCGCCAGTTGTCATTAATCGGCGGACTGTAAATAGCCGTGTTGATGTTGAAGTCATTCTTACCGCTGACCGGGCTATCGGACGAGATCCCCTGCGTTCCGCTAATGCGCACTTCCGACATTTTGTGGACATCACGAATACGCGCGAGGCGTAGCGTCGCTTCATCATCCGGGCTACGGGCAATAACGTCATCCGTCAGTTCATCTGCCTGTTTCCACTCCTGAAGATCCAGTGCAACGTAAGCCTGCTGACGTTCCAGCTCCAGGTTGCTTGGCTCAATGACTTCCGCCAGCTTAAGCTCTTTCTCCGCCGCATGCGGCAATCCACGCGCTTCAAGCACAGAGGCATAAGATATGCGCAATCCCTGGTTACCAGAGCCTGTTCGTGCCAGATGCTCTGCGAGCTTTTCTGCCTCTGGCAGTTCATTGGCAGCGATATGATATTGCGTCAGTAGCGACTGTCCGAGCAGCCAGTTATCGTTAGGCTGCGGCGTTGGCGAGCCATAGATACGCCGCAGATACGGACTCTCTTTGATCAAATCATCAACTTGTTTTTTGGCAGCATCGAAGTTTTCATTATCAATGTGCGCGTAGAACAGATCTTGTTGATCCTCAGGACTGAGCGGCGTCACCGGGATAGGTCCATTCGGGTAGTAAATGCTCGCCAGCATCGCTTCGGTTTTTTCCGGCTGACGTTCGCTTAACCATGCTGATGCCACCCAGCGTTTTGCATAGTTTGGTACTTCGCCGCTTGCAGAAAGGGACTCATACTCATCAATCACTTCGGCAGTACGCTTACGCACCAACAAGGCACCCATACGGTCAATTCTCGCCCGACGGACATCATTCTGCGCAGACGGCTCATCTTTCCAGGCCGCCAGCAACTGGTCATAACGGGCCAGCGCTTTATCGGCCACGATAAACCGTTCTTCTTCATTACGTGCGGACGTATAGGAGGAGCGTACCATTTCAGCCGCCGCATCAAGCTCAAGACGGCGCTTCACTGGATCAGCAGTGGGAACGACCTCCGCAATATTTAAAGCGGGTCCGGAAACGCGGTTCGCCGACAGCGCAGATAGCAGCGTGGATTTTGCATTTTTGTTGCCTGGATCAACATCATCCGCCTGGCTGGCAACCAACAGTGCATCCCAGTTTTTCCCTTGAGAATGATATACGTAGGCAAGCAGTGCGTCGGAGTCTGCGCCCGGATGCGCCTGCGCCCATTTATTCGCTTCAGTAAGGGCTTGCTGATTGTAGCGCGCATCCGCCAACGTCATTATCCAGCCGGTGCGTACATCCACGTTATCAGGCTCTTCCTGTAAAACGCTTTCCCACACCGCCAATGAATCATTCCAGTTTTTCTGGTTACGGTACGCACGTGCAGCGGCGACTTTGCCGCGCGCAGGCACATCCATCTGCCCACGATACCGCTGCCAGATTTGAATGGTTGTTTTATCGTTGTTATCGACCCAACCAGAAACTTGCAACCAGTCGGCAACCTGATTTGGCGTTAGCGCACTTTTCTTTCCCTGATCCTCAAGGTAGCGCAATAGCGGCGCACTATTCCCTCCCCGCGCTTCAATAACCAAAGCATCATAATCTGATACCGCAGCAGAGATTTGCATAGGGAAAAGAATGCTTGCCGTAAATAAACAGCTTACAGACTTAAAACGTTTAATGAAGTTGGCATGTCGACGCATACTGAACATATCTGCCCTTATATCTTACATCAGAGTAAAAATAAGCGTTTTCAATAAGTTACGGTCAATCCCTGACAGTTGCCGACCATGTAAGATGCACTGCCGCTTATTTCGTAATAGGGTTATGAAGCAATTAATTCTTTCGTCTTATTGACTACCCGCACCGCGTCCTCTAATCGTTGGACAGGAGGCATAAACTCGGGAATTTTATCACTCCATGTAGTTCGTGGCTACGCAATAAGAAAATTCTTAGGCAAAAAAGTATTTTAGACTAAATAATCCTAATACTCTTGGGATTGAATTCTGGATTTAAACAAAGTTTGCCCGGTGACATCATGTGACGATGCTTACTATTGCTGGTTAGCATAGCTACACCGCGCAACTGTTTGCATGGTAACTATTTTGAGAGGTGAATAGAGAAAAATCTGATAATAGGCTCTCTGCTAACAACAAAATATAACTTAATTTTTAGGGCTCAAACAGGGCCAATGAAATGAAAATAAGGGTACAGGCGCAAGAAGAATTAGATACAGTAACAATGCGTTGAAATCAAACAACTTTATTTATCATTTTTCGAAACCTACCATAATTGGTATTTGGAAACTCAATCAAATACGTGCGTGAATAATTGTGTATTACTCTACCTGTTAATATATTTACCAACCTTGCGTACTATTGACAATATCAACCACAATCAATTATTTCCCCTTACAATATGCAAGCCTATTTGCATTACAAGCAACTGATAGAAGCATAATTTTTTGCACTTACCTTCCTCTCAGTCTTTCAGGTAATCTGGGCAAAGACGCCAATGGGAGCCGGTCAATGAAAATCGTTAACGCAGAAGAAAAGCACATCCTCACCATACGCGATATCTATGCACATCATGTTCTTCACGGTACCGGCAGCTTTGAAACCGACCCGCCGGATGCACACGAGATGCTTGCTCGTCTGGAAAAAATCCGCAGCCTCGGGCTGCCGTGGGTCGTCGCTCTGCAGGAAGATAAGGTCATCGGGTATTGCTACCTCACCCGCTACCGCGAGCGCTATGCCTACCGCTATACCCTTGAGGATTCGATTTATATTGCTCCAACGGCTCAGCGTCAGGGTGTAGGAAAAGCCTTACTGCGTCATGTGATTGGCTGGGCTGAAGCACAGGGTTATCGGCAACTGATTGCCATCGTCGGCGACAGCAATAATCAGGGATCGTTAAAAGTCCATCAGCAGGCCGGATTTACGCAAATCGGCACACTGAAAAACATTGGCTTCAAACATGGGCTATGGCTCGACACGGTATTGCTACAACGTAATCTGGGTGAAGGTAACAACACGCTGCCACCGGATTCCGGTGTCGCTATCTAACGTTTTTAAGGATTAACTACAGGGAGAGAATTTTGGAGCGGGCGAAGGGAATCGAACCCTCGTATAGAGCTTGGGAAGCTCTCGTTCTACCATTGAACTACGCCCGCATCAAAGTGCGTAAGGGATTATAAACCTTACGCTCTTCTTGGCAAGGGACTTACCCACTGACTGGCGATTAATTCACCGTCAGCATTTTGGCTTACTGCCCTGCGGCGGTAAATAACGCAGCGGATCGATAGCCGTCGCCCGGTAGCGGATTTGGAAATGCAGCCGCACCGTAGTCGCATCCGAGCTGCCCATCGTCGCGATTTTCTGCCCGGCCTTCACGTTTTGACCGTTGTTCACCAGCATGGTGTCATTATGCGCATACGCAGTGATGTAGTCCTCACTGTGCTTAATCATGATGAGATTACCATAGCCCCGCAGCTGATTACCGACGTAAACCACCTTCCCGGCTCCGGCGGCATAAATCGGTGTACCGCGCGCAGCCGAGATATCAATGCCTTTATTGCCGCCGTCCGCGGTTGAATAAGGCAGGATCACCTTACCGCTGGCAGGCCACTGCCAGCAACGTTGCCCTACCGGAGGCCATGAAGACTGCGGTACGGACGAAGACGGTCTGGCCGCTGCCGTTTTGGTTGAGGATTTCTTGGTTGTTTTTCCAGAGTTAGAACTGGTTTTCGCGCCACCGCTGACCTTCAGTTTTTGCCCTACTTCAATGGTATAGGGCGGTGAAATATTATTCAGGCGGGCGATCTCTTTCACGCTGGTCCCGGTAGCGCGCGAAATACGGTATAGCGTATCCCCCCGCTTCACGGTATACACGGAGCCGGAATAACTTCCTGTATCAGACGACTTGCTCCCGGAACACCCTGCTAACAGCAGACCGACACAAAGCAACATCACGATACCCAGGCCATTTTTCTTCAGGCGTCCTGCACTCAAAACAATACCTCGCAACATTTTCAGACGCTTTATCATAGCAGCCAGACACCGGATGCCAAATCATATCGCGCAACGAATCGTCGGCCCTGGCATTTCACACCCTCTGTTAATCAATCTGACTTAATTAAGCATATAATATGGGTGCTTAAGATTGATGGTGGACGCTATGCGACAGGAACATGTCATTTTATTGAATGAGCAGGACCAACCCTGCGGAACGCTGGAAAAATATGCGGCGCATACCGCCACAACTCCCCTGCATTCCGCTTTCTCGTGCTGGATATTTAACGAGCTGGGCCAACTGCTGGTCACCCGCCGCTCGCTGCACAAAAAAGCCTGGCCTGGCGTCTGGACCAACTCTGTCTGTGGTCACCCGCAGCTGGGTGAAACCCACGAAGCCGCTATTGTTCGCCGGGCTCGCTTCGAACTGGGTGCAGACATCGACTTGCTCAGCCCCGTATACGCTGACTTTCGTTATCGCGCTACAGACCCGAGTGGAATAGTTGAAAACGAAGTGTGCCCGGTTTATGCCGCACATATCGTGAGTCCGCTACAGCTAAACCCAGATGAAGTGATGGATTGCCAGTGGAGCAGTCTTGAGGATGTCTTAAGCGGGATTGACGCGACGCCGTGGGCTTTTAGCCCGTGGATGGTAATGCAAGTTGCAGACAAAGAAGCGCGTGCGCTGTTGCGGAATTACTGCCAACAAATTATTGCCTGATGGCGCTACGCTTATCTGGCCTACATAACGAATCGTAGGTCGGATAAGGCGTCAGCCGCCATCCGGCATTTCACATCTTACTTAACCGGGCGCATCGCCGGGAACAGGATCACGTCGCGGATAGTGTGGCTGTTGGTGAACAGCATAACCATACGGTCGATACCAATGCCCAGACCCGCAGTCGGCGGCAGACCGTGTTCCAGAGCGGTAACGTAGTCTTCGTCATAGAACATTGCTTCGTCATCACCCGCATCTTTAGCGTTAACCTGATCCTGGAAACGCTGCGCCTGATCTTCCGCATCGTTCAGCTCGCTGAAACCGTTACCGATTTCACGTCCGCCGATGAAGAATTCGAAACGGTCAGTGATTTCCGGATTTTCGTCATTACGACGCGCCAGCGGAGAAACTTCTGCCGGGTACTCGGTAATGAAGGTCGGTTGAATCAGGTGCGCTTCCGCAACTTCTTCAAAGATCTCGGTCACGATACGGCCCAGACCCCAGCTCTTCTCAACTTTGATGCCGATAGATTCAGCAATCGCTTTTGCAGAGTCGAAGTTATCCAGATCGGCCATGTTGGTTTCCGGACGGTATTTCTGAATCGCTTCGCGCATGGTCAGTTTTTCGAACGGTTTACCGAAGTCGAAGACTTCTTCACCGTAAGGCACTTCAGTCGTTCCCAGAACGTTCTGCGCCAGCGTACGGAACAGCGATTCGGTCAGTTCGATCAGATCTTTGTAGTCCGCATAAGCCATGTAGAGTTCCATCATGGTGAACTCTGGGTTATGGCGAACAGAGATGCCTTCGTTACGGAAGTTACGGTTAATTTCGAATACGCGTTCGAAGCCGCCAACCACCAGACGCTTGAGGTACAGTTCCGGCGCGATACGCAGGTACATATCCAGATCCAGCGCGTTATGATGGGTGATGAACGGACGCGCAGCGGCACCGCCAGGGATCACCTGCATCATCGGGGTTTCCACTTCCATAAAGCCGCGACCCACCATGAACTGACGGATGCCAGCCATAATTTGTGAACGCACTTTAAAGGTATTGCGGGATTCATCGTTAGAGATGAGATCCAGGTAACGTTGACGATAGCGCGCTTCCTGATCCTGCAGACCGTGGAATTTGTCCGGCAGCGGGCGCAGCGCTTTGGTCAGCAGACGCAGTTCGGTGCAGTGAATAGACAACTCACCGGTCTTGGTCTTGAACAACTTACCTTTCGCGCCGAGGATATCGCCCAGATCCCATTTTTTGAACTGCTCGTTGTAGACGCCTTCAGGCAGGTCATCGCGAGCAACGTACAGCTGAATACGGCCGCCAACGTCCTGCAGCGTAACGAATGATGCTTTACCCATAATACGACGGGTCATCATACGGCCAGCAACGGATACCTCAATGTTCAGCGCTTCCAGCTCTTCGTTTTCTTTCGCGTCGAAGTCAGCATGCAGTTGGTCTGAGGTATGATCGCGACGGAAATCGTTCGGGAACGGGATCCCCTGCTCACGCAGGCTCGCCAGCTTCTCACGGCGCGTTTTCAGTTCATTGTTAAGGTCGGCTACCGCGTCAGCGCCCTGTACGTGTTGTTCAGACATGTTGGTTCCTCATAACCCTGCTTTCAAACTTGCTTCGATAAATTGATCCAGGCTGCCATCCAGCACCGCCTGCGTGTTACGGGTTTCAACCCCGGTACGCAGATCTTTGATGCGGGAGTCATCAAGGACATAAGAACGAATCTGGCTACCCCAGCCGATATCTGACTTGTTGTCTTCCATCGCCTGTTTCTCGGCATTCTTCTTCTGCATTTCCAGTTCATAAAGCTTCGCTTTCATCTGCTTCATGGCCTGGTCTTTGTTCTTGTGCTGGGAACGGTCGTTCTGACACTGCGTCACAATCCCAGTCGGGATGTGGGTAATACGCACCGCAGATTCCGTACGGTTAACGTGCTGACCACCCGCACCGGAGGCACGGTAAACGTCAATACGCAGATCCGCCGGGTTGATATCGATATCAATATCATCATCAACTTCCGGATAAACAAACGCAGAACTGAACGACGTATGGCGACGTCCGCCGGAGTCGAACGGACTCTTACGAACCAGACGGTGTACGCCGGTTTCAGTACGCAGCCAACCGTACGCATATTCGCCAGCAATTCTGATGGTTACGGATTTAATACCCGCCACTTCACCTTCAGACTCTTCAATAATTTCAGTCTTGAAGCCGCGCGCTTCAGCCCAACGCAGATACATGCGCATCAGCATGCTTGCCCAGTCCTGCGCTTCCGTACCGCCAGAACCTGCCTGAATATCGAGATAGCAATCTGCGCTGTCATATTCACCGGAGAACATACGACGGAATTCCAGCTGGGCCAGCTTATCTTCCAGTGTGTCGAGTTCTGCTACGGCTTCGTTAAAGGTTTCTTCGTCGTCGGCTTCTACAGCCAGTTCCAGCAGGCCGGAGACATCTTCCAGGCCCTGGCTCATCTGATCGAGCGTATCAACGATGGCTTCAAGAGAAGAACGCTCTTTACCCAACGCCTGCGCGCGTTCGGGTTCGTTCCATACGTCCGGCTGTTCCAGCTCGGCGTTTACTTCTTCCAGACGCTCTTTCTTGGCATCATAGTCAAAGATACCCCCTAAGAACGTCAGAGCGCTCCGTGAGGTCCTGAATGCGGTTATTTACCGGATTAATTTCAAACATTGTCTGATTTCTTTTATTGGACTAGTCAAAATGCGGTGATAAGAGCGGGATTGTAACTAATCCACGCCCTTTTTTATAGCGATTAGTGACGCTAAAGTGGCCAGATATTGTCGATTATAATCTGCAAACTACGGTTGCCGCGAAACTCATTAATATCCAGTTTGTAGGCAAGCTGAACTTCGCGCACGCCGTTGTCCGGCCAGCAGGTGGTATCGACGTTAAACGCAATGCCGTCCAGCAGCGGACCACCGCCTACGGGCTCCACCATTACCTTCAGATGACGCTCACCGACCAGACGCTGCTGGAGCAAACGGAAATGCCCGTCAAACAGCGGTTCCGGGAACATTTGTCCCCACGGTCCGGCATCGCGCAGCATTTGTGCGACCTCCATGGTCATCTCCGCTGCGCTCAGTGGGCCATCCGACACCACTTCACCTTGCAGTAAGGCGGGATCCAGCCACTCGGTAACCAGTTCGCCAAAACGCTGCTGGAAACGCTCAAACTGCGCCTCTTCAAGCGATAACCCCGCCGCCATGGCGTGACCGCCAAACTTGATGATCATGCCCGGATGAAGGGTGTCCAGGCGCTCCAGCGCATCACGCATGTGCAGCCCCTGAATCGAACGCCCGGAGCCTTTGAGAGTACCATCACCTGCCGGGGCAAACGCTATCACCGGACGATGGAATCGCTCTTTAATGCGCGATGCCAGAATCCCCACAACGCCCTGATGCCACTCGGGATGATACATTGCCAGGCCGCCCGGAAGCGTATCGCTACTGCGTTCCAGCTTTTCACACAGGGTAAGCGCTTCGGCCTGCATACCCTGCTCAATTTCTTTGCGCGTCTGGTTGAGTGCGTCCAGCTCATTGGCCAGCACGCGCGCTTCACCAATGTTGTCGCACAGCAACAGCGCTACGCCAACGGACATATCGTCCAGACGCCCCGCCGCATTCAGCCGTGGCCCGAGGGCAAAACCTAAATCACTGGCTGCCAGCTTTAGGGGGTCGCGATTGGAAATCTCCAGCAGCGCTTTGATACCAGGGCGGCATTTTCCAGCACGGATACGGCTTAAGCCTTGCCACGTCAGAATGCGGTTATTGGCATCCAGCGGTACTACGTCCGCCACCGTGCCAAGCGCAACCAGATCGAGCAAATCCGCCAGATTCGGCGGTGCAATGCCTCGCTCATCAAACCAGCCTTTGTCACGCAGGAAAGTGCGCAGCGCCAGCATCAGATAGAAGGCTACACCAACGCCTGCCAGCGATTTCGACGGGAACTCACAGTCGTGCAGGTTAGGATTGATGATCGCCTCCGCGCCCGGCAGCGTATCCCCTGGCAGGTGGTGATCGGTCACAACGACCGGGATCCCCAACGTTCTGGCATGTTCGACACCCGCGTGAGACGAGATGCCGTTGTCTACGGTGACAATCAGCTGAGCACCACGGGCATAGGCCTGATCAACGACTTCCGGGCTTAAACCATAACCGTCCTCAAAACGATTTGGCACCAGGTAGTCAACGTTACTGCAGCCCAACGCGCGCATCGCCAGGATGCTTAGCGCCGTGCTGGTCGCGCCATCGGCATCGAAATCGCCAACAACGATGATGCGAGTTCCCGCACGAAAGGCGTTGTAGAGGATCTCAACCGCCTTTTCGACACCGTTTAAATGCTGCCACGGCAGCATTCCTTTGACGCTACGCTCAAGCTCCTGCGCGCTACGTACACCGCGACTGGCGTATAAACGACGCAACAATGGCGGCAAGTCATCAGGCAGCTCGGCTGTCTCGTCGGCTTCACGCCGACGAAGTTGTATCTGTTGTTTCACGCGAATTATTTACCGCTGGTCTGTTTTGCATGTGCGTCGAGGAATTCTTTCATCTCTTTCGGGCCCTGATAACCAGGTACGACATAGCCATTGCTCAGCACAATCGCCGGTGTACCGCTGACGCCAAACTGTACGCCCAGCGCATAGTGGTTAGCGATATCCACATCACAGGTCGCCGCTTTCACGCCCTTGCCAGTCATCGCGTCGTCAAAGGCTTTGTTTTTGTCCTTAGCACACCAGATAGACTTCATGTCTTGCTCAGCCTGGCTGTCCAGCCCCTGACGTGGGAAGGCCAGATAACGTACGGTGATCCCCAACGCATTGTAATCTTTCATCTCTTCATGCAGCTTGTGGCAGTAACCACAAGTGATGTCGGTGAAAACGGTAATGACGTGTTTTTCCTGCGGCGCTTTGTAGATGATCATCTCTTTTTCCAGCGCGTTCAGATGCTTCATCAGCAGTTGGTTGGTGACATTCACCGGACTTGCGCCGCTCACGTCGTACATCGGTCCCTGGATAATATGTTTACCGTCTTCGGTAACGTACAGCACGCCGCTATTGGTCAGTACGGTTTTCATGCCCGCAACCGGAGCAGGTTGAATCTCGGTGCTCTGCACACCCAGCTTTGCTAATGACTGACGAATTGCCGCGTCGTCTGCATGTACCATGCCGGAAAACGCCGTCGCCAGCAGGGTGAACATCATAAAACGTTTTTTCATAGCCTATCCTATACTGTCAGCACTCACGCTCGCGGGTGATGCTGTTGATGTAGTTGCCGCAAGCGCTCCGTTGCGACATGAGTATAAATTTGCGTTGTCGAGAGATCGCTATGCCCCAGTAGCATCTGCACCACGCGCAGGTCTGCGCCATGGTTGAGCAGATGCGTGGCAAACGCGTGCCGCAGGACGTGCGGTGACAGCTTTTCGCTGTCGATTCCCGCCAACACAGCATAGTGTTTGATACGATGCCAGAAGGTCTGACGGGTCATCTGTTGCGCCCGCTGACTAGGAAACAGCACATCAATCGATACACCGTTGAGCAACCATGGACGCCCATGCTCCAGGTATGTTTCCAGCCAGTACACAGCCTCCTCACCCAACGGGACAAGGCGCTCTTTGTTACCTTTACCGATCACCCGTACCACACCCTGACGCAGGCTGACGTCACTCATCGTCAGTCCTACCAGTTCAGACACGCGCAGGCCTGTTGCATACAGCACTTCCAGCATGGCTTTGTCGCGTAGCTCCAGCGGTTGCTCAATAAGCGGCGCTTGTAGCAGCCGCTCAACCTGCGCTTCGCTGAGATCTTTAGGCAGGCGCTGCGGAAGTTTAGGTGATGCAAGCGAGGCGCTGGGGTCATCTTCGCGATATTTTTCGCGGTACAGATGCTGAAAAAAACGTCGCGTCGCACTGAGCAAACGTGCGGAACTGGTGGCTTTATACCCTCCATCCATCCGCTCAGCCAGCAAGGCTTGCAGATCATCACTTTGCGCGGTCGCAAGCGAAGCGCCGCGGTGATGTAACCATTCCACAAGCATGGTCAGATCGCGACGATACGCACTTAATGTGTTTTCCGCCAGATTTCGTTCCAGCCACAGGGCATCAAGAAACTGCTCGATGCGCGCCAGATCCTGTTCCACTCGCGCCCCTTATTCCACTCTCATTTTTGATGCATTATGCCTCATTGTGCCGTGAATGCGGCGATTCTGTTACACTACCCGCAACGCTACAGCAGAATTGAGATGTTTACGTCATGAACATGGGTCTTTTTTACGGTTCCAGCACCTGCTACACCGAAATGGCAGCAGAAAAAATCCGCGATATCCTGGGTCCCGAACTGGTGACACTGCACAACCTCAAAGACGATTCCCCGACCCTAATGGAGCAATATGACGTGCTCATTTTGGGCATCCCAACCTGGGATTTCGGTGAAATTCAGGAGGACTGGGAAGCGGTCTGGGAGCAACTGGACGACCTCAACCTGGAGGGCAAGATTGTCGCGCTTTACGGTATGGGCGATCAGTTGGGATACGGCGAATGGTTCCTGGATGCGTTGGGTATGCTGCACGATAAACTGATCACCAAAGGTGTAAAGTTTGTCGGCTACTGGCCCACAGAAGGCTACGAATTCACCAGCGATAAACCCGTCATTGCTGATGGACAGCTGTTTGTTGGCCTGGCGCTGGATGAGACGAACCAGTACGATCTCAGCGATGAACGCATTCAGGCCTGGTGCGAGCAAATTCTTGGGGAAATGGCCGAGCACTGGTCCTGATAACCGATTTGCCGGATGACGGCGTAAATGCCTTATCCGGCCTGCATGACGCACCTAACTGTTGGCCTTCAAGCTGCGCGCCATCAGGCATGTGTCATGCGTTACCCTTGCTTCGCCTTTTGCAGCATCAACCGCCGTAAATCCCGCCACTCTGCATCATCCATACTGTCTGCTGCCAGCCACAAATGTTGACGTTTTCCGGCATCAGATCGCAAGCGTAGCATCATACCTGTTTTAACCATCCAGGGGGCGCTAACGATAGACCACTCTTGCCCTTGCCAGCGCAGACGGCCATCCATCAATAGCCGAATCTCACCCTGACAGGCGTTGATTCGACGCTGACTGCGAACGCTATCGAACACCACCAGAGAGAGCAAAACCAGCCATAATGGGGTGTAGCTCAATGGCCAGGGCATCAATAAAATAAACACCGCGACCAGCCCATGAATTAGCAGTGAAAGCCACTGCGCGCGCCATGATACGCGTAAATCAGATTGCCACTGGACCACGTTCCCGATTCCGTGTCTGGATAAGTCGCACCATCTGTTCCAGCTGCTCATCAGCTGGTTTCCCATGATTCATCAACCAGTTAAATAAATCTGGATCATCACATTCTAGCAGACGGATGAAGATACGTTTTTCTTCGTCACTTAAGCTGTCATATTCATGTTCAAAAAACGGCATGATCGAGATGTCCAGCTCGCGCATACCGCGGCGGCATGCCCAATGAATACGTGCTTTGTTGTTAATATCCATGTTCTTCTCCCTGTCTCGCGAAAACGAAGTATCCCGCTATTGTAACGTGTTTTTCCCGCTCTTTTTACGGGAATATCAGTAAACTGAAGCTCGCTCGCTAAATAAAACCTTATTAAGCCAAAGGATTCACCAATTTTGGATGTCTCCTCGCAAAGCACAATATATGGCACAAATAGCCTGTTTAAACCGCTTGCAATGGCCCATAGCTCTTTTACCATTAGTCATCATCACTGCGTTAAGCAAATCAGGACATTATTATGGCTTTTACATCTTTTCCTCCTCGCCAGCCTTTTGCGTCAACGCGTTTACCTCTGACGCTAATGACGCTCGATGACTGGGCGCTCGCCACCATCACCGGTGTCGACAGTGAGAAGTATATTCAGGGTCAGGTCACGGCGGATGTCAGCCAGATGACCGAGCATCAGCACCTGTTGGCTGCACATTGTGACGCCAAAGGTAAAATGTGGAGCAACCTGCGTCTGTTCCGCCAGGGTGACGGTTTTGCATGGCTTGAGCGCCGTAGCCTGCGTGATGCGCAGCTCACTGAGCTGAAAAAATACGCGGTCTTCTCGAAGGTGGCGATCGCCCCAGACGACGAGCGCGTCTTGCTGGGCGTAGCGGGATTCCAGGCACGTGCAGCGCTGGCCAATCTCTTTAGCGAATTACCGAACAGTGATAAGCAGGTCATTACCGAAGGTGCCTCCACGGTATTGTGGTTCGAACACCCTGCCGAACGTTTTCTGCTGATCGTTGATGCCACCACAGCAGAAACCTTGGTTGAAAAGCTGCGTGGCGAAGCTGAGTTAAATAACAGCCAGCAGTGGCTGGCGCTGGATATCGAAGCGGGTATCCCCGTTATTGATACAGCCAACAGTGCACAGTTTATTCCACAGGCTACCAATCTGCAGGCTCTGGGCGGGATCAGCTTTAAAAAAGGCTGCTACACCGGTCAGGAAATGGTGGCTCGTGCAAAATTCCGCGGAGCCAACAAACGCGCCATGTGGACTTTGGCGGGTGCCGCCGGTCGAGTACCGGAAGCTGGCGAAGACCTTGAATTAAAAATGGGCGAGAACTGGCGTCGTACTGGTACCGTACTTGCCGCAGTACAACTGGCCGATGGTCAGGTACTGGTGCAGGTTGTGATGAATAACGACATGGAGGCCGACAGCGTGTTCCGCGTCCGTGACGACGCAAAAACGCTGCGTATCGTACCGCTGCCATATTCGTTAGACGAAGAGTAATTGGTCGGCCTGATAAGCGCAGCGCCATTAGGCAATTCGGCACAGGCCGCCGGATTGCGGCATTGCCTCGTCCGGCCAACAAAATACAGCCCGGGCGAGGCGTTTACGCCGCCCCCGGGGTTGCACTGAATCTATGCGTGTTGCCCCACGTACAGATAGATCGCCAGGAAGTGGCAAACGCTGCCGCCCAGCACAAAACCGTGCCAGATCGCATGGTTATAAGGAATACGCTTACAGACGTAGAAAATTACGCCCAGCGAATACACCACACCGCCAACAGCCAGCAACGTCACGCCTCCCGCCGCCAACTTCACCGCCAGTTGATACACCACAATCAGCGAAAGCCAGCCCATTGTCAGGTAAGTCACCAGCGACAGAATTTTAAACCGGTGTGCGATGGTCAGTTTGAATAAAATACCGAGCAGCGCCAGGCTCCAGATAACAATCATCAACCCACGAGCCAGCGGCGAATCAAGCCCCACCAGCAGAAATGGCGTATAGGTCCCGGCAATCAGCAGATAAATCGCACAGTGGTCGAATTTTTTCAGCCAGACTTTCGCTCTCTGATGGGGGATCGCGTGATACAAGGTTGAGGCGAGGAACAGCAGGATCATGCTGCCGCCGTACAGGCTATAGCTGGTAATCGCCATAGCGCTGGCATTGGTATCCACTGCCTGAACCAGCAACAACACCAGTCCGACAATCCCAAACACCAGCCCGATACCGTGACTGATGCTGTTGGCTATTTCCTCTGCCAGCGAATATCCCTGCGCGATTAATGGCTTCTGAACCATAACTTACTCCCGAGAAACGAACCCTATCGTGATTGCTCCTCTAGCGTAACTGAGAATGGTTCCAGTGAACACCTGTTAGCTAAAATAATTATCAGATAAATATTTACCATTAAAAATCATAGTATTAGTTTTTAAATTTCAGCTAACATGCGTACTATTAAAATCAAAGGCATTTAAAATCAATCACATAAAATTGCGTCTGATCCGGGTAAATCTCGGCAATGACACGTTTAAGTTCTTCAAGCGTCATGTTTTCCTGCTGGGCATGTTTATCCGTCAGCGTATCCAGCGTGACGGTTGAGGTGCCAACAACCTCAATCGTGCAGAAGTAACCGTCATCTTCGAAGCGCCCAACCCGTAAAATGTCCCCGGCTTTGAAGTGTGATTCAGACTCGTCACGAATAGTGATGGTCTTGCGTCCGGCCAGAATGTCATCCTGGAAACGCTGAAAAAAAGTGATGTCATTTGGCTGCATGTTATTATTCCCTGTAGATGAAGTCTGATGAGTGAGTTTTGCCATTGTGAGTATGTTCTCCCACGCTGCCATCGCCAGTCTCAACAATCTTGAGATGCTGGTCTACAACTATGTCATCAAAAACCGTGACAAAGTCATGTACATGACCATTCGCGAACTGGCCGATGCCGTGGGGGTTTCCACTACCACCGTACTGCGCTTTTGCCGCAAGCTTAAGTGTGAAGGTTACTCAGAATTTCGCGTGCGCTTCAAATTATATTTAGAGCAGAATGAACCGCAACAGGCTAATTTCGGTGCTAGCGAAATTATCAGCTTCTTTAAAGGCGTTAATAACGATGAGTTCGATAATCTGCTCGATCAGGCTGTTGATATTATATTATCTTCCGAGCGTATTATATTCGTTGGGGCGGGAACATCCGGAGCCTTAGCCAAATATGGCGCACGTTTTTTCTCAAACGTTGGAAAATTCAGTAATCACATTGATGACCCTTATTTCCCGGTAACGAATGACATGACCAGAAACGCGCTGGCGATCGTGCTTTCTGTTTCCGGTGAAACAGAAGAGATCCTGCGCTTTGCCAGCCAGTTCAGCCTGCATAACTGTAAGGTTCTGTCTGTCACCAGTCATGAACATTCGCGGCTGGCCAAATTGGCTGACTTTAATCTCTCCTGGCACGTTCCACAGACGCGCATTGCCGGGGTATACGATATAACCACGCAGATCCCTGTTATTTATATTCTGGAATCACTCGGCCGCAAGTTGGCGAAAAGAATAGCGTAAAAAAACAATCTGTTTTTTGGATGTAACAAATCACATTAGCGCTATTTTGTTATATCGTGACATTTATCTTTCCTTTGTTAGACTCAAAATCAGATTGTATTAATTTGAGACTGAGCGCAGATGAAAAAACTTACCTTACCAAAAGATTTTTTATGGGGTGGCGCGGTTGCGGCGCACCAGGTTGAAGGCGGCTGGAACAAAGGTGGCAAAGGCCCCAGCATTTGCGATGTACTGACCGGAGGGGCACACGGCGTTCCGCGAGAAATCACTCAGGAAGTTGAGCCCGGTAAGTACTACCCCAACCACGAAGCCGTCGATTTTTACGGTCATTACAAAGAAGACATCAAGCTGTTTGCCGAGATGGGCTTCAAATGCTTCCGTACCTCAATCGCCTGGACCCGTATCTTCCCCAAAGGGGACGAAAGCCAGCCGAATGAAGAAGGGCTAAAGTTCTACGACGACATGTTCGATGAAATGCTGAAGTACAACATCGAACCGGTCATCACCCTTTCCCACTTTGAAATGCCGCTGCACCTGGTTCAACAATACGGTAGCTGGACCAATCGTAAAGTCGTCGATTTCTTTGTCCGATTTGCTGAAGTCGTTTTTGAGCGCTACAAGCACAAGGTCAAATACTGGATGACCTTTAACGAGATCAACAACCAGCGCAACTGGCGCGCACCGCTGTTTGGTTATTGCTGCTCCGGCGTGGTGTATACCGAGCATGAAAACCCGGAAGAAACCATGTACCAGGTGCTGCATCACCAGTTCGTGGCCAGCGCTCTGGCAGTGAAAGCCGCACGCCGCATCAACCCGGAAATGAAAGTCGGCTGCATGCTGGCGATGGTGCCACTTTACCCGTTCTCCTGTAAGCCTGAAGATGTGATGTTCGCGCAGGAATCGATGCGTGAGCGCTACGTTTTCACCGACGTTCAACTGCGCGGCTACTATCCATCATATGTACTGAACGAGTGGGAACGCCGCGAATTCAACATCCGAATGGAAGCCGGAGATGAGCAAATCCTGCGTGAAGGCACCTGTGACTATCTCGGATTCAGTTACTACATGACCAACGCGGTAAAAGCGGAAGGCGGCAGCGGCGATGCCATTTCTGGTTTTGAGGGCAGCGTACCGAACCCGCACGTAAAAGCGTCCGACTGGGGCTGGCAGATTGATCCGGTCGGTCTGCGTTACGCCTTATGCGAACTGTATGAGCGCTATCAGAAACCGCTATTTATCGTAGAAAACGGATTTGGTGCCTACGACAAAGTGGAAGAAGACGGCAGCATCAACGACGACTATCGCATCGACTATTTGCGCGCCCACGTTGAAGAGATGATGAAAGCGGTAACGTATGATGGCGTAGACCTGATGGGCTACACGCCGTGGGGCTGCATCGACTGTGTCTCGTTCACCACCGGTCAGTACAGCAAGCGCTACGGCTTTATCTACGTGAACAAACACGACGACGGCACCGGCGATATGTCGCGTTCACGCAAGAAAAGTTTTAACTGGTACAAAGCGGTGATTGCCAGCAACGGCGAGAAACTTTGATTTTTTGCCGGATGGCGGCGTAAACGCCTTATCCAGCCTACAGATTAAATTCCCGTAGGCCGGATAAGCGTAGCGCCAACCGGCGATTAAACCCTACTTCCCGCCAGCCAGTTCCAGAAAACTGCCCGTTACGTACGACGCCTTCTCGCTCAGCAGCCAGGTAATCGCCTGCGCGACCTCCTCCGGTTGTCCGCCGCGCTGCATAGGCAACATCGATTTCACGCGATCGACCCTTCCCGGCTCGCCGCCTGAAGCGTGCATTTCAGTGTAGATAAGACCAGGTCGCACGCAGTTTACGCGGATCCCTTGCGCCGCAACCTCCAGCGCAAGGCCGGTGGTGAGCGTGTCCACAGCGCCTTTTGAGGCCGCGTAATCAACATATTCGAATGGCGCACCAAGCCGCGATGCCGCCGAAGACACATTCACAATCGCCCCGCCTTGCCCTCCGTGTTTGAAAGACATGCGCTTTACCGCTTCCCGACAACACAAAAAATAGCCGGTAACATCGGTCGCCAGCACGCGGTTAATTCTTTCGGCGGTTAGGCTTTCCACCGTGCTCTGTTCAAACAAAATCCCGGCATTATTAACTAACGCAGACAGTGGTTCACCTTCGCGGTCAATGCATTCAAACATTGCCACAACCTGGCTTTCATCGCTGATATCAGCCCGTAGAGCAAACGCCTTTCCCCCGGCAGCGGCAATGGTATTCACCACCTCCGTTGCCGCACGGATATTGTGATGAAAGTTAACCGCAACCGTGTAACCCTCTTGCGCTAACTGCAGCGCGGTTGCCCGCCCGATGCCGCGACTGCCGCCAGTAACCAATGCGATTCCCATGGATACCTCCAGATATGAAAAAGCCGGGAGGCGTCTTCGCCTTACCCGGCCTACAAAAGCTTTACTGCGCGGAAAAGTTACTGATATTCGCTCATCGGCACGCAGGAGCAGAACAGGTTACGGTCACCGTAAACATCATCAAGGCGTTTCACGGTCGGCCAGTATTTGTTCGCCACACCAGCCGGGAAGACGGCGATTTCTCGGCTATAACCGTGATTCCACTCCGCGACCAGCTCGTTTTGCGTGTGCGGTGAGTTAACCAGCGGGTTATCTTCCAGTGACCATTCACCGGCTTTCACGCGATCGATTTCAGCGCGGATTGCCAGCATCGCATTGATAAAGCGATCAAGTTCCACTTTGCTTTCAGATTCAGTCGGTTCAACCATCAGGGTACCCGCGACCGGGAATGACATGGTCGGCGCATGGAAACCGTAATCGATCAGACGCTTGGCAATATCCAGTTCGCTGATGCCGGTCTCTTCTTTCAGTGGGCGAATGTCGAGAATACATTCATGCGCCACGCAACCGTCGCGACCAGTATACAGTACCGGATAAGCATCTTTCAGACGGCTGGCAATGTAGTTAGCGTTAAGGATAGCTACCTGGCTTGCCTGCTTCAGACCTTCTGCACCCATCATACGGATGTACATCCAGCTGATTGGCAGAATGGATGCGCTACCGAACGGCGCCGCTGAAACTGCGCCCTGACGGGTGAGCATTCCTTCAATCTGCACTACGCTGTGACCCGGTACAAACGGTGCCAGATGTGATTTGACGCCAATCGGTCCCATACCTGGGCCGCCGCCGCCGTGCGGAATGCAGAATGTTTTATGCAGGTTGAGGTGCGAGACATCTGCGCCGATAAAGCCCGGCGTGGTGATCCCAACCTGAGCGTTCATGTTCGCGCCATCAAGGTAAACCTGGCCGCCAAACTGGTGCACAACGTCGCACACTTCACGGATCGTTTCTTCATACACGCCGTGAGTAGACGGATAGGTCACCATGATGCAGGAGAGATTCGCAGCATGTTGTTCTGCTTTTGCTCGCAGATCGTCCAGGTCGATGTTGCCGTTCTTATCACACGCGACAACCACAACCTGCATCCCCGCCATCTGTGCAGATGCCGGATTGGTGCCGTGGGCAGAAGCCGGGATCAGACAGATATCGCGATGGCCTTCGTTACGGCTTTCGTGATAGTGACGAATCGCCAGCAGACCCGCATACTCGCCCTGCGCGCCGGAGTTCGGCTGCATGCAGACGGCGTCATAACCGGTCAGTTTTACCAGCCACTCGGAAAGCTGGCCGATCATCTGGTGATAACCTTCTGCCTGCTCTGGCGGGCAGAACGGGTGAAGTTCAGCGAATTCCGGCCAGGTGATAGGGATCATCTCGGCGGCAGCGTTCAGCTTCATGGTGCAAGAACCCAGCGGGATCATTGCCTGGTTCAGCGCCAGATCTTTGCGCTCCAGCGAGTGCATGTAGCGCATCATTTCGGTTTCGCTGTGATAGCGATTAAACACCGGATGGCTGAGGATCGCATCGTCACGCAGCATGCTGTCCTGAATGGAACGGCTGTCGAGCGCCACATCTTTATCCAGCGTATCGATATTCAAACCGTGGCTGTCGCCCAGCAGAACATTGAACAACTGCACCACGTTTTCACGGGTGGTGGTTTCATCGAGCGTAATACCTACCGCGTTATGGATATCGCTACGCAGGTTGATTTCTGCCGCTTCGGCACGCGCCAGAACAGCCGCTTTGTCAGCCACTTCAACACACAGAGTGTCGAAGTAGTGCGCATGGCGCAGCTTCAGCCCTTTCTGTTGCAAACCGGCCGCCAGAATATCAGTCAGGCGGTGGATGCGATTAGCGATACGTTTCAGGCCAACCGGACCATGATAAACGGCATACAGGCTGGCGATGTTGGCCAGCAGAACCTGCGAGGTACAAATGTTGGAGTTCGCTTTCTCACGGCGGATATGCTGCTCGCGAGTCTGCATCGCCATGCGCAGTGCGGTATTGCCCGCCGCATCTTTCGATACGCCGATAATACGGCCTGGCATGGAGCGTTTGAATTCGTCTTTAGCGGCGAAGAATGCCGCGTGTGGGCCGCCGTAACCCATCGGTACGCCGAAGCGTTGCGCAGAGCCGAAAACAATATCCGCGCCCTGTTTGCCCGGCGCAGTCAGCAGTACCAGCGCCATAAAGTCGGCAGCGACACTGACCACAACTTTACGGGATTTCAGCTCGGCAATCAGTTTGCTGTAGTCATGCACTTCACCGGTGGTGCCAACCTGCTGCAACAGCACGCCAAACACATCCTGGTGATCCAGTGCTTTCGCCGCGTCATCAACAATGACGTCAAAGCCAAAGGTTTCTGCACGGGTGCGAACCACGTCCAGCGTTTGCGGGTGAACATCAGCCGCCACAAAGAAACGGTTAGCATTTTTCAGTTTGCTGACACGTTTGGCCATCGCCATGGCTTCAGCAGCCGCAGTGGCTTCATCCAGCAGAGAAGCAGAAGCCATATCCAGGCCCGTCAGGTCCAGCGTGACCTGTTGGAAGTTCAGCAGAGCTTCCAGTCGTCCCTGGGATACTTCCGGCTGATACGGCGTATATGCGGTGTACCAACCTGGGTTTTCCAGCATGTTACGCAGAATAACCGGTGGCAACTGCACGGCGGTGTAGCCCATGCCAATGTAGGACGTGAAGCGCTTGTTACGCCCGGCGATGGCTTTTAATTCAGCCAGCGCAGCGTATTCGGTCGCCGCCTCGCCCACCTGTGGCGGGGTTGCGAGCTGAATGTCTTTCGGCACAATCTGGCCGATCAGCGCGTTTAACGACTCGGCGCCAACCGCATTCAGCATCTCTTGCTGCTGCGCGGCGTCCGGTCCGATGTGGCGTTCAATGAAAGCGCCGCTGTTTTCAAGCTGGCTTAACGTCTGTGTCATGGGCGATGGTTCCTGAAACGTGCAGTGAATCGTGATTGTCTCTAACTCAATTGCCCGGTGGCGCTGACGCTTACCGGGCCTACATAAAACCGTAGGCCGGATAAACGCAGTGCCATCCGGCACAATCTTATTCGTCTTCCAGTAATGCCTCGTACGCAGTGGCATCCAACAGCGATTCAATTTCGCTTTCATCGCTGGCTTTGATTTTGAAAATCCAGCCGCCCGCATACGGTTCGCTGTTGACCAGTTCCGGGGAGTCGCTGAGCGCATCGTTAACCGCAACAATCTCACCGCCTACTGGCGCATAGATATCGGATGCCGCTTTTACGGACTCCGCAACGGCGCAATCATCGCCCGCGCTGACGGTGGCGCCAACTTCTGGCAGGTCAACGAAAACCATGTCACCTAACAGCTCCTGAGCGTGTTCGGTGATACCAACGGTGTAAGAGCCGTCAGCTTCTTTGCGCAGCCATTCGTGTTCTTTGCTGTATTTCAGTTCTGCAGGTACGTTGCTCATCAATCAATCTCCAAAAAAGGATGAATTACGCGACGGCTTTGCCGTTACGCACAAAAACAGGTTTAGTCACTTTTACCGGCATTTCACGGTTACGGATCTGTACGATCGCAGTCTCACCGATACCCGCAGGCACGCGCGCCAACGCGATGCTGTAACCCAGGGTTGGGGAGAATGTGCCACTGGTGATAATGCCTTCATGCTGGTTGCCAGAAGCATCGGTGAAACGCACCGGCAGTTCATTACGCAGCACGCCCTTCTCAGTCATCACCAGCCCGACCAGCTGTTCGTGGCCTTTTTCGCGCTGCATTTCCAGTGCTTCACGACCAATAAAGTCGCGGTCGGCAGGTTCCCACGCAATGGTCCAACCCATATTGGCTTCCAGCGGAGAAATCCCTTCGTCCATCTCCTGACCATACAGGTTCATACCCGCTTCCAGACGCAGGGTGTCGCGCGCGCCGAGACCACAAGGTTTGACGCCTGCTTGTACCAGCGCACGCCAGAAATCAGCCGCTTTTTCATTCGGCATGGCGATTTCATAGCCTGCTTCGCCGGTATAACCGGTGGTTGCGATAAACAAATCACCCGCCTGAACGCCAAAGAACGGCTTCATACCTTCTACCGCATGGCGCTGTTCGTCAGTAAACAACGTGGCTACTTTTTCCTGCGCGTTTGGCCCCTGCACCGCAATCAGCGACAGGTCGTCACGAACGGTGATGTCGATGGCGTAAGGTTCAGCGTGTTGGGTAATCCAGGATAGGTCTTTTTCGCGGGTGGCGGAGTTTACAACGAGGCGGAAGAAATCTTCAGTGAAGTAGTAGACAATCAGGTCATCTATCACGCCGCCCGAAGCGTTGAGCATCCCGGAGTAGAGGGCTTTACCCGTCTTCGTTAGCTTCGCGACGTCGTTTGCCAGCAGATAACGCAAGAACTCCCGGGTGCGGCTACCGCGCAGGTCGACGATGGTCATATGCGACACATCAAACATTCCGGCGTCGGTGCGAACAGCATGGTGTTCATCGAGCTGAGAACCGTAATGCAGTGGCATCATCCAGCCATGGAAATCGACCATGCGCGCGCCACATAGCGTGTGTTGTTCGTACAAAGGAGTCTGTTGAGCCATCTTTTCCTCGTTGAATAAGCGGGGCTACCAACTCTTTCGCGGTGAAATTTTCGCCACGAAACCCAGCACCGCAGCCGCTCCAGGGGCTACGACGCAAACGTTCTCTTTGTCCTGAACTTACCACCGAAACAGACGCTAAACCATAAGTCAAAATTAACCATCACATTAGCTTATGGCGAAAAACAGCCAGATCGACAACAGAATAAAACTCCATACATATAGCAATAAATCAGAACAACAAACAAAGATAAGCGCAAAATTACAGCACCAATCCACATTAAATGTGGAAAAAATGTCAAAAATGGCGTTATGAAAAAAACGTAATATTAGAAAAACTAATGCGAAAAAAGGCGTGGAATTAGATTATTTCAAATGAGAGAAGCACCCCGGCGCGAAGGCCGGGAGAGAAAAGTGTGACGGGTCTCAAACTCTTAAGATTGTCCTTATGGACACTAACGTAACCACTCGGGAAGATCGTTCAGTCCCATCGCCTGACGGATGAGTTGTGGTTTTACGCCCGGGAGGGTATCGGCCAGTTTCAGCCCAATATCGCGTAGCAGTTTTTTCGCCGGATTCTCGCCTGCAAACAGTTCACGGAAACCCTGCATCCCCGCCAGCATCAGCGCTGCGCTGTGCTTACGGCTGCGCTCGTAGCGGCGTAAATAGAGATACTGCCCAATATCTTTGCCCTGACGCTGTAGCCGCTTAAGTTCATCGATCAGCTCTGCCGCATCCATAAAGCCCAGGTTAACCCCCTGACCCGCCAGCGGGTGGATAGTATGCGCCGCATCCCCCACCAGCGCCAGACGATGGGCCGCGAACTGGCGAGCATAACGTCCCGTCAGCGGAAACGCCTGACGTTCGCTTTCAAGGCTGCACAGCCCCAGACGATTATCAAAGGCGATATTCAGCGCCTGATTAAACTCGTCAACGCTTGCCTGCTGCATACGTTCTGCTTCCTGCGGCGAGAGCGACCAGACAATAGAACACAGGTGTGGATCGCTGAGTGGCAGGAATGCCAGGATCCCCTCACCATGAAACGCCTGACGCGCAACCGCACCGTGAGCTTCCTGCGTGCGGATAGTCGCCACCAGCGCATGATGACGGTAGTCCCAGAAGGTGAGCGGAATGTCCGCTTTATTGCGCAGCCAGGAATTAGCACCATCGGCACCGACGACCAGACGCGCCGTCAGCATTGCGCCATCTTTGAGGCTCAGAAATGCCTCGTTCTCGCCCCAGGCCACCTGCTGTATTTCAGCTGGCGCCATCAGCGTAATATCCGCTGAACGCTGCGCCTTTTGCCACAGCGCATAATGGATTTCTGAGTTTTCAACGATGTGACCCAAATGGCTGTAGCCCATGCTCTGGTCATCAAATTCAATACGTCCAAAGCTGTCTTTGTCCCAGACTTCCATGCCGTGGTAGCAGCAAGCGCGACGAGCAACAATGTCGGACCAGACGCCAAGACGGGTAAGCAGTTTTTCGCTGGCTGCATTAATGGCCGAAACGCGAAGCTGAGGAGGTGCATCCGCCGCCAACGGCGGCGGAACATGTTGTTCTAATACAGCAACGCGCAACCCACTGCCCTGCAGGCCGCAGGCAACCGCCAGTCCCACCATGCCGCCACCAACAATTGCTACATCAACACTTTGCACTGTTTATACCTCGAAACCTGTAATCCGTAGGCCTGATAAGCGCAGCGCCATCAGGCATTTTTGCGGGGACCCTTGCCGGATGTCGGCGTTGCCTTATCCGGCCTACAGGTCATATTTATCGTGCAACCCAACCCAGGGTCCGCTCCGCCAGCGCATCGCGCGCAGGTGTGAATAATTCCATCGCCATCAACCCGACATTGCGCCCAACAACCAGCGGGGCCCAGTGATTGGCAAACAAATACACTAAATTGTTGGTCACACCAATCGTCGTCTCGCGATCGCGCTCGCGGCGCTGCTGATAGCGTGCCAGCACCGCATAATCACCCACATCTTCCGCGCCGTTCTGCGCCTGCGTCAACGTCTCAGCAAGGCTCATTACATCGCGCAGGCCAAGGTTGAAACCTTGCCCGGCAATGGGATGCAGCGTCTGGGCGGCGTTCCCTACCAGCACGGTACGATGGGTAATCGCTTTCAGCGCCGTAGTTAACGAAAGCGGATAAGCGCTGCGTTTACCAGCCTGGGTAATACGTCCCAGTCGCCAGCCAAAAGCGGTTTGCAGTTCACGGCAAAACTGTTCGTCGGACCAGGCCATGATCTCATCACGCTGCTCCAGCGGATGGCACCACACCAGCGAGCAGCGACCGTCAGACATTGGCAGCATTGCCAGCGGACCATATTGCGTGAAGCGTTCAAACGCTCGCCCGTCGTGCGGTACAGAGGTCGTGACGTTGGCAATCACCGCCAGTTGCTCATAAGGCTGTTGCAGCCAGTCAACACCGCAGGCAGTCGCCAGTGCGGAACGCGTGCCGTCAGCAGCCACCAGCAGGCGACCGGTAATCATCTCGCCATTCTCCAGCGTCACTTCAACGCGCTCCTGCGTGCGCGACACGCTGGCTACGCGGTCGGGGCAGTGCAATGTGACGCCAGGTGCTTTGCGCAGCAGCGCAAACAGACGCAGCCCGACGTCGTGCAGTTCTACCACCTGACCCAGAGCCGGAATACGGTATTCCTGCGCATCCAGCGTCACAAATCCAGCATGGCCGCGATCGCTGACGTGAACCGTTTTAATGGCCGTTGCGCAATCGGCAATCGCCTGCCATACACCAATTCGCGCCAGCTGTTGGCAGGTACCTGCCGCCAGCGCGATCGCCCGGGCGTCAAACCCAGGATGACGGTCAGTTTCAGGTTCGCTCGCTTCTATCAGATGAACTGGCAGCGTCCCATGACTGAGCTGGGAAATGGCCAGCGCCAGCGTCGCACCGACCATACCACCACCAACGATAATCACGCTCATTGCAGTCGCGCCGCAGCCATTAAGGCTTCAATATCATCGGCTTTCTTCACTACGCTGGCGGTCAGGTTTTCATTGCCGTCCTCGGTGATGAGGATGTCATCCTCAATACGAATGCCGATACCACGATAGGCCGGCGGTACATCGGCATCCGGCGCGATATACAGTCCCGGTTCGACGGTGAGTACCATTCCCGGCTCAAGAATACGTGAGCGGTCCTGACCATAAACGCCGACGTCGTGCACATCCAGCCCAAGCCAGTGACTTAGACCATGCATAAAGAATGGGCGGTGCGCATTTTCGGTAATCAACTGATCGACATCACCGTGCAGAATGCCAAGCTTCACCAGGCCCGTAATCATGATGCGCACCACTTCGCCAGTGACTTCCTGAATGGACGTTCCGGGACGATACAGACGCAGGCTGGTCTCTAAGGATTCCAGTACGATATCGTAGATTTCACGCTGTGCTGGGGTAAATTTACCGTTTACCGGGAAGGTTCGCGTAATGTCACCCGCATAGCCTTTGTATTCACAGCCAGCGTCGATTAGCACCAGATCGCCATCGCGCATTTCACTTTCATTTTCGGTGTAATGCAGAATACAGCCGTTTTCACCGCTGCCGACAATCGTGTTATAGGACGGATAACGCGCGCCATGACGGGTAAATTCATGGTGAATCTCCCCTTCTAACTGGTATTCAAACATTCCTGGACGGCATTTTTCCATCGCGCGGGTATGCGCCAGTGCGGTGATTTCTCCGGCACGACGCATGACCGCAATTTCTTCCGGTGATTTGAACAGGCGCATTTCATGCACCATCGGACGCCAGTCGATAATCGCGGCAGGCGCGTGCAGATTTTGTCTGGAGCCTTTGCGCAGTTTATCCAGCGCCGTGCACACAATCTCGTCGGCCCAGGCATACTCGCCCTGAGCGTGGTATACCGCGTCCAGACCATTGAGCAGCAAATACAGCTGTTGATTGATTTCACTGAAGGCCAGCGCCCGGTCAACGCCAAGTTTTGCCGGGGCAGCATCCTGGCCCAGACGGCGGCCAAACCAGATCTCCGCCGTCAGATCGCGAACCCGATTGAACAAAACGCTGTGGTTATGAGTGTCATCACTTTTAATCAGCACCAGCACGGCTTCAGGTTCGTTAAAACCGGTGAAGTACCAGAAATCACTGCTTTGGCGGTAAGGGTATTCACTGTCCGCACTACGCGTCGCTTCCGGTGCGGCAAAAATCAGCGCGGCGCTGCCGGGCTGCATTTGTGCCAGTAAAGCCTGGCGACGACGCTGGAATTCTTGCTGAGATATCTCGCTCATCACACTCTCCTTTGCGTTTCGTTCTTAGTGCAGAGTCGGTTTACGGACTTCCGGCGCGGTCGGCTGCTGACGCGTAAACGTGTCATGGCACAGCAAGGCGGCTACGCGCACGTATTCGATGATCTCTTCGAGCGACATTTCCAGCTCTTCCTGATCTTCGTCTTCGTCATATCCCAACTGAGCGATATTGCGCAGGTCGTCAATCGCTTCCCCGGTTTCGCCGGTCACTTTGTCGAGCTTCGGCTGCGTGACGCCAAGGCCCAGTAAAAAGTGGTTTACCCATCCCGCCAGCGCATCGGCGCGATCGAACACGCTGACGTCATCCCCTTCAGGCAGATAAAGCTGAAAAAGGAAGCCGTCGTCTTCGAGGGCATCACTGGTGGCAGAGTGCATTTTCAGCAGCGCCTGAGCCAGCTCGTGACCAAAGGCCAGACCTTCGTTCGTTAGGTCGTGCAGCAGCGGCTGCCATGAGCTGTCGTTGTTTCCGCCGCAAATCATTCCGCTTATCAAGCCGTGCATTTCGGCCGGGGTTAATCCAGCCCCTTGTTGGTTCAAAAACTGGCTAACTTCGTTGTAACCAGGCATTTCGTTCTGTATAGACATAAGCATTCGTCATCAAAGGGAGGAATATTCATGGTATGCTACCACTTTGGACCCTGGTGGACCAGAAAAGGGCTTGTATCTTGATACCAGGGTAGCTATAGTGTCGCCCCTTCGCGGACCCACGGTCTGGAGACGAAGGCAGCGCAGTCAATCAGCAGGAAGGTGGCATGTCTGCACAACCCGTCGATATCCAAATATTTGGCCGTTCACTGCGAGTGAATTGCCCGCCTGAACAAAGGGATGCGTTGAATCAGGCTGCGGACGATCTCAATCAGCGATTGCAAGATCTGAAAGTTCGCACTAGAGTCACAAATACTGAGCAGTTGGTTTTCATCGCCGCGTTGAACATCAGCTATGAATTAACTCAGGAAAAAGCGAAGACGCGTGAGTACGCGGCGAGCATGGAACAACGTATTCGGATGCTACAACAGACCATCGAACAGGCGTTGCTTGATCAGGGTCGCATAACCGAAAAAACGGGCCAAAACTTTGAATAACACTTTTCGGTTTACTGTGGTAGAGTGACCGTGAAGACAAAATTTCTCTGAGATGTTTGCAAGCGGGCCAGTCCCCTGAGCCGATATTTCATACCACAAGAATGTGGCGCTCCACGGTTGGTGAGCATGCTCGGCCCGTCCGAGAAGCCTTAAAACTGTGACGACGCATTCACCTTGAACCAAGGGTTCAAGGGTTACAGCCTGCGGCGGCATCTCGGAGATTCCCTTCTACCTGGCAACAGCCATGACATTACATTCTGAACTCCCTTTATCCCGGCAAGAAATCCGTCAACTAATTCGGCAGCGTCGTCGCGCGCTTACTTCCGAACAGCAACGACAATACGGTCAGCAAGCCGCGACCCGAATGCTCAGTTATCCCCCTGTTGTACTCGCTCATACCGTGGCGGTATTCCTCTCGTTCGATGGCGAACTCGATACCCAGCCGCTAATAGATCAGCTGTGGCGAGCGGGCAAGCGCGTCTATCTTCCGGTTCTTCATCCCTTCAGCCCTGGCAACCTGCTGTTCCTGCACTATCATCCGCACAGCGACCTGGTAACCAATCGCTTAAAGATCCAGGAACCACGGCTTGATGTACGTGACGTATTGCCGCTCTCACAGCTGGATGTACTGATTACGCCGTTAGTGGCATTTGATGAGGTCGGGCAACGCCTGGGTATGGGCGGTGGATTTTACGATCGAACGCTTCAAAACTGGCAGCAGCATAAGATCCAGCCCGTAGGCTACGCGCACGATTGTCAGCGAGTGGAAAAGCTACCTGTCGAAGAATGGGATATCCCGCTGCCTGCGGTGGTGACGCCGTCCAAAATCTGGGAGTGGTAGCTTTTTTGCCAATTGCGGCAAGGCTCGAAAACAGAATGTATGCGTGACAGGAAGAGATTTTGAGGCCGGGAAATCAGAGGAAAGATGGGCAGGTCATCGCCTGCCCATGTAGAGGAAATCAGTACAGCAGACGAGCGCGAATGGTTCCCGGAAGGGCTTTCATCGCCAGCAGCGCTTTCTCTGCCACATCTTCATCCGCTTCAATATCAATAACCACGTAACCTACCTGTGCGGAAGTCTGCAGATACTGCGCGGCAATGTTGACGCCCTGCTCGGCAAAAATCTGGTTCAGCGCAGTCAGTACGCCCGGACGGTTTTCGTGAATGTGCATCAGACGACGACCGCCGTGCAGCGGCAGCGAAACTTCCGGGAAGTTAACTGCAGACAGCGTAGAGCCGTTGTCGGAATACTTGGTCAGTTTCCCAGCCACTTCCAGACCAATGTTTTCCTGTGCTTCCAGCGTTGAACCACCAATGTGCGGCGTCAGGATCACGTTGTCGAAATCACACAGCGGCGAAGTGAAAGGATCGCTGTTGGTTGCCGGCTCGGTTGGGAATACGTCGATTGCTGCCCCTGCCAGGTGCTTGGTCGCTAACGCGTCGCACAGCGCAGGAATATCAACAACTGTGCCGCGTGCGGCGTTAATCAGCAGCGCGCCTGGTTTCATCAACGCAATCTCACGCGCGCCCATCAGATTTTTGGTGGAGGCATTTTCCGGTACGTGCAAACTGACCACGTCGCTCATATTGAGCAGGTCGGAAAGATGCTGCACCTGCGTGGCGTTGCCGAGCGGGAGTTTATTTTCAATATCATAGAAATAGACGTGCATCCCCAGCGATTCCGCCAGAATGCCTAGCTGAGTACCAATGTGACCATAACCGATGATCCCCAGTTTTTTGCCACGCGCTTCAAACGAGCCGGTAGCCAGTTTATTCCACACGCCGCGGTGTGCTTTGGCGTTCGCTTCGGGTACGCCGCGTAGCAGCAGCAGCAGTTCGCCAATCACCAGTTCCGCAACGGAACGTGTGTTAGAGAATGGTGCGTTAAACACGGGGATACCGCGCTTTGCCGCAGCGCTGAGATCAACCTGGTTGGTGCCGATACAGAAGCAGCCAATCGCGACCAGTTTCTCTGCGGCGTCAATCACATCTTCAGTCAGATGGGTACGGGATCGCAGGCCAATGAAGTGGGCATCACGGATGGACTCTTTCAGTTGTTCAGTGTCCAGAGCGCCTTTATGAAACTCGATGTTGGTATAACCTGCTGCACGAAGGCTTTCGAGCGCTTTTTGATGCACGCCTTCAACCAGCAGAAATTTAATCTTATCTTTCTCCAGTGATACCTTTGCCATTTCCCCGACCCTGTCTTTTTTTGTTCAAACTGATGTGTTGTGTGTGGGATTTTCATCCGTCTCTTCAACATATCAAAAAATAATATTGCGGCAATATGAACGTTTGCGTCGCCGTGCTGAAGAAATGTCATTCAGAGAGAAATGTCAGAGGAAAATACTGGCGATAACTTTTTCTTTGGAGAGATCGGCAGGACAATATTATAAACGTGACACAAGTCACCAAATTTGCCCTGCCAAAATTTTTTTAACGGGAGAAGACACTCCCGTCAGATCATTTTACGATAGTTTTCACGCCGTCTGGCGTACCGATCAGCGCAACATCCGCACCACGGTTGGCAAACAGACCGACGGTTACCACGCCCGGAATCGCATTGATGGCGTTTTCCATCGCAATGGCATCGAGGATCTCCAGACCGTGTACATCAAGGATCACGTTACCATTGTCCGTCACTACGCCCTGACGGTATTCAGGACGACCGCCCAGCTTCACCAACTGGCGAGCCACAGCGCTGCGCGCCATTGGGATCACTTCAACCGGCAGCGGGAAGTTACCGAGAATATCGACTTCTTTGGACGCGTCGGCAATGCAGATAAATTTCTTCGCCACGGAAGCAATAATTTTTTCACGGGTCAACGCTGCGCCGCCGCCCTTGATCATCTGCATGTGGCCGTTGATTTCATCCGCGCCGTCAACGTATACGCCGAGGCTGTCCACTTCGTTAAGATCGAACACGTGGATACCGAGGCTTTTGAGTTTTTCGGTTGAAGCGTCCGAACTGGATACCGCACCTTCAATCTGACCTTTCATTGTGCCCAGCGCATCAATAAAGTGTGCGGCTGTTGAACCTGTACCTACGCCCACAATGGTACCGGGCTGTACATACTGAAGTGCCGCCCATCCTACTGCTTTTTTCAGTTCATCCTGCGTCATGATCGTTTCGCCTGTGGTGTGAATATGGTGGGAAAATTCACGCGCATTATAGAACATTGTGCAGAAAAATGTCCCCACACCCGCTCGCAAGCGGCGGATTTCGTCTTTACCCAACCTAAATTTGTGTCATAGTGCAGAACAAGCAAAATTTTCAGGAGTGCGTCAAAGCAATGAAACGTCCGGACTACAGAACACTACAAGCACTGGATGCGGTTATTCGTGAACGAGGATTTGAGCGCGCGGCGCAGAAGCTGTGCATCACGCAATCCGCGGTTTCACAGCGCATAAAACAGCTTGAGAATATGTTCGGACAACCGCTGCTGGTGCGTACCGTACCACCACGCCCAACCGAACAGGGGCAGAAACTACTGGCGCTTTTGCGTCAGGTTGAACTGCTGGAAGACGAGTGGCTGGGTGATGAACAAACCGGCTCGACGCCACTGCTGCTCTCACTGGCGGTGAACGCCGACAGTCTGGCGACCTGGTTACTTCCTGCGCTGGCTCCGGTACTGGCAAATTCGCCGATTCGGCTGAACCTGCAGGTTGAGGATGAAACGCGCACTCAGGAGCGTCTGCGTCGTGGTGAGGTGGTCGGTGCGGTGAGTATTCAGCATCAGGCGCTGCCAAGCTGTCTGGTGGATAAACTCGGCGCGCTGGACTACCTGTTTGTTGGATCCAAACCTTTCGCCGAGCGCTATTTCCCTAACGGTGTCACCCGCTCTGCCCTGCTGAAAGCCCCAGCGGTAGCGTTTGACCATCTTGATGATATGCACCAGGCGTTCCTGCAACAAAACTTCGACCTGCCGCCGGGCAGCGTGCCGTGCCATATCGTTAACTCGTCTGAAGCCTTTGTTCAATTGGCGCGTCAGGGAACCACTTGCTGCATGATCCCCCACTTGCAGATTGAGAAAGAACTGGAAAGCGGCGAGCTTATCGACTTAACACCGGGCCTGTTCCAGCGCCGGATGCTGTACTGGCACCGTTTTGCACCGGAAAGCCGCATGATGCGCAACGTCACCGATGCGCTGCTGGCCTATGGTCACAACGTACTGCGTCAGGATTAAACCGCTCATAACCTCTGAGTCCGGATGGTGGCGTAACGCCCTATCCGGCCGACAAGCCTTTTACCCTCTTTTCATGCTATTCCCGCCACGTCTTTGAAATAAATCACAAAATCAAACACGCCACGCGGCAAAAAACGACGCCCTGTTGGCTATTTTTTGCTGGCGACAAGCCAAATGAAAAAGCTCACCGTATTCGCAAAGATTCAACTTATTGCGTAATACGGAGCAAAAAATGGCAAACGTGCAGGAGTGGCAAACACTCGCCAATAAAGAACTCAGTCGCCGGGAAAAAACCGTCGAGTCGCTGGAAAGACAGACGGCGGAAGGGATTGCCATCAAGCCGCTGTACACCGAAGAAGACCTCGATAATCTGGAAGTCACGGGCACCCTTCCCGGCCTGCCGCCTTACGTGCGTGGCCCGCGCGCCACCATGTATACCGCGCAGCCGTGGACCATTCGTCAATACGCTGGTTTCTCTACCGCCAAAGAGTCCAACGCCTTTTACCGCCGCAACCTCGCCGCCGGGCAAAAAGGACTTTCCGTCGCCTTTGACCTTGCCACCCATCGTGGCTATGACTCTGACAACCCACGCGTGGCGGGTGACGTCGGTAAAGCAGGCGTGGCGATCGATACCGTCGAAGATATGAAGATACTGTTCGACCATATCCCGCTGGATAAGATGTCAGTATCGATGACCATGAACGGCGCGGTTCTACCTGTGCTGGCGTTTTATATCGTCGCTGCAGAAGAACAAGGCGTAGCGCCGGAACAACTCACCGGGACCATTCAGAACGATATTCTGAAAGAGTACCTGTGCCGCAACACCTACATTTATCCCCCAAAACCGTCCATGCGCATTATCGCCGACATCATCGCCTGGTGCTCTGGCAACATGCCGCGCTTTAACACCATCAGCATCAGCGGCTATCACATGGGTGAAGCCGGAGCGAACTGCGTGCAGCAGGTAGCGTTTACGCTGGCAGACGGTATTGAATACATCAAAGCTGCACTCTCCGCCGGACTGAAAATTGATGACTTCGCCCCGCGCCTGTCGTTCTTCTTCGGTATCGGCATGGATCTGTTTATGAACGTCGCCATGCTGCGCGCGGCGCGCTATTTGTGGAGTGAAGCGGTCAGCAGCTTTGGCGCGACCAACCCGAAATCTCTCGCTCTGCGTACCCACTGCCAGACGTCCGGCTGGAGCCTAACCGAGCAGGACCCGTACAACAACGTGGTACGAACCACTATTGAAGCACTCGGCGCTACGCTTGGCGGCACCCAGTCGCTGCATACCAATGCTTTTGATGAAGCGCTCGGTCTGCCCACCGATTTCTCCGCCCGTATTGCGCGTAATACGCAGATCATCATTCAGGAAGAATCAGAGATCTGCCGCACCGTTGATCCGCTGGCCGGATCGTATTACGTCGAGTCACTCACCGATCAAATTGTGAAGCAGGCACGCACGATCATCAAACAGATTGATGAGGCAGGCGGCATGGCGAAAGCAATCGAAGCCGGACTCCCTAAACGGATGATCGAAGAAGCTTCCGCGCGTGAACAATCGCTGATCGACCAGGGTAAGCGCGTTATCGTCGGCGTCAATAAGTACAAACTGGATAAAGAAGACGAGACGTCGGTACTGGAGATCGACAACGTGAAGGTGCGCAACGAGCAGATTGCCTCGCTGCAGCATATCCGCACCACCCGCGACAACGATGCCGTCAAGACCGCGCTATCCGCGCTGACCCACGCCGCGCAGCATAATGAAAACCTGCTGGCCGCCGCCGTCAGCGCCGCTCGCGTTCGCGCCACGCTCGGTGAAATCTCCGACGCGCTGGAGGTCGCCTTTGACCGGTATCTGGTTCCCAGCCAGTGCGTCACCGGGGTGATTGCGCAAAGCTATCACCAGTCAGACAAATCCGCCGACGAGTTCGATGCCATTGTTGCGCAAACCGAACAGTTCCTCGCGGAAAATGGACGCCGCCCGCGCATTCTGATCGCCAAGATGGGTCAGGACGGCCACGATCGCGGCGCGAAGGTGATCGCCAGCGCCTATTCCGATCTCGGTTTCGATGTCGATCTCAGCCCGATGTTCTCCACTCCGGAAGAGATCGCCCGTCTGGCGGTAGAAAACGATGTGCATGTAATAGGCGCATCGTCACTTGCGGCGGGCCATAAAACGCTGATTCCTGAGTTGGTTACCGCACTCAAAAAATGGGGGCGTGAAGATATCTGCGTGGTAGCAGGAGGCGTTATTCCGCCACAGGATTACGCCTTCCTGCACGAACATGGCGTGGCTGCCATTTATGGTCCCGGCACGCCAATGCTCGACAGCGTCCGCGATGTGTTAACCCGTATCAGTCAGCATCATGATTAACGCCGCCACGCTTGAAGATACCGTCCGCCGTTTGCGACTCGGCGAACGGGCTACGCTCGCCCAGGCGATGACGCTGGTCGAAAGCAACCACCCGCGCCACCAGCCACTGAGTACGCAATTGCTGGACGCGATAATGCCGTTCACCGGTAACGCCCTGCGTTTGGGGATCACCGGTACGCCGGGCGCGGGCAAAAGCACTTTCCTGGAAGCATTCGGCATGTTGCTCATCCACCACGGATTACGGGTGGCGGTGATCGCCGTCGATCCCAGCAGCCCGGTCAGCGGCGGCAGCATTCTTGGCGATAAAACCCGCATGACGGAGCTGGCCCGCGCCGAATCTGCGTTTATTCGCCCGGTCCCTTCCTGCGGTCATTTAGGCGGTGCCAGCCAGCGTGCCCGCGAATTAATGCTGCTGTGCGAAGCGGCTGGCTTTGACGTGGTGATTGTAGAAACCGTCGGCGTTGGGCAGTCAGAAACCGAAGTCGCAGGCATGGTGGATTGCTTTATCTCACTGCAAATCGCTGGCGGTGGCGACGATTTACAGGGCATCAAAAAAGGCCTGATGGAAATGGCGGATCTGGTCGTCATCAATAAGGACGACGGTGATAACCATACCAGCGTTGCCATTGCCCGCCATATGTACGAGTCCGCCCTGCATATTCTGCGCCGCAAATATGACGAGTGGCAGCCGCGGGTTCTGACCTGTAGCGCCCTGGAAAAACGCGGTATCGAGGAGGTTTGGCAGGCGATAACCGACTTTAAAACGTGCCTGACCGCCAGCGGTCGACTGGAAAAAGTTCGCCAGCAGCAGGCGGTGGACTGGTTACACCAGCAGGCTGAAGAAGAAGCCCTGCATCTGCTGTTTGCGCGGACTGATTTCGACCGCTATTTCCAGCAGACGCTTCAGGCCGTCAAAAACAATGATCTTTCGCCGCGCACCGGTCTGCGGCACATCAGCGAATTTATTCAGCATCATTACTTTCAATAAAGAGAACATTATGTCTTATCAATACGTCAACGTGGTCATCATCCAGAAAGTCGCGGTTATTGAGTTCAATTACGCCCGCAAGCTCAATGCCCTGAGTAAAGTGTTTATTGACGATCTGATGCAGGCGCTGAGCGATCTCAATCGTGCAGACATTCGCTGCATCATTCTGCGCGCTCCAAGCGGGGCCAAAGTGTTTTCTGCCGGGCATGATATTCATGAACTCCCGACCGGACGTCGCGATCCGCTCTCTTATGACGATCCGCTGCGTCAGATAACCCGTATGATCCAAAAATACCCGAAGCCGGTGATCTCCATGGTCGAAGGCAGCGTCTGGGGCGGCGCGTTTGAGATGATCATGAGTTCCGATCTGATCATTGCAGCCAGTACCTCCACTTTCTCGATGACCCCGGTCAACCTCGGTGTGCCGTATAACCTGGTGGGCATCCACAACCTGACCCGCGACGCTGGTTTTCACATCGTGAAAGAGCTGATTTTTACCGCTTCGCCCATCACCGCTCAACGCGCCATGGCGGTCGGGATCCTTAACCATGTCGTGCCCGTCGAGGAACTGGAAGATTTCACTCTGCAAATGGCGCACCACATCTCGGAAAAAGCGCCGCTGGCCATCGCCGTCATCAAAGAAGAACTGCGCGTGCTGGGTGAAGCGCACACCATGAATTCTGATGAGTTCGAGCGTATTCAGGGCATGCGCCGCGCGGTGTACGACAGCGAGGATTATCAGGAAGGGATGAACGCGTTTATGGAAAAACGTAAACCAAATTTTGTTGGCCATTAATCACGTCCGAGGAAGGAGACGGCCATGAAACGGATGAGCGCCGAACAGGCGGCAGAAATTATCCAGCACGATGATATGGTGGCGTTTAGCGGCTTTACCCCTGCGGGTTCACCCAAAGCGTTACCCAGCGCAATTGCCCAACGCGCCTGCGAACGGCATCAGAACGGGCAGCCTTTTCAGATCCGCCTGCTGACCGGAGCATCAATTGGCGCCGCCGCTGATGATGTTCTATCCGCGGCGGATGCCGTTTCCTGGCGTGCGCCTTATCAAACGTCATCGGGCCTGCGCGAGAAAATTAATCAGGGCCAGGTGAGGTTTGTCGATCTCCATTTGAGTGAAGTGGCGCAAATGGTTAATTACGGCTTTTTTGGCGAGATCGATGTTGCCGTCATTGAAGCCTCCGCCATTGCGCCAGATGGCCGGATTTGGCTTTCCAGCGGTATTGGTAATGCGCCGACCTGGCTGCTGCGGGCGAAAAAAGTGATCATTGAATTGAATCATTACCATAATCCGCGCGTGGCGGAGTTTGCCGACATCGTGATACCCGGTGCGCCGCCGCGGCGTAACAGCGTACCCATTTTTCATACCATGGATCGCGTAGGCAGCCAGTGCGTGCAGATAGATCCCAAAAAGGTGGTTGCGGTGGTGGATACTGAGCTGCCCGATGCCGGAAATGCGGCGGAAAAAACCAATCCGGTCAGCCAGCAAATTGCCGATAACGTCGTCACTTTCCTGCTGGCAGAAATGGCTCACAAACGTATTCCAGCTGAGTTTCTACCCTTACAAAGCGGCGTGGGCAATATCAACAACGCGGTAATGGCGCGACTGGGCGAGAACCCAGATATCCCGCCCTTTATGATGTATTCGGAGGTGTTGCAGGAGTCGGTGGTGCATCTGCTGGAAACGGGCAAGATAACAGGTGCCAGCGCCTCCAGCCTGACCATTTCAGCCCCGTCGCTACAGAAGATTTACGACAACATGGACTTCTTCGCCAGCCGGATTGTGCTGCGCCCGCAGGAGATCTCCAATAACCCGGAGATCATCCGTCGGCTGGGGGTTATTGCGCTCAACGTCGGTCTGGAGTTTGATATCTACGGCCATGCCAATTCCACGCACGTTGCGGGGGTGAACCTGATGAATGGCATCGGCGGCAGCGGGGATTTCGAGCGCAATGCCTACCTGTCTATCTTTATGGCGCCGTCGATTGCCAAAGGCGGGAAAATCTCCACCATCGTACCGATGTGCAGCCATGTCGACCACAGCGAACATAGCGTTAAAGTGATCGTGACCGAACAAGGGATTGCCGATCTGCGTGGGCTATCTCCGATGCAGCGGGCGCACACGATTATCGATAACTGTGCGCACCCTCTTTACCGGGATTATCTGCACCGCTATCTGGAGAAAGCACCCGGCGGGCATATCCATCACGATCTCAGCCATGCTTTCGATCTGCATCGCAACCTGCTCGAAACAGGTTCAATGCTTGGTTAACTTGCCGTACCGTCACGATCCTCAGCAATATGCTCGAGCATGGTGGCGGTATAGCGATGATTTTTCAGTGAATAGAGAAATTCTTGCATATACATGGGGCTGCCGGGCGCGTCGAAATACTTTAGCGTCGACGGATTCACCAGCCGCCAGGCGAAATGAGGGATCACCGTCAAAAACTGCCCGCGCTCCACCGCGCTAATCTTGGCCATAAAGCTGTATGGACGGTAAATAATCGTCGGGTTAATCCCACAGGGTCGCATGTAGGCATCCAGCATCGCCTCAAAGTTAGCGCGATTCTGGAAGCGCATTTGCAGCCAGGGCAGCTCACGCAGCAGATCCTGCGGCTGTTTTTCTTCGTAGCGCCGGGAAACGAGAAACCCCAGACGCAGCGGAGGCAGCTCGCTAATCGCCAGATTCTCCAGTTCCTGGACGCGGGGGGAAACGTGCTGCGGCGAGATAATAAAATCCAGTTTGCGATCGAACAGGTTATCAATCACCCCATTCTCGCTGAATTCAACGGCCTGAGCCGTCACGCCGTCATACTTGTCACCAAGGCTAATCAACTGGTCAAAAATAATCGTTGGGTAGGTATTGTCGATCCCGATGACGATTTCCCGCGAGCGGCGAGAGGCGTTATGGATTTCGTTATCAATGGCAGAAAGGCGCTGATAAACGGGAAACAGCTTCTGATACAGTTCCTGTCCGGCTTTATTCAGACTGATGTTGTTATCTTTGCGGGTAAACAGCGTATAGCCGATTTGATCCTCCAGTGCGGCAATGCTTTTACCGAAAGGCGATGCGGTCATATGTATTTTTTCTGCCGCTCTGGCAATGTTATTGGTTTGCGCCAGCAGAATGAAATTACGCATCTTTTTCGAGATAAAAATATCCATAGCGTCCCCTTAAAAATCGCTATGGCCTATCCTCATTACGGCGAAAAAAAAGACTGGATGCGGGGTCTCATTTTTACAGTTGCTCACAGAAAAAACCCGGCTGGAAAGCCGGGTCTGCAATGATTACTGGGTTTTGGCTGGCGTTGCTGCTGGCTGCCCCGCCGTCGGCTCAATCTGGAAGACCACATCAACCTGATCGTCAAACTGAATAACCGGCTGTTCGTAGGTTTCCTGAGCGGATGTCGCAGGCGCTGCATCTGCTTTCATCATCCGTACCATCGGGCTCGGTTGATAATTGGAAACGTGGTAACGCACGCTGTAAACGGGCCCCAATTTGCTGTTAAAGCCCGCAGCTAACTGCTCAGCCTGATGAATAGCATCATCAATTGCTGCTTTACGCGCTTTATCTTTGTAAGTATCCGGCTGGGCAACGCCAAGCGATACCGAACGGATCTCATTCAGACCGGCCTTCAGCGCACCATCAAGCAGCGCGTTGAGTTTGTCCAACTGACGCAGCGTGACCTCAACGGTACGTACCGCACGATAGCCTTTAAGGACGCTTTTACCATTCTGGTAGTCGTAGTCCGGCTGGGTGCGCAGGTTTGCCGCGCTAATATCTTTCTTCGCTATCTGGTTCTGTTCAAGGAAGGACAGATATTGCGCCACGCGCTCATCTGCCTGCTTCTTCGCTGAAGCCGCATCCTTTGCAGCAACGTTCACTTCAATCGCCAGAGTAGCGATGTCTGGTGTCGCATCCACGCTTGCCGTTCCGGAAGTCACGATGTGCGGTCCATTTGGCAACTCATTTGCCTGTACCGATAGTGCGCTGAATCCGACTAATGCCGCCAGGGCCATTATTTTGAACTTCACGGTCGTTCCTCCATGTTTCATTAATTACCCCGAAACTCAGGGCACATGCAGGCAAGCTTAGCCGATCTCGCTGCGTTGTCCATCAGACAACACTTAGTTGAACAACGCATGAACGTGCGCAACACCTTCTTTTGCCAACTGAAAAGCGATAAACCACATCACCAATCCTACCAGGGTATTGATGATCCGCTGTGCTTTAGCAGTGCGCAAACGCGGAGCGAGCCAGGCCGCCAGCAATGCCAGGCCGAAGAACCACAGGAACGAAGCGCTGACGGTACCCAGCGCAAACCAGCGCTTAGGCTCAACGTCCAGTTGGCCTCCCAGACTCCCCAGCACCACAAAGGTATCCAGGTAAACATGGGGGTTGAGCCATGTCACCGCCAGCATAGTAGCGATAATTTTCCAGCGGCCCTGCTTCATCACCTCGGCGCTGGCCAGTTCCAGGTTACTGCTCATCGCCGTTTTTAACGCCCCGAAACCGTACCAGAGTAAAAATGCCACCCCACCCCAGGTGACAAGCGCCATCAGCCATGGTGACTGCATCAGCAAGGCGCTACCGCCAAAGATCCCCGCGCAAATCAGCACTAAGTCGCTGATAGCGCAGAGTAAAGCAATCATGATGTGATACTGGCGACGGATCCCCTGATTCATCACGAAGGCGTTTTGCGGACCGAGCGGAAGTATCATAGCCGCACCAAGTGCAAGCCCTTGAAAATAATACGATAACACGTTAATCATCCCGAACTGTTTCTCTTAGGAGCAGACTATAGCGCGGGGAAAACATTAGCGGAAATGGATAATTTTAATCAGGGATAAGAAGAATTAATACCAAGGGGGGGGAAATGCCGGATGACGGCTGACGCCTTATCCGGCCTACAAAACCTGCGGGCCCGGTAAGCGATAGCGCCACCGGGCACGCGATTACTCTGCCGCGCTCTCTTTCACACGCTTGAAGTTCACATCCATCTGCGGGTACGGGAAGCTGATACCGTTGGCGTCAAACTCGCGTTTAATACGCTCCAGTACGTCCCAGTAGACGCTTTGCAGATCGCTACTGTTGCTCCAGACGCGTACCACAAAATTGATCGAGGAAGCGCCCAGCTCATTCAGGCGCACCGTCATTTCACGATCTTTAAGGATACGCTCGTCAGACAGAATGATATCGGTGAGGATTTTTTTCACCTGATCGATATCGGAGTCGTAAGCCACGCCGATGATAAATTCGTTACGACGAACCGGCTCACGAGAGAAGTTAATGATGTTCCCGGCAATGATTTTACCGTTTGGGATCACAACAATCTTACCGTCTACGGTACGCATAGTCGTGGAGAAAATCTGCACGTTGAGTACGGTTCCCGCTACGCCGCCGAGGTCTACATACTCACCTGCGCGGAACGGACGGAACATCACCAGCAGCACGCCAGCGGCGAGGTTAGACAGCGAACCTTGCAGCGCCAGACCAACGGCTAAACCTGCGGCACCGAGAACGGCAATCACAGAAGCGGTTTGTACCCCAACGCGACCCAGAGCGGCAATCAGCGTGAACGCGATAATCCCGTAGCGCACCAGTGCGGAGAGGAAGTCAGCAACGGTTGCATCAATTTTACGTGCCACCATCAGGCGGTTAACGGTGTTTGATACGATGCGCGCCACAATCATACCGATAATGACAATGGCGATGGCCGCAACGATGTTGACGGCATAGCTTAACAGCAGCTCCTGATTGCGGACCAGCCAGGTGCCCGCACCATTTATGCTGTCGACAACATTCAAATCTTCCATTCAATATTCCTTTTTTGCTTACCCAAATGGGAAAAATAAAGCCGTCCCAACGGGACTGGCAATCTGACAAGGGTAAACAATAAACCTGGATTTTGCCAAACAGATCACAGAATTCTCTGCCAGCAGCATATTGAAATGGCAATAAAAAAGGCCCGCATTTGCGGGCCTCATGTCACGTAGAACGGCGTAAATTACAGAACGTCAACCGCGTTCAGTTCTTTGAAAGCCTGTTCCAGACGGGTGATCATGGTTGCCTGACCAGCACGCAGCCATACGCGCGGATCGTAGTATTTCTTGTTCGGCTGATCTTCGCCTTTCGGGTTGCCCAGCTGGCCCTGCAGGTAAGCTTCGTTCGCTTTGTAGTAGTTCAGAACGCCTTCCCAGGTAGCCCATTGGGTATCGGTGTCGATGTTCATTTTCACTACGCCGTAGCTTACGGAGTCTTTGATTTCCTGAGCAGTAGAACCGGAACCGCCGTGGAAGACGAAGTTCAGGCTGTTGTGCGGCAGGTTATGTTTCTTAGAAACATAGTCCTGAGAGTCGCGCAGGATGGTCGGGGTCAGAACAACGTTACCCGGCTTGTAAACGCCGTGAACGTTACCGAAGGAAGCTGCGATGGTGAAACGCGGGCTGATTTTGCTCAGCTCGGTGTATGCGTAATCAACGTCTTCCGGCTGGGTGTACAGTGCAGAAGCGTCCATGTGGCTGTTGTCCACGCCGTCTTCTTCGCCACCGGTGCAACCCAGTTCGATTTCCAGGGTCATGCCCATTTTGGACATGCGCGCCAGGTATTTGGAGCAGATTTCGATGTTCTCTTCCAGAGACTCTTCAGACAGGTCGATCATGTGAGAAGAGAACAGCGGTTTGCCGGTTGCTGCGAAGTGTTTTTCACCCGCGTCCAGCAGACCGTCGATCCACGGCAGCAGTTTCTTCGCGCAGTGGTCAGTGTGCAGGATAACCGGAACACCGTAGTGTTCAGCCATCTGGTGAACGTGATGCGCGCCAGAGATAGCACCCAGGATTGCAGCGCCCTGAGGAACGTCAGACTTCACGCCTTTACCCGCGATGAAAGAAGCACCACCGTTGGAGAACTGTACGATTACCGGCGCTTTAACTTTTGCAGCGGTTTCCAGAACGGCGTTGATGGAGTCGGTACCCACGCAGTTAACAGCTGGCAGAGCAAAGTTGTTTTCTTTTGCTACCTGGAAAACTTTCTGTACGTCATCACCAGTGATTACGCCTGGTTTTACGAAATCAAAAATTTTAGACATATTACGAATCCTGTATCTTCGGCCTTGGAAAGGGCGCGCGCTCTAAAGCGCGCTAATAATTGGGCAGGTTTCCCTGCCCATTAAATGCTTACTTTTTAGCGCGCTCTTCGAGCATCGCTACTGCTGGCAATACTTTACCTTCCACGAATTCGAGGAAAGCGCCGCCGCCAGTGGAGATGTAGGAGATTTTGTCAGCAATGCCGAACAGGTCGATTGCTGCCAGGGTGTCACCGCCGCCTGCGATAGAGAACGCTTCGCTGTCTGCGATAGCGTTAGCAACGATTTCAGTACCTTTGCGGAAGTTCGGGAATTCGAACACGCCAACCGGGCCGTTCCACAGAATGGTTTTCGCATTTTTCAGGATGTCAGCCAGCTGCTGTGCAGAAGCGTCGCCGATGTCCAGGATCTGCTCGTCTTCTTTCACATCGCTTACGGACTTCAGAGTAGCCGGTGCAGTTTCAGAGAATTCAGTCGCTACGCGAACGTCAGTCGGGACCGGGATGTCGCAAGTGGTCAGCAGACGCTTAGCTTCGTCAACCAGGTCAGCTTCGTACAGGGATTTACCCACGTTGTGGCCTTGAGCGGCAACGAAGGTGTTCGCGATACCACCGCCAACGATCAGTTGGTCAGCGATTTTTGACAGAGAATCCAGAACGGTCAGTTTGGTGGAAACTTTAGAACCGCCAACGATAGCAACCATCGGACGAGCAGGTTCTTTCAGTGCTTTACCCAGCGCATCCAGCTCAGCAGCCAGCAGCGGGCCTGCGCAAGCTACATCAGCGAATTTACCGATACCGTGAGTAGAAGCCTGTGCACGGTGAGCTGTACCGAAAGCATCCATTACGAATACGTCGCACAGCGCAGCATATTTTTTGGACAGTGCTTCGTCGTCTTTCTTCTCGCCTTTGTTGAAGCGAACGTTTTCCAGAACCACCAGTTCACCGGCAGCGACTTCAACGCCGTCCAGGTAATCTTTTACCAGGCGAACCGGAGCAGACAGTTTGTCTTTCAGGTAGTTAACAACCGGCAGCAGAGAGAATTCTTCGTTGTACTCGCCTTCGGTAGGACGACCCAGGTGGGAAGTTACCATCACTTTCGCACCCTGTTTCAGGGCCAGTTCGATGGTCGGCAGAGAAGCACGGATACGCGCATCGCTGGTTACTTTCCCTTCTTTAACTGGTACGTTCAGGTCCGCACGGATAAAAACGCGTTTACCAGCCAGATCCAGATCGGTCATCTTAATTACAGACATGGTGAATCCTCTCGTTGATTCATAAAGTTTTGTCGACGCTCAAGCGTCGAGCCTGAAACCAATAGCAGCCATCGCTAACGTAGTGTCGAGCATACGGTTAGCAAAGCCCCATTCATTATCACACCAGACCAGCGTTTTGATCAGGTGAGCGCCACTCACACGCGTTTGCGTACCATCAACGATGGCACTGTGCGGGTCGTGGTTAAAATCTACAGAGACCAACGGTAATTCCGTATAGTCAACTATACCATGAAATGCACCTTGTGCTGCTTTTTGCAGCAACTGGTTGACTTCACTGGCTTTTACTGGTTTTTTCACCGTCACGCTTAAGTCGATCGCCGTCACATTTATGGTTGGTACACGCACCGCTATCGCTTCAAAACGATCGTTAAACTGCGGAAAAATTCGCGTGATGCCCGCCGCCAGTTTGGTATCAACCGGAATAATCGACTGGCTGGCCGCTCGCGTGCGACGCAGGTCAGGATGATAAGCATCAATAACCTGCTGATCGTGCATCGCGGAGTGGATCGTGGTGACGGTACCAGACTCAATGCCGTAAGCATCATCCAGCAATTTAATGACGGGTATTATGCAATTCGTGGTGCAGGAAGCGTTGGAAACGATCCGGTGCTCAGCGCGCAGCTGATCCTGATTAACGCCATACACAACGGTTGCGTCGATGTCGTGACTACCAGGATGTGAAAAGAGCACTTTTTTTGCACCAGCGGCAATATGCGCCTCGCCGTGTTCGCGATTGCCGAAGACCCCCGTACAATCCAGCACGATGTCGACACCCAGTTCGCGCCATGGAAGTGCATCAAGTGTTCGCTCATGCAGAATGCGGATAGCGTCATCGCCAACGATGAGCTGGTCACGTTCCTGACGAACATCCCAGGCAAAACGTCCATGGCTGGTGTCATATTTCAACAAATGCGCCATGCCTGCAGCATCCGCAAGTTCGTTGATTGCCACCACGGTGATTTCCGCCCGACGCCCGGATTCATACAAAGCACGAACCACGTTGCGTCCGATGCGACCGAAACCATTAATCGCTACGCGTACGGTCATAGGTCTCCTGCAAGGATTTCTCAGAAACGATGTGGCAGACAGAGTAATGCAGCAAATCGCTCAGGGAAACCTTACCTGTCGCAAACTGCGACTAATTGGTTAATTGTCGAACATTTAATCGACTGAAACGCTTCAGCTAGAATAAGCGAAACGCGGAATAAAAGGAATGATTGTCCAGCAACAGAACACAGTTATCTGACTTGCGTCACATTTTAACGCCCTTCAACGCTAAATTTATTCCATATTCCAGAATGACGAATAACCGTAGCAAAATTATTTCATTGTCGTGTTACACACCCTGATTTAAATCAGAAAGCCCCCTAACCTGCATCTAATCACCAGCGCGAGGTCCGAGTCCCGGAGCCCTTCAATGATGCCGCAGACGGTCTGGATAGCAGACTGAGCCGTGCGATTGCGCAACGCGCGGCGCGTTCCGGAAAAGCAAAAAAAAACGGGCCGCCTGAGCGACCCGTTTTCACCTGTAATCGAAATTACAGCAGTTCTTTTGCTTTCGCGACAACGTTGTCTACGGTGAAGCCGAACTCTTCAAACAGCAGCTCTGCCGGAGCAGACTCACCAAAGGTGGTCATACCGACGATTGCGCCGTTCAGACCCACGTATTTGAACCAGTAGTCCGCGATACCTGCTTCCACTGCAACGCGAGCGGAAACCGCTTTCGGCAGCACAGACTCACGGTAAGCGGCATCCTGCTTGTCGAACGCGTCGGTAGACGGCATGGAAACCACGCGAGCCTTCACGCCTTCGGCAGTCAGTTTGTCCCACGCAGCCACAGCCAGCTCAACTTCAGAACCAGTTGCGATGAAGATCAGTTCCGGCTGACCGTCGCAGTCTTTCAGCACATAACCACCGCGAGCGATGTTTGCCAGTTGCTCTTCGGTACGCTCCTGCTGTGCCAGGTTCTGGCGGGAGAGGATCAGCGCGGTCGGGCCGTCCTGACGCTCAACACCGTATTTCCACGCAACGGCGGATTCAACCTGGTCACACGGACGCCATGTGCTCATGTTCGGGGTCACACGCAGAGAAGCAACCTGCTCTACCGGCTGGTGAGTCGGGCCGTCTTCGCCCAGACCGATGGAGTCGTGGGTGTAGACCATGACCTGACGCTGTTTCATCAGCGCAGCCATACGCACCGCGTTACGGGCATATTCCACAAACATCAGGAAGGTGGAGGTGTACGGCAGGAAACCACCGTGCAGGGAGATACCGTTCGCGATAGCGGTCATACCGAATTCACGCACACCGTAATGGATGTAGTTACCGGCAGTATCTTCGTTAATCGCTTTCGAACCAGACCACAGCGTCAGGTTAGACGGTGCCAGGTCAGCGGAGCCGCCGAGGAATTCAGGCAGCAGAGGACCGAAGGCTTCAATCGCGTTCTGAGAAGCTTTACGGCTGGCGATTTTCGCCGGATTAGCCTGCAGCTTAGCAATGAACTCGTTCGCTTTGGCGTCGAAGTCAGACGGCATTTCACCTTTCATACGACGGGTGAATTCAGCCGCTTCCTGCGGGTAGGCTTTCGCATAAGCAGCGAACTTCTCGTTCCATGCAGCTTCTTTTGCCTGACCGGCTTCTTTCGCATCCCACTGCGCGTAGATTTCAGACGGGATTTCGAACGGCGCGTATTTCCAGCCCAGCTGTTCACGGGTCAGTGCGATTTCTGCATCGCCCAGCGGTGCACCGTGAGAGTCGTGAGTACCCGCTTTGTTCGGAGAACCGAAACCGATGATGGTTTTGCACATCAGCAGGGACGGTTTGTCGGTCACTGCGCGTGCTTCTTCTACTGCGCGCTTAATCGCGTCAGCATCGTGGCCATCAACACCACGAACCACATGCCAGCCGTAAGCTTCAAAACGCTTCGCGGTGTCATCGGTGAACCAGCCTTCAACATGACCATCGATAGAGATGCCGTTGTCATCGTAGAACGCAACCAGTTTACCCAGCTTCAGCGTACCAGCCAGGGAACATACCTCGTGAGAGATACCTTCCATCATGCAGCCGTCGCCCATGAAAGCATAGGTGAAGTGGTCAACGATGTCGTGACCTGGACGGTTAAACTGCGCCGCCAGCGTTTTTTCAGCGATAGCCATACCCACTGCATTCGCAATGCCCTGACCCAGAGGACCTGTAGTGGTTTCAACACCCGCGGTGTAACCCACTTCCGGGTGACCCGGAGTTTTGGAGTGCAGCTGACGGAAGTTCTGCAGCTCGGACATCGGCAGATCGTAGCCGGTGAGGTGCAGCAGGCTATAAATCAGCATGGAGCCGTGGCCGTTGGACAGCACGAAGCGGTCACGGTCAGCCCAGGACGGGTTAGTCGGGTTGTGGTTCAGGAAATCACGCCACAGGACTTCGGCAATGTCAGCCATACCCATCGGGGCACCCGGGTGACCGGATTTGGCTTTCTGTACTGCGTCCATGCTCAGCGCACGAATAGCATTGGCAAGCTCTTTACGTGAGGACATTTTGACTCCAGATCGGATAATGAAGGCTGAGCCCTTAACGACTTGACGACAGCGCGTTTTGGGCTACGCCGGAAAAAAGTGCCAACAATGTAACCCAAGCCGCGTGTCATGTACATGGAGCATCCTTTTGCCGCTTCAGAAATCTCTGGATCATGCGCGCAAGTTGCGCAATCTTCTCGCCCGCGTATTGTTCTTTTCTTTATACTTAGGCCGAGCGTCGGTTCACCTGCAAACGACGTAATTTTTAGAATAATCCTGACTTTGTGCGGAAGAGAAAAAATGAAAATTCGCGCTTTACTGCTTGCTACGAGCATGGCTGCGGCATTGACCGGTTGCCAGAACATGGACTCCAACGGACTGCTTTCTTCTGGCGCGGAGGCTTTTCAGGCCTACAGTCTGAGCGATGCTCAGGTAAAAGCGCTAAGCGATCAGGCCTGTAAAGATATGGACAGCAAGGCTACTATCGCCCCGGCCAGCAGCGAGTACGCAACGCGTCTTGGCAAAATATCCGCCGCGCTTGGCGATAACATTAACGGCCAGCCGGTGAACTACAAAGTCTATATGGCGAAAGATGTGAATGCCTTTGCCATGGCAAACGGCTGTATCCGCGTGTACAGCGGCCTGATGGATATGATGACCGACAACGAAGTCGAAGCGGTGATCGGCCATGAAATGGGCCACGTCGCGCTGGGTCACGTGAAAAAAGGTATGCAGGTTGCGCTGGGTACCAACGCCGTACGTGCAGCGGCGGCATCCGCTGGCGGCATTGTCGGCAGCCTGTCGCAGTCGCAACTGGGCGATCTTGGCGAGAAACTGGTGAACTCGCAGTTCTCCCAGCGTCAGGAATCCGAGGCGGATGATTACTCGTATGATTTGTTGCGCAAACGCGGGATCAATCCGGCAGGTTTAGCCACCAGCTTTGAGAAACTGGCCAAACTGGAAGCTGGACGTCAAAGCTCAATGTTTGACGATCACCCGGCATCCGCAGAACGTGCGCAACATATTCGCGATCGCATGAGCGCAGACGGGATCAAATAACCGTTAATCGTGCCGGATGCGGCGTGAACGCCTTATCCGGCCTACAAACATCAACCAGCTGTAGGCCGGATAAGCGTTAGCGACATCCGGCAAAACAACTTATTCGCCTTTCTTCGCCGCCTGAATATACAGCATTTCCAGAGCCAGCGTAGCCGCCGCCAGCGCGGTGATCTCAGACTGATCGTAGGCCGGAGCCACTTCAACGACGTCCATCCCGACGATGTTCAGATCTTTCAGACCACGTACCAGCTTGATCGCGCGGTCAGACGTCAGACCGCCGATCACTGGCGTACCGGTACCCGGCGCAAATGCTGGATCCAGGCAGTCGATATCAAAGGTCAGGTACACCGGCATATCGCCGACGATCTGCTTAACCTGGGCGATGATGTCATCCACGCTGCGATCGTTCACCTGGCAGGCATCCAGCACGGTAAAGCCGTTGTCTTTGTCGAATTCGGTACGAATACCAATCTGCACAGAGTGATTCGGATCGATCAGACCTTCGTTCGGCGCAGTGTAGAACATGGTGCCGTGGTCGAATTCGCAGCCGTTCGCGTAGGTATCGGTGTGGGCATCAAAATGCACCAGCGCCATTTTACCAAAATGCTTAGCGTGTGCGCGCAACAGCGGCAGCGTGACGAAGTGGTCGCCGCCGAAAGAGAGCATGCGCTTACCGGCAGAAAGCAGCTTCTCAGCATGAGCCTGCAGTTTTTCACTCATTTCACGCGCATCACCGAAGGCATAAACCAGATCGCCGCAGTCCACCACGTTCAGGCGCTCGCGCATATCGAAGTTCCACGGGAAGCGGTTATGCTCCCACGCCAGGTTAGTGGAAACCTGACGGATCGCCGCCGGACCATGACGCCCGCCCGCACGACCAGACGTTGCCATATCAAACGGTACGCCGGTGATCACCCAATCGGCGTCGCTGTCGTATGGCATGAAGTTCATCGGCAGACGTAAAAAACCAAAGGCGTTAGAAACCAGGGAGTTGTCGTATTGATGACCTAAGGTGCTCATGTACTGACCTCTTTAAAAATCGATGAAAAAAAATCCCCTCCGCGTCGTTAAGCCCGACGAGGAAGGGATTGATTTGGTAACTGCATATTTACGGCAAATTATCGCCGTTATTTTGTACGGATTCAAGTAAGTGCCACAAATGCGGCTTCGCTTTATCCGGCCTACTTTCGTAGGCCCGGTAAGCGTAGCGCCAGCAGGCATTTATCGTTACTCATCTTCCAGATAGGTGTATCCGTACAGACCGGCCTCAAACTCTTCGAGGAACTGTTGCTGCAGCTCGGTATCCAGATCGGTGTTTTTCACCTGGTCACGGAACTGCGTCAGCAAGGTGTTCGGATCCAACTGCACGTACTGCAACATATCCGCCACGGTATCCCCTTCGTCGGACAGCTCAACTTCTACGCTGCCGTCAGGGAAGACGAACACGTCAACCGCTTCGGTATCACCAAACAGGTTGTGCATGTTGCCGAGGATCTCCTGGTACGCCCCCACCATAAAGAAGCCCAGCATCGGCGGGTTCTCCGGGTCATATTCCGGCATCGGCATGGTGGTCGCAATGCCATCACCGTCAACGTAGTGGTCGATAGCGCCATCAGAGTCACAGGTGATATCCAACAGCACCGCGCGGCGCTCAGGTACCTGATTCAGTCCTTCCAGCGGCATTACCGGGAACAGCTGATCGATCCCCCACGCATCCGGCATCGACTGGAACAGCGAGAAGTTGACGTAAATCTTATCCGCCATACGCTCCTGCAGCTCGTCGATAATCGGGCGATGCGCGCGGTTGCTCGGGTCGAGTTGTTTCTGCACTTCATGGCACATGTTCAGATAAAGCTGCTCAGCCCACGCGCGCTCTTGCAGGCTAAAAGTACCTGAAGAGTAACCAACGTGAATATCGTGCAGATCCATCTGGCTGTCGTGCAGCCATTCACGCAGCGAACGGCGAGTTCCCGGTTCATGCATTTCTTGCCAGGTTTCCCACATGCTTTGCAGAGCACGCGGCGCATCGTCAGCCGGAGGCGTTGCTTCTGTGTGTTCACTACGCTCAACGCCGATAATGTTAGATACCAGCACGGTATGGTGCGCGGTAACCGCGCGGCCAGACTCGGTGATTACCGTCGGATGCGGCAGACCGTGTTCTTCACAGGCGTCGCCAATTGCCCAGATGATGTTGTTGGCGTATTCGTTCAGGCCGTAGTTTACGGAACAGTCAGACTGCGAACGGGTACCTTCGTAATCCACGCCCAGACCACCGCCCACGTCGAAGCACTGGATATTGACGCCAAGCTTGTGCAGCTCAACGTAGAAACGCGCCGATTCACGTACGCCGGTGGCAATATCACGAATGTTCGCCATCTGCGAGCCAAGGTGGAAGTGCAGCAACTGAATGCTGTCCAGACGACCGCGCTCGCGCAGAATTTCGACCAGCTGCAGCACCTGGTTTGCCGCCAGGCCGAATTTTGATTTTTCCCCGCCGGAGGACTGCCACTTGCCAGAGCCCTGCGACGCCAGACGCGCACGCACACCCAGACGCGGAACGACATTCAGGCGTTCAGCTTCATCCAGCACGATTGCAATTTCAGACATCTTCTCGATGACCAGATAGACCTTATGGCCCATCTTCTCGCCAATCAGCGCCAGACGGATATATTCGCGGTCTTTATAACCGTTACACACGATCACGCTACGGGTCATTCCGGCATGAGCCAGAACGGCCATCAGTTCAGCTTTGGAACCCGCTTCCAGCCCCAGCGGTTCGCCGGAGTGGATCAGCGATTCAATCACGCGGCGGTGCTGGTTGACCTTGATCGGGTAAACGAGGAAATAGTCACCGTTGTAACCGTAAGATTCACGGGCACGTTTAAACGCGGCGTTAATCGAACGCAGACGGTGTTGCAGGATCTGCGGGAAGCAGAACAATGCAGGCAAACGCTGGCCCTGCGCTTCACGGGCTTTCACCAACTCAGCAAGGTCAACGCGCGCTTCGGGTACGTCCGGATCCGGGCACACGCTGATGTGACCCAGTTCATTGACGTCGTAGTAGTTATTACCCCACCAGGCAATATTGTAAGTACGCAGCATCTTGCTGGCTTCCTGGGAACTCATTGCAACCTCCTGCATGGAGCGTAGTACACCGTGTTCGCCTGCTGACGAAGGCGAACCCAAAGAAATGTCGTCAGACATAGCGAACCTCAATTTTATTAACAAGTGTAAAACAGTTGACTACTATCGCAATCCGAAGACGCGATAACAACCCAAATACAGGCAGAATTTGCAGCAGATAGTGCTGACGCTCCGACTGTGCGACCGGTTTCTTTTTCATATCAATGTAAACACGTAACCGAACTTAATGCTGACGGTTCGGCGAAACCACGAGAAAACTCTTGTTTACCAAGAGCGCCCTTGTTCAGTTCTTAGTGACCGTTACCGGCTCTTGAGTCCTGAGATACGCCGAGATGGGTATACACTTCATCTTTCATGCAGCCTCTTTGTTGGCTACGCTCATTCGCCCCAGTCACGTACTACTCGTACGTTCAGGGGACTCATTCACTTGCCGCCTCGACGCAGCATAAATGATTTTGTGTATATAACATCGACAGGTATGCAAAGCAGAGATGCAGATTGCGGGGGACATATGTACACCAGAACGGTGCGACAGATTCTGCAGAATACAACGGTTCATTATCTCGTATCACCTCCACGGTTGCTCCTTACGGAACGAACCCACAAGCCAAAGCTAAAGTTTTAACCCGGCTGGAAGTGGCAACACGATGAAAACGTCGTGTGCTTTTGTCTATCCTAAATAATTCGAGTTGCGGGAAGGCGGCAACGCAGAGAGTCCCCGGGAGCTTACATGAGTAAGTGACTGGGGCGAGCGAGGAAGCCAACGCACATGCAACTTGAAGTATGACGGATATGAGCCGCGCGCCGCGTTTTATACCGATAAGAAAGTCAAAAAGCAAAAGATAAATATGAACATTGCCAGCACCGTCAGGAAAAATTTCCAGTTACATTTTCAGTACAATGCGACCTCAATCAAAAAAAGCTGGAAATCAGGCGAAGAACTGTCCTAAAATAGCCGTCCAGATGTTAATCCATCTATACCGATTAACACTCAGACTGCCAGTGTCCGTCATCTGCAGACTCATGGTAGAATCTTCTACACATGGCTATTCCACTCGACAGTTTGAGCTAACCAAATTCTCCTTAGGTGAAATTAAATATGGCAAAACACCTTTTTACGTCCGAGTCCGTATCAGAAGGGCATCCTGACAAAATCGCTGACCAAATCTCTGATGCTGTGCTGGATGCAATCCTGGAACAGGATCCAAAAGCACGCGTTGCCTGCGAAACCTACGTCAAAACCGGTATGGTTTTAGTTGGCGGTGAGATCACCACCAGCGCATGGGTTGATATCGAAGAGATCACCCGTAACACGGTTCGCGAAATTGGCTATGTGCATTCCGACATGGGCTTTGACGCCAACTCTTGCGCGGTACTGAGCGCGATTGGTAAACAGTCTCCGGACATCAACCAAGGTGTTGACCGTGCCGATCCGCTGGAACAGGGCGCAGGCGACCAGGGCCTGATGTTTGGTTATGCAACCAACGAAACCGACGTGCTGATGCCAGCACCTATTACCTATGCTCACCGTCTGGTGCAGCGTCAGGCTGAAGTGCGTAAAAACGGCACCTTATCCTGGCTGCGTCCGGATGCCAAAAGCCAGGTAACCTTCCAGTATGACGACGGCAAAATCGTCGGTATTGATGCGGTTGTTCTGTCTACTCAGCACTCTGAAGATATCGACCAGAAATCGCTGCAAGAAGCCGTTATGGAAGAGATCATCAAGCCGGTACTGCCGACTGAATGGCTGACCGCTTCGACCAAATTCTTCATCAACCCAACTGGTCGTTTCGTTATCGGCGGCCCGATGGGCGACTGCGGTCTGACCGGTCGTAAAATCATCGTTGATACCTACGGCGGCATGGCGCGTCACGGCGGCGGTGCATTCTCTGGTAAAGATCCGTCTAAAGTTGACCGTTCCGCAGCCTATGCAGCCCGTTACGTAGCGAAAAACATCGTTGCCGCAGGCCTGGCTGACCGTTGTGAGATTCAGGTTTCCTACGCAATCGGCGTGGCAGAACCGACATCTATCATGGTGGAAACGTTCGGTACTGAAAAAGTGCCTTCAGAGCAGTTGACCCTGCTGGTACGTGAGTTCTTCGACCTGCGCCCGTATGGCCTGATTCAGATGCTGGATCTGCTGCACCCGATTTACAAAGAAACCGCTGCTTACGGTCACTTTGGTCGCGAACATTTCCCATGGGAAAAAACCGACAAAGCACAGTTGCTGCGCGACGCTGCCGGTCTGAAGTAATTTAAACCAGACTTAACGCTTATGAAGACCAGCCTCGCGCTGGTCTTTTTTTATACCTATTTCCTCTCCCACATCCATCACCAAACCGCGATGATTACTATTGCTTTAAATGAAAATGAAAGCGATTACATCACACCATATTTCCCTCTACCTTGAATTAACATCTCTTAGCCAGCACACTTGCATCACTGTTACATTATCTTTCATCATTGTCTTAAATTCAGACGACCAACATTATTTAATCCCAATAAATAATGTTAACTTTCAATGAATTAACCAATAACCAGCATGAATGGCAGTGTAAGCGATTACACTAATGTGATGTGATTCGCATTTTTTTACCCCGTACTCACCTACCCTTAACATCAACAAAACTAGCTACCCAACCGGAGGGCATCATGCCTGACAATAAAAAAACGGGGCGTTCCAACAAAGCCATGACATTTTTTGTCTGCTTTCTGGCAGCCCTGGCTGGATTACTTTTTGGCCTGGATATCGGTGTTATTGCCGGTGCTTTACCGTTCATCACCGACGAGTTTCAAATTACCCCGCACACTCAGGAATGGGTGGTGAGCTCCATGATGTTTGGTGCGGCGGTAGGTGCTGTCGGCAGCGGTTGGCTCTCCTTCAAACTGGGACGCAAAAAAAGCCTGATGATCGGTGCGATCTTGTTTGTTGCGGGTTCACTGTTCTCCGCCGCTGCGCCAAACGTTGAAGTCCTGCTGGTTTCCCGCGTGCTGCTCGGCCTGGCTGTAGGCGTTGCGTCTTATACCGCGCCGCTGTACCTGTCTGAAATTGCCCCGGAAAAGATTCGTGGCAGCATGATCTCCATGTATCAGCTGATGATCACCATCGGTATTTTGGGCGCGTATCTTTCCGATACAGCCTTTAGCTACAGCGGCGCATGGCGCTGGATGCTGGGTGTAATCATCATCCCTGCCCTGCTGCTTCTGGTCGGCGTTATCTTCCTGCCGGACAGCCCACGTTGGTTTGCAGCTAAACGTCGTTTTGTTGATGCTGAACGCGTCCTGTTGCGTCTGCGTGACACCAGCGCAGAAGCCAAACGCGAGCTGGATGAAATCCGTGAAAGTCTGCAGGTGAAGCAGAGCGGCTGGGCGCTGTTTAAAGAAAACAGCAACTTCCGTCGCGCGGTATTCCTTGGCGTTCTGTTACAGGTGATGCAGCAGTTCACCGGGATGAACGTCATCATGTATTACGCACCGAAAATCTTTGAGCTGGCGGGCTACACCAACACCACCGAGCAGATGTGGGGGACTGTTATCGTCGGTCTGACCAACGTGCTGGCAACCTTTATCGCCATTGGCCTGGTTGACCGTTGGGGCCGCAAGCCTACGCTGATCCTTGGCTTTATCGTGATGGCTGTTGGTATGGGCGTGCTGGGTACAATGATGCACGTGGGTATTCACTCGGCATCCGCACAATACTTCGCAGTACTGATGCTGCTGATGTTTATCGTTGGCTTTGCCATGAGCGCCGGTCCGCTGATTTGGGTACTGTGCTCTGAAATCCAGCCGCTGAAAGGCCGCGATTTCGGCATCACCTGCTCTACTGCAACCAACTGGATTGCCAACATGATCGTCGGCGCAACCTTCCTGACGATGCTGAACTCGCTAGGCAGCGCCAACACCTTCTGGGTCTACGGCGGCCTGAACGTACTGTTCATCTTCCTGACTCTGTGGCTGATCCCTGAAACTAAAAACGTCTCTCTGGAACACATTGAGCGTAACCTGATGAAGGGTCGTAAACTGCGCGAAATTGGCGCACACGACTAATCACCAAAGGCTTCCTCCCCAGCGGAGGAAGCCTTCCTCTTGCAGTCCCTTCCCTGTCGCACTATCCTCTGGCGTTATGAAAACCTCCCGTCTCCCTATCGCCATCCAACAAGCCGTTATGCGTAGCCTGCGGGAAAAACTCGCCCAGGCCAATCTCAAGCTCGAACGCCAATATCCGGAGCCAAAGCTGGTTTACCAACAGCGCGGCACCGCCGCGGGTACCGCATGGCTACAAACCTATGAAATTCGCCTTAATCCCGTCCTGCTGATGGAAAACGTCGACGCATTCATTAACGAAGTTGTGCCCCATGAACTGGCGCATTTACTGGTGTGGAAACACTTTGGGCGCGTGCCGCCACACGGGAAAGAATGGAAATGGATGATGGAAAGCGTTCTGGGCGTACCGGCCCGGCGCACGCATCAGTTTGAACTGCAATCGGTGCAGCGCAAGACCTTTACTTACCGCTGTAAGTGTCAGGAGCACCAACTGACCGTCCGCCGCCATAACCGCGTTGTACGCGGTGAGGCCACCTACCGCTGTGTTCACTGCGGCGAACCGCTGGTTGCAGAATAATCTTCAGAATTATCAGGAACTTTTCTGACCTAACTGATTGCATACTGGAATAACTTTCGCTACGTTGCGGGCTCGTTTTGACACGGAGTTTGTGATGTACCGTCATTTTTCTTTTGCTGCGGCCATGTTAGCCGCTGCGTTTTCAGGCCCGGTTTTAGCCGAAGGCATCAACAGTTTTTCTCAGGCAAAAGCAGCAGGCGTCAAGGTTAACGCCGATGCACCGGGCGATTTCTACTGCGGTTGTAAAATTAACTGGCAAGGCAAAAAAGGGGTCGTTGACCTCGAATCCTGCGGCTATAAAGTGCGAAAAAATGAAAACCGCGCCAGTCGAATTGAATGGGAGCACGTTGTCCCCGCCTGGCAATTTGGTCATCAGCGTCAGTGCTGGCAGGACGGAGGGCGTAAAAACTGCGCCAAAGATCCGGTCTATCGCAAAATGGAAAGCGACATGCATAACCTGCAACCTGCGGTGGGTGAGGTAAATGGCGATCGCGCTAACTTCATGTACAGCCAGTGGAACGGTGGTGAGGGTCAGTATGGGCAATGCGCCATGAAGGTCGACTTCAAAGAGAAAGTTGCCGAGCCGCCGGCCCGCGCCCGCGGTGCCATTGCTCGTACCTATTTTTACATGCGCGACCAGTACTCTCTAACGCTCTCCCGCCAGCAAACTCAGCTTTTTAACGCCTGGAATAAGCAATATCCGGTCACCGACTGGGAGTGTGAGCGCGACGAACGCATTGCAAAGGTACAGGGGAACCATAACCCATATGTGCAACGCGCTTGCCAGGCGCAAAAGAGCTAACCTACACTAGCGTCAATATTTTTAACCATGCCCTGGCCTTTCGTAGCCCAGGGCCATGACGCGGATGTTTAACTATGCGCATTCCTCGCATTTATCACCCTGAGCCAATCACTTCCGGCAGCCAAATTTCACTGTGTGAAGATGCAGCCAACCATATCGGCCGCGTGCTGCGTATGGGACCGGGCCAGGCGCTACAGCTGTTTGATGGCAGCAATCAGGTATTCGACGCTGAAATCACCCACGCAAGTAAAAAAAGCGTGGACGTGAAGGTACTTAACGCTGAACTCGACGATCGTGAGTCGCCCTTGCACATCCACCTGGGTCAGGTGATGTCGCGCGGTGAAAAAATGGAATTCACTATCCAGAAATCGATCGAACTGGGTGTAAGCCTCATTACGCCACTTTTTTCTGAGCGCTGCGGCGTTAAACTGGACAGTGAACGCCTGAACAAGAAGCTCCAGCAGTGGCAGAAAATCGCCATTGCCGCCTGCGAACAGTGCGGTCGAAACCGGGTTCCCGAAATTCGCCCGGCAATGGATTTGGAAGCATGGTGCGCGGAACAGGACGAAGGTCTGAAACTGAACCTGCATCCGCGCGCCAGCGCCAGCATCAATACGCTGCCGCTGCCGGTGGAGCGCATCCGCTTGCTGATTGGCCCGGAAGGCGGGTTGTCGGCAGATGAAATTGCCATGACCGCACGTTATCAGTTTACTGATATTCTGTTAGGACCTCGCGTTCTGCGTACTGAGACAACCGCGCTCACCGCCATTACTGCGCTACAGGTGCGTTTTGGCGATCTGGGCTAAGGCATAAACGGAGAAGAAAATGATCAAGCTCGGCATCGTGATGGATCCCATCGCAAGCATCAACATCAAGAAAGATTCCAGCTTCGCTATGCTGCTGGAAGCGCAACGTCGCGGTTACGAAATTCATTATATGGAGATGGCCGATCTTTATCTGATCAACGGTGAAGCCCGCGCCCATACGCGTACCCTGAGCGTAGAGCAGAACTACGACAAATGGTATGAGTTCAAGAGCGAGCAGGATCTCCCGCTGGCAGACCTGGACGTTATTCTGATGCGTAAGGATCCGCCGTTTGATACCGAGTTCATCTACGCTACCTATATTCTGGAACGTGCAGAAGAAAAAGGGACGCTGATCGTCAACAAACCGCAGAGCCTGCGCGACTGCAACGAAAAGCTGTTCACCGCATGGTTTGCCGACCTGACGCCGGAAACGCTGGTCACGCGTAACAAAGCGCAGCTGAAAGCCTTCTGGCAAAAACACAGCGACATCATTCTCAAACCGCTGGATGGTATGGGCGGCGCATCTATTTTCCGTGTGAAGGAAGGCGACCCGAACCTTGGCGTCATTGCTGAAACGCTGACCGAGCACGGTACCCGCTACTGCATGGCGCAGAACTATCTGCCAGCAATTAAAGATGGCGATAAACGCGTCCTGGTGGTCGATGGCGAACCCGTTCCTTATTGCCTGGCGCGTATTCCGCAGGGCGGCGAAACCCGTGGTAACCTGGCCGCTGGCGGTCGTGGTGAGCCGCGTCCATTGACCGACAGCGACTGGGAAATTGCACGTCGCATTGGGCCAACGCTGAAAGCGAAAGGTTTGATTTTTGTCGGTCTGGATATCATTGGCGATCGTCTGACGGAAATTAACGTTACCAGCCCAACCTGTATTCGTGAAATCGAAGCGGAGTTCCCGGTTTCGATTACCGGTATGCTGATGGATGCCATTGAGGCGCGTTTGCAGAAGTAAATACGTTGCCGGATAGCGACGCCATCGCGTCTTATCCGGCCTGAAATTGCACCCCGCAGACCGGATTAGGCAAAGCCGTCATCCGGCAATGCTATCTTCAGAGGGTGACATCTTCGAGCTTTGCCCACATACTGGGCTCTGTTGCTTTTTTGAACCAGGAAACAGAACCTCTGACAATGAATTTACAGCATCACTTTCTGATTGCCATGCCTGCTCTCCAGGATCCGATTTTCCGCCGTTCCGTGGTGTACATCTGTGAACATAATGAGAACGGAGCAATGGGGATTATCGTTAATAAGCCTCTGGAAAACTTACAAATTGAAGGGATTCTGGAAAAGCTGAAGATTACCCCAGAAGAACGCGATCCGGCCATTCGTCTGGATAAACCAGTGATGCTCGGCGGCCCGCTGGCGGAAGACCGTGGATTTATTCTCCACACTCCACCGTCACGCTTTGCCTCCAGTATTCGCATCTCAGATAACACCATCATCACAACCTCCCGCGATGTACTAGAAACCCTGGGCACACAAGAACAACCGTCCGAAGTGCTGGTTGCGCTGGGTTATTCATCATGGGAAAAAGGTCAACTGGAACAAGAGTTACTGGATAACGCCTGGCTCACGGCGCCCGCAGACCTCAACATCTTATTCAAAACGCCGATTGCCGACCGCTGGCGCGATGCGGCGAAGCTTATCGGGATAGATATTCAGACTATGCCTGGCGTGGCGGGACATGCCTGATGAGCGGAACATTACTCTCTTTTGATTTTGGTACGAAAAGTATTGGTGTTGCTGTTGGTCAGCGCATTACCGGTACGGCCAGACCGTTGCCCGCCATTAAGGCGCAGGACGGTACGCCAGACTGGAGTTTGATTGAACGCCTGCTGAAAGAATGGCAGCCGGATGAAATCATTGTCGGCCTACCACTCAACATGGATGGCACAGAACAGCCCCTTACCGCGCGCGCGCGTAAGTTCGCTAACCGTATTCACGGTCGCTTTGGCGTAACCGTAACGCTGCACGATGAACGCTTGAGCACCGTCGAGGCCCGCTCCGGCCTGTTCGAACAAGGCGGATACCGGGCGTTGAATAAAGGCAAAGTAGATTCCGCTTCTGCCGTGGTCATCCTCGAAAGCTATTTCGAGCAGGGTTTCTAAATCCGTCCCTGCGCCTGACGCTGCTGCTGACTTTGTGCAAATGTCTGCATACCTGTCTGTTGCCCGGTTTGAATTACGCCGAGCAGCTGATGCGTTTTCCCTTCACGAATCAAATTGCCCACGGCTGGCGTGTTGACGAGCAGCTCAAATAGCGCCACGCGTCCTCCCAGCTTATCTTCCTCCAGCTTTTGCGAAAGTACCGCCCGCAGGCTGTCTGCTAACTGGTTACGCACCGGCTCTTTCTCTGTTGCCGAAAAGGTGTCCACCAGCCGCGCGATAGCCTGTGCCGCCCCTCGCGTATGTAACGTTGCCAGCACCAGATGCCCGGTTTCCGCTGCCGTTAATGCCAGACGAATGGTTTCCGCGTCGCGCAGTTCGCCCAGCAAAATGACGTCGGGATCTTCACGCAGCGCGCCGCGTAAACCGGCGGCAAAAGAAGCGCAGTGTACGCCCACCTCCCGTTGTTGAATAAGACAACGCTGGCTGGTGTAGCGATATTCAATCGGGTCTTCCAGCGTCAGAATATGCCCCGCAACATGCTGATTAAGGTACTCTACCATCGCCGCCAGGGTCGTTGATTTACCGCTACCGGTAGCGCCTGTCACCAGAATTAACCCATTTTCACTGCGCAGCAGTTCAGGTATGACGTCAGGGGTCTGGAGATCGTCTAAACATGGACAATCAAGCGGGAGCAATCTTAGCGCCAGTGAGGTTCCCTGTTGATGAACAAAAGCACTGGCGCGCAGCCGCCGGGAACCTGCCAGCGCAATAGCAAAATCTACCTGCCCCTGTTCCCGCCACTGTACCTGTTGTTGCTCACTGAGCCAGCACATCAGCAGATTCTCCACGTCAGGCGTAGTAAAGGGTGCGATTTCGACTTTTCCACGTATGCGCCAGCGCGCAGGCCATGCATTGCACAGGTGTAGATCCGACACGTTATGCTTTACACTAAGGGCCACTATTTCTTCCATATTCATATGAACATCCTCGGAAAATGAACGATATCGCGCATAACCTGGCACATGTCCGGGACAAAATCTCAGCCGCCGCGACGCGTTGCGGGCGGTCTTCAGAAGAAGTTACGTTGCTTGCAGTCAGTAAAACCAAACCTGCGAGCGCCATCGAAGAAGCCATTACCGCAGGGCAGCGTGCCTTCGGTGAAAACTATGTGCAGGAAGGGGTGGATAAAATCCGCTACTTCCAGGAAAAAGGCGTCAACGATCTGCAGTGGCACTTTATCGGCCCGCTGCAGTCCAACAAAAGTCGTCTGGTCGCTGAGCACTTTGACTGGTGCCATACGATCGACCGTCTGCGTATCGCTGCCCGTCTGAGCGAACAGCGCCCGGCGGAACTGCCGCCGCTCAATGTACTGATCCAAATTAATATCAGCGATGAGAACAGTAAGTCAGGAATTCCGCTGGCAGAGCTTGATGCACTGGCCGCTGAAGTCGCTGCACTACCGCGCATTACCCTGCGTGGTCTGATGGCGATTCCGGCTCCAGAGTCAGATTATGTAAGGCAGTTTGAAGTTGCACAGCAAATGGCGGTAGCATTTGCCGGGTTGAAAACACGCTACCCAGGCATCGACACTCTCTCACTGGGAATGTCTGATGATATGGATGCCGCCATCGCGGCGGGTAGCACGATGGTGCGCATTGGCACTGCCATTTTTGGTGCTCGTGATTACACTAAAAAATAAGGAAAACTAAGGAACACCATGAATACGTTGACCTTCCTGCTCTCAACGGTAATTGAGCTGTATACCATGGCGCTGCTGCTGCGCGTGTGGATGCAATGGTCTCGCTGCGATTTTTACAACCCGTTCTCGCAGTTTATAGTGAAAATCACTCAGCCCATCATTGGGCCGTTACGCCGCATTATTCCCCCGATGGGGCCGATCGACAGCGCATCGGCATTAGTTGCGCTCGTTCTCAGCTTTATCAAAGCAATCGTGCTGTTTAAGGTGGTCACGTTCCAGCCGATCATCTGGATCGCCGCCGTACTGATTGTCCTGAAGACTATCGGGCTGTTGATTTTCTGGGTGCTGCTGGTGATGGCAATTATGAGCTGGGTCAGCCAGGGCCGCAGTCCTGTAGAGTACGTGCTGATTCAACTGGCAGATCCGCTGCTGCGTCCTATCCGTCGCATACTTCCAGGCATGGGCGGGATCGATTTCTCCCCAATGATTCTGGTTCTGCTGCTCTACGTTATTAACATGGGCATCGCGGAAGTGTTGCAGGCGACAGGCAACATGCTGCTGCCGGGGCTGTGGATGGCGCTATGAGTGCCGTTACACCCTGCGACGACGGTCTGGTTTTACGGCTCTACATTCAGCCTAAAGCCAGCCGTGACAGTATTGTGGGTTTACATGGCGACGAAGTTAAAGTCGCCATTACCGCCCCACCGGTTGATGGCCAGGCCAATAGCCATCTGGTGAAGTTTCTCGGCAAACAGTTCCGTGTGGCAAAAAGCCAGGTCGTCATTGAGAAGGGCGAGCTTGGACGTCACAAACAGGTTAAAATCATTCATCCGCAACAGATCCCGCCCGAAATTGCGGCGTTAACTGATTAGGTATCCCATGCAAAAAGTTGTCCTCGCGACCGGCAATGCCGGTAAAGTGCGTGAACTCGCCTCTCTTCTGAGTGATTTCGGTCTTGATGTTGTTGCCCAAACGGAACTGGGTGTTGATTCTGCAGACGAGACCGGGCTGACGTTTATTGAGAACGCCATTCTGAAGGCGCGTCATGCCGCGCAAATTACCGGCTTACCGGCCATTGCTGATGACTCAGGTCTGGCAGTAAATGCCCTTGGCGGCGCGCCGGGTATCTATTCAGCCCGCTATTCCGGCGAAGATGCGACCGATCAGCAGAATCTGGAAAAACTGCTTCACACCCTGCAGGATATTCCTGATGACAAGCGCCAGGCGCAGTTCCACTGCGTGCTGGTGTATATGCGCCATGCAGACGATCCAACGCCTGTTGTTTGCCACGGAAGCTGGCCGGGCGTGATTACCCGTGAACCTGCCGGAAACGGTGGTTTTGGCTACGACCCGATCTTCTTTGTGCCGTCTGAAGGGAAAACCGCAGCCGAACTGACCCGTGAAGAAAAGAGTGCAATTTCTCACCGCGGACAGGCGCTAAAGCTGCTGCTGGATGCCCTGCGTAATGGTTAAGCTTCCGCCGCTAAGTCTTTATATTCACATCCCGTGGTGCGTGCAGAAATGCCCGTACTGCGACTTCAACTCGCATGCGCTAAAGGGCGAAGTCCCTCATGACGACTATGTGCAGCATCTGCTGAGCGATCTGGATACTGAGGTGGCCCATGCCCAGGGCCGTGAAGTAAAGACGATTTTTATCGGTGGTGGCACGCCGAGCCTGCTTTCTGGCCCGGCGATGCAAACGCTGCTCGACGGCGTGCGAGCACGGCTGAATCTGGCCGAAGATGCAGAAATCACGATGGAGGCGAATCCCGGGACGGTGGAAGCCGATCGCTTTGTGGATTATCAACGCGCTGGCGTCAACCGTATCTCGATTGGCGTACAGAGTTTTAGCTCCGCCAAACTCGAACGTCTGGGACGTATTCACGGGCCGGAAGAAGCCAAACGAGCAGCACACCTGGCGAGCGGTCTGGGGCTACGCAGCTTTAACCTCGACCTGATGCATGGTTTGCCGGATCAGACGCTGGAAGAGGCGCTGGGTGATTTACAGCAGGCCATCGCGCTCAACCCACCGCATCTTTCCTGGTATCAGTTGACCATCGAACCCAACACGCTGTTCGGTTCCCGACCGCCGGTTTTACCGGACGATGACGCGCTGTGGGATATTTTTGAGCAAGGCCACCAGCTACTCACCGCCGCGGGATATCAGCAGTACGAAACCTCAGCCTACGCCAGACCGGGTTATCAATGTCAGCACAACCTTAACTACTGGCGTTTTGGCGACTATCTTGGCATTGGCTGCGGCGCACACGGTAAGATCACATTCCCTGACGGACGAATCCTGCGCACCACCAAAACACGGCATCCGCGTGGGTATATGCAAGGGCGTTATCTCGAAAGCCAGCGCGATGTCGCCGGAGCCGATAAGCCGTTCGAGTTCTTCATGAATCGTTTCCGGCTGCTGGAAGCCGCGCCTCGCGCGGAATTCACGCAATATACCGGTCTTACCGAAGACGTTATTCGTCGACAGATCGATGAGGCTATTTCCCAGGGCTACCTGAGTGAATGCGATGAGTACTGGCAAATTACCCAACACGGTAAGCTGTTCTTGAATTCGCTGCTGGAGCTGTTTCTGGCGGAGTGATGGCTGGTGAACGTAGGCCTGATAAGCGTAGCGCCATCAGGAAAATTGCCGGATGGCGGCTGCGTCTTATCCGGCCTACAGGGTTAGGGCGGTAAGCGCAGCCACCTTCATCGATTAATACTGATTAAACATTTCCTGGATCTGCTTAGGATCCTTGGTTTGGGTCAGCGCAAGCTGCAGCAGAACACGTGCTTTTTGCGGGTTCAGGGAACCTGAAGCCACAAATCCGTATTTTGCATCATCAACTTCTGCATCCTGTGTAGTGGCGCCCGTTGGCACACGGGATGAACGCACTACAACGGTACCTTTATGCGCGGCGGTTGCCAGCGTATCGAAAATGGTTTTATACAGGTTACCGTTACCTACACCCGCACTGACGATCCCGGCGTAACCCGCATCCACCAGCGCTTTTGCCGGCAGATCGGAGGCATTAGCGTAGTTATAAACAATCCCAACTTTCGGCAGCTCGGTCAGCTTAGACACATCGAACGGAGTAGACGTGGTGTGCTTACGCGCAGGCGTACGCTGGTAGTCGATTTTACCGTTATGGATGTAACCCAACGGGCCGTAGTTAACGGATTTGAAGGTAGCGACGTCGGTAGTGTTGGTTTTAGTCACGTCACGACCATCCATAACGGTGTCGTTCATCACCACCAGCACTCCGCGGTTGGCAGAGGCTTTGTCTGCGGCAGTTACTACTGCGTTATACAGGTTAAACGGGCCATCAGCGCTCATACCCGTAGACGGACGCATTGCGCCGACCAGCACCACCGGTTTGTTACACTTGACGGTCAGGTCGAGGAAATAGGCGGTTTCTTCCATGGTATCCGTACCATGTGTTACCACGAAGCCGTCGGTTTTATCACACTCGGTATTAATCTTTTTCGCCAGCGTTAACCAGACTTCGTCATTCATATCCTGGGAGCCGATATTCACCACCTGCTCACCTTTAACGACAGCGATATCTTTCAATTGAGGTACGGCCTCAACCAGATTTTCTACGCCAACCTTGCCTGCCGTGTAGTTAGATTTTGTCGCGGAATCACCGCCGCCGGCAATCGTCCCACCGGTCGCTAAAATGGTGATGTTTGGCAGTGCAAGCGCCGCGCCGCTGAAACCCATAACCAGTGCGGCAAGTGCCGTTTTCTTGAAAAACTCCATGTTATTTCTCCAGTTACTTGAATTTGCAGCATTATGTCTATCCTACAGATGAATAATGTGACGAGTTCCAATTAACCAGATTTATATCTCCACCAAATTGCCGTTCTTAGAGATGGATATCAAAAAAACAGAAATATACAAAATAAAACGGCACAGAATGTTTCTGTGCCGTTAATAAGAGGTGAAGATTATTTCAGAGTGCTAACCAGCGTTTTACGATCGTTTTCCAGCGTCACAACGCGGGAACAGACATCTTTGCCAAACTGCTGGAAGTCTTGTTCCTGATTCTTCCATTCGTTCTGAATTGAGGTCTGCAAACCACCGAGGCTTCCGAGTACGCCCTGCAGTGGATTACCACCGCCTTTGAGCACGGCTTTCGCCCCCATTTCGTTGATGCTGTCCTGCAAAATGCCGCCCATCGCCTGATTAACCAGCTGTTGTCCGTCTGCGCGGACCTGATCAATCGCCTTATAATGGAAAGTCAGGCCATCAGTTCGATGCTCGATGATGCGGTTCATCTGCTCTTTCAATTGCGCATCCAGCTTGGTTAAGCGGCCACGCATGTTGCTGCTTTCACCGACCTCTTTGGCGATGATTTTGTCCAGCGCCACGCGACCTTTCTCTACGCGCGCTCTGGCACCTTCGTCGATCCACGGCAGGCTGCTACGCAACGCCGCCTGATAATCTTTAGCCTGCTCACGCTGTGCGGCGTTCAGGTTGTACTGTTTACCGTTGAAGGTGACATCGCCAGCCTGGGTAATAACCAGGTCGCCATTCTCGCCCTTCACCTGCACCGTTTGTGGGCTCAAAATCACATCGTCACGCGGGGTGACGCTGCACTGGTAATCTGCATGTGCGGCCATCGCCGTGAACGTTAGGACTGCCGCCAGCAGCGTTTTGCGCATCATATCTTTCCCTCAATACAAATCGGGCCGGCATTTGCCGACCCTGTGCTACTTAGTCCCACCAAATATCGAAAAGTTCGCTGGTACGCACTTCTTCGAGTTTGTGCTCTTCCAGCCACTTACGCACGATTGCCTGGTGTTCTTCGGTGCATTTGCCGATTTCCTGCAGACAGATCAGACCTTCCCAGGCCAGATAGCCGCTGCCGTCAAAAGCCAGCTTGTTCGGTTCGATGACTTCATTGATAAAGTCATCAACGATTTGATCGACCTGCTCTCCAGATGTACCTTCCGGGAAACGCCATGCAACCGAAAATCCTACTTCCTGGAATTCTTCGATGTGCATCTTTTTACGCAGACGACGGCTACGGTTCTTTGCCATTATTTCACCCTCTCGAACATTAAGTCCCATACGCCGTGGCCAAGACGATGACCACGTTGTTCAAATTTGGTTACCGGGCGCGATTCCGGGCGCGGTACATAATCGTTACTCTCTGACTGGTTTTTATACCCGTCAATCGAGGACATCACTTCAAGCATGTGCTCCGCATACGCTTCCCAGTCGGTCGCCATATGGAACACGCCGCCCAGCTTCAGCTTACTTAAGATATGCTCAGCAAACGGTACCTGAACGATACGGCGTTTATTATGACGTGCTTTATGCCACGGGTCAGGGAAAAACAGCTGAACCATAGATAAAGAATTGTCAGGAATCATTTTATGCAGGACTTCAACGGCATCATGGCACATGACGCGCAGGTTCTCGACACCCTCTTCATGGGCTGAAGCCAGACACGCACCAACGCCCGGTGAGTGAACCTCAATGCCGAGGAAATTCTGTTCCGGACGCGCTTTCGCCATTGCAACCAGCGACGCTCCCATACCAAAACCGATTTCCAGCGTGACTGGCGCGTCACGGCCAAACAGTTCTGCGAAATCTACAGGCTCTTCGCTGAACTCAACGCCCATCACCGGCCAGTAGTTTTCCAGCGCGTGTTCCTGCCCTTTCGTCAGTCGCCCCTGGCGACGAACAAAACTACGAATCCGGCGCAGAGGGCGGCCGTTTTCATCAAATTCCGGTGAAATGACGTCGTTCTTCATAAAAGTTTAGTCTGCTGTGTTTGAGTTCTGAAAACGGGCATTATCCAAAGTTAGTTGCCGGATGCAAGTAAAGGAAGAAAGTGAGCAGCGGAAAGTTCCGGTTTACACCCCGTTGCCGCTGTGCTGCAATCTTGCCCCCGGCAATAATGAAACGGTAATCATGCAAGCGTCTCAATTTTCGGCTCAGGTTTTGAGCTGGTACGACAAATACGGGCGGAAAACGCTGCCCTGGCAAATTGACAAGACGCCTTACAAAGTATGGCTCTCTGAGGTAATGCTGCAACAAACTCAGGTTGCGACCGTTATCCCCTATTTTGAGCGCTTTATGGCGCGCTTCCCAACGGTAACGGATTTAGCCCATGCGCCGCTGGATGAAGTTCTGCATTTGTGGACCGGGCTGGGTTATTACGCCCGTGCGCGTAATCTACATAAAGCCGCGCAGCAGGTTGTGACGCTGCATAGCGGTATATTTCCGCAAACCTTTGATGAAATAGCCGCCCTACCTGGCGTCGGACGTTCAACCGCAGGCGCGATCCTTTCTCTCTCTCTGGGTCAGCATTTTCCGATTCTCGACGGTAACGTCAAACGCGTGCTGGCTCGCTGTTATGCTGTAAGCGGCTGGCCGGGTAAAAAAGAGGTCGAAAATAAGCTGTGGGAGCTGAGCGAGCAAGTTACGCCGGCCCAGGGTGTTGAGCGTTTTAATCAGGCGATGATGGATTTAGGCGCAATGGTCTGTACGCGCTCAAAACCTAAATGTTCCCTGTGTCCGTTGGAAAATGGCTGTGTGGCGAGCGCCAATGCAAGTTGGGCACTGTATCCCGGTAAAAAGCCCAAACAGACGCTACCGGAACGAACGGGCTATTTTTTACTGATGCAGCATGATGACGAAGTGCTGCTCTCACAGCGGCCGCCCAGCGGCTTATGGGGTGGCTTATACTGTTTTCCGCAGTTTGACGACGAAGATGGACTGCGCAACTGGCTGGCGCAACGACAAATTAACGCAGATAATCTGACCCAACTTAATGCGTTTCGCCATACCTTTAGCCATTTCCACTTAGATATTGTGCCTATGTGGCTTCCCGTGTCTTCATTCACCTCATGCATGGATGAAGGCAACGCGCTCTGGTATAACTTAGCGCAACCGCCGTCGGTCGGACTGGCGGCTCCCGTGGAGCGTTTGTTACAGCAATTACGTGCCGGTACACACGTTTAACGTACCGGACGATAAAGAGGACTTTTTATGAGCAGAACGATTTTTTGCACTTTCCTGCAACGCGAAGCAGAAGGCCAGGATTTTCAGCTGTACCCGGGCGATCTGGGAAAACGCATTTATAACGAGATTTCTAAAGAAGCATGGGCGCAATGGCAGCATAAACAGACCATGCTGATTAACGAGAAAAAACTCAATATGATGAACGTCGAACACCGTAAGTTACTGGAACAGGAGATGATTAACTTCCTGTTTGAAGGTAAGGATGTGCATATTGAAGGCTATACGCCAGAGTCATAAGAACCGTTGCCGGATGGCGCTGCGCTTATCCGGCCTACGTTTTAATCTGGTCCTTGCAAACAACAAACACAACACGCACTCCCGGAATGATGAAAAAATTTCTCGCGCTTGCCGTTATTGCGCCGTTGCTCATCTCCTGTTCCAGTTCGACCAAAAAAGGCGATTCCTATAACGAAGCCTGGGTCAAGGATACCAACGGTTTTGATATTCTGATGGGGCAATTTGCCCATAATATTGAGAATTTGTGGGGATTTAAGGAAGTGCTGATTGCGGGTCCGAAGGACTACGTAAAGTATACCGATCAGTATCAAACCCGCAGCCACATCAACTTTGATGACGGTACGATAACCGTCGAGACCATTGCCGGGACAGATCCCGCCGGACACCTGCGTCGGGCGATTATTAAGACATTGCTGATGGGCGATGATCCGGGATCTATCGACCTCTATTCCGATGTCGACGACATTAAGATTTCCAAAGAGCCATTCCTGTACGGACAGGTGGTTGATAATACCGGCCAGCCCATTCGTTGGGAGGGGCGTGCCACCAACTTTGCCAACTACCTGCTGCAAACACGACTTAAAAGCCGCAGCAATGGCCTGCGTATCATCTATAGCGTGACGATCAATCTGGTGCCGAACCACCTTGATAAGCGCGCGCATAAATACGTTGGCATGGTGCGTCAGGCTTCACGTAAGTATGGCGTCGACGAGTCGCTGATTCTGGCTATCATGCAAACCGAATCCTCGTTTAACCCGTATGCGGTGAGCCATGCCGATGCGCTGGGACTGATGCAGGTGGTACAGCACAGCGCCGGGAAAGATGTGTTCCGCTCGCAAGGGCGCTCAGGCACACCAAGCCGTAGCTTCTTGTTTGACCCGGCCAGCAACATTGATACCGGTACGGCCTATCTGGCAATGCTCAACAATGTCTATTTGGGCGGTATCGATAATCCGACCTCACGTCGCTATGCGGTAATCACCGCGTATAACGGCGGTGCGGGCAGCGTGCTGCGCGTGTTCTCGAACGATAAAATTCAGGCCGCGAATATCATTAACAGCATGTCTCCAGGTGACGTTTATCAAACGCTGACCACCCGACATCCATCTGCTGAATCACGCCGATACCTTTATAAGGTCAATTCCGCACAAAAATCCTATCGACGCCGCTAATGTATTCCTCTTCAGCCCCCTAAAACGGGGGCCTGAAGCACCAAAAATGTTAACTCCATCACTCTTTTGCTTTGCAATCAGAAATTGTTTGCAAATATTTGTCACAGGTAACAAAAAAAGAGTGCATCTCATTGATAGAATCACATCATATAGCCACGGCAAATGTGCCTTTTAAAACATTCATCCGCATTACGGTGTGAGGAAATTAACATGAATCTTAAGCTGCAGCTGAAAGTTCTCTCGTTTCTGCAGTTCTGCTTATGGGGTAGTTGGCTCACTACCCTCGGCTCCTATATGTTTGTCACCCTTAAATTCGATGGTGCATCCATTGGCGCGGTGTATAGCTCGCTGGGGATCGCCGCCGTGTTTATGCCAACGCTGTTAGGGATCGTGGCCGATAAATGGATCAGTGCGAAGTGGGTTTACGCCCTTTGCCACCTGGTCGGCGCAGGAACGCTGTTTGCCGCAGCCGAAGTCACCACGCCAGGGGCCATGTTCTTTGTGATCTTGCTTAACTCCCTGGCCTATATGCCAACACTGGGGCTAATCAACACCATCTCCTACTATCGCCTGCAATCTGCCGGGATGGATATCGTTACCGACTTCCCGCCAATTCGTATCTGGGGCACCATCGGCTTTATTCTGGCGATGTGGGCCGTGAGCTTCTCCGGCTTTGAACTGAGCCATATGCAGCTGTACATCGGTGCGACATTGTCCCTGGTACTGGTACTGTTCACCCTGACGCTGCCGCATATTCCGGTTGCCAATCAGCAGAAAAACCAGAGCTGGACATCAATGCTCGGTCTGGATGCTTTCGCGCTGTTTAAAAACAAGCGTATGGCGATTTTCTTCATCTTCTCAATGATGCTGGGCGCAGAGCTGCAGATTACCAATATGTTTGGTAACACCTTCCTGCACAGCTTCGATAACAACCCGCTGTTCTCCGGTAGCTTTATCGTGGAACACGCATCGGTGATGATGTCGATTTCACAGATTTCCGAGACGCTGTTTATCCTGACCATCCCGTTCTTCTTAAGCCGTTACGGTATTAAGAACGTGATGCTTATCAGTATTGTGGCGTGGATGCTGCGCTTCGGCCTGTTTGCCTACGGCGATCCAACGCCGTTCGGTACCGTGCTGCTGGTTCTGTCGATGATTGTTTACGGCTGCGCCTTCGACTTCTTCAACATCTCTGGTTCTGTGTTCGTGGAGAAAGAAGTACGCCCTGAAATCCGCGCCAGCGCACAGGGTATGTTCCTGATGATGACCAACGGCTTCGGTTGTATTCTGGGCGGACTGGTGAGCGGTAAAGTCGTTGAACACTATACGCTGAACGGTATTACCGACTGGCAGACCGTGTGGTTGATCTTCGCAGGTTACTCGCTGGTTCTGGCTTTTGCCTTCGTTGCGCTGTTTAAATACAAACACGTACGCGTTCCAGCAGGCACACAGACTATCGCGCACTAACGTTTACGCAGAGAAAAGCGGGTTACCAAAAGGTAACCCGCTTTTTTTGCGCTTACTTCACCACATATCCATACAGACGCTTAATACCGTCTGCATCCGTTTCACTGTAAACACCTTGCAGCTCCGGCGAGAAGCCTGGCAGCAGGTTTACGCCCTCTTCCAGCGCCAGGAAATATTGCTGTACCGCCCCACCCCATACTTCGCCCGGTACCACGCACAGCACGCCCGGAGGATAAGGCAGCGCACCTTCCGCCGCAATGCGGCCAGCTGCTTCACTAATCCGCACCAGTTCAACATCACCACGGATAAAAGCGCTGTTCGCATCCTGTGGGTTCATCGCCACGGCAGGTAAACTTTCCTGACGGAACATCGCTTTTTGCAGATCTTTCACATCAAAGCTGACGTACAGTGAGTGCATCTCCTGGCACAGTTCACGCAGGGTGTAATCCCGATAGCGTACCGGATACTTATTGAAGATGGTTGGCAGCACATCTGCCAGCGGCGTATCGTCTTCAATATGCTGCTCAAACTGCTCCAGCATCGCCACAAGTTGCGCCAGTTTCTCTGCGCTTTCTGCCGGGGTCAGCAGGAACAGAATCGAGTTAAGGTCGCATTTCTCCGGCACGATGCCGTTTTCACGCAGGTAATGCGCCAGAATCGTCGCCGGAATACCAAACTCGGTATATTGCCCGGTTTGTGCGTCAATTCCCGGAGTGGTTAACAGCAGTTTGCAAGGATCGACAAAATACTGGTCGCGCGCGTAACCGGAAAAACCATGCCATTTAGCACCTGGTTCGAAGCTAAAGAAGCGACGCTCGCTGGCAATCACCTGTGTCGGATAGCTTTCCCACGGTTTGCCATCAACTACCGGGGGAATAAACGGCTGAATCATCTTACAGCGGGTAAGAATCGCTTTACGGGCCTCAATGCCCAGCGTCACACACTCCGCCCACAGCCGACGACCGCTCTCGCCTTCATGGATTTTGGCGTTAATGTCCAGCGCCGCAAACAGCGGGTAAAACGGACTGGTAGAAGCATGCAGCATAAATGCATTATTCAGACGCTTATGCGGGCAGAACCGCGCCTGACCGCGAATATGGTTATCCTTTTTGTGGATCTGCGAGGTTTGCGAGAATCCGGCCTGCTGTTTGTGTACCGACTGGGTGACAAAGATCCCCGGATCGTTAGCATCGAGATCCAACAGCAGCGGTGACCCATCGGCCATCATCGGAATAAATTGTTCGTAGCCGACCCATGCAGAGTCAAACAGGATGTAATCACACAGATGACCGATCTTGTCGATCACCTGCCGGGCATTGTAGATCGTACCGTCATAGGTGCCGAGCTGAATGATCGCCAGACGGAACGGGCGCGGTTGATCGGCCTTTTGCGGCGCAACCTCGCGAAGTTGCTGGCGCAGATACTCCTCATCAAAGCAGTGCTCGTCAATACCGCCAATAAAGCCAAACGGATTACGCGCCGCTTCCAGATACACCGGCGTCGCACCCGCCTGGATCAGCGCACCGTGGTGGTTCGACTTATGGTTATTACGATCAAACAGCACCAGATCGCCGCGCGTCAGCAGCGCATTGGTTACTACTTTATTGGCCGCAGAAGTCCCGTTCAGCACAAAGTAGGTTTTATCCGCGTGGAAAACTTTCGCGGCAAATTTCTGCGCATGTTTCGCCGAGCCTTCATGAATCAGCAGATCGCCAAGCTTAACGTCGGCGTTGCACATATCCGCGCGAAACAGATTCTCGCCAAAGAACTCGTAGAAATGGCGCCCCGCGGGATGCTTTTTAAAGAACTCACCGTGTTGATGTCCTGGGCAGGCAAATGTGCTGTTCCCCATCTCGACATACTGAGTCAATGTGTCATAGAACGGCGGCAGCAAATCTTCTTCATACTGACAGGCAGCAGACTCCAGCTCCAGCCAGTCCTGCGCCTGACCGCAAATGACCGCATTCACACCCATCGGCAGATCAACATCCGACTCTGCGAACAGAAACACGGGTATATGAAAACCGGTGCGTTTCAGCAAAGCAAGGATCCCGCTGCGGCTATCCGCAACGGTAATGACGACTGCCGCAACGTCAGTAAAATCAGTACTGTCCAGCGACACCACCTGACGATGGCTGGACAGACGAGAAACCAGTTCTCCACTGGCGGCAATTTTCATTGATTTCATAAGCGCAATAACCCGTTTCGGGAAAATCAAAAGTCCCGGACAAAGCCACATTGCTTTGCCCACGAAATGACAGGTCAAACTGGTTACCAGCCCCGACCGCCAGACATCAGTAAAAGCAGATAGCCTCTGATTTTACTGTTATCCTGCAGTGAGCGTGCGCTGCCCTCACCGCATGGTGGGAGCGTAAAGATAAGTCGCAGGAAGGGGCAAACGTCGCGCAAAAAGGCGATGTTGAAGGCGATGTAGGGGGAGTAATATCATCCCAGGCAGCCCCATTCAGACAGGAGAAAATTCGCGCAATCATGGCACCTTTCACTTTCAGGCGCAAGATAAAATCCGGAGCCTGAACCTCACAGATAAACAAGCAATCCGCCTGTCAATCGCGGCATAATAATGCAATCTGAAAACATATTTTACCCAGAGAATTGCCTTTAGCATCAAGACGATAATGGGTATGCAGGAGCAAACGTGGTAATTGGACCCTTTATTAATGCTGGCGCCATTTTATTTGGTGGTGTTCTCGGCGCACTACTCAGCCAGCATTTACCGGAACGCATTCGTGCCTCCATGATCTCCATATTCGGATTGTGCTCTTTGGGAATTGGTATTTTGCTGGTTATTAAATGCGCTAACCTACCGGTGATGGTCCTGGCTACGTTGGTCGGTGCATTAATTGGTGAGTTCTGTTATCTGGAAAAAGGGATCAATACCGCGGTTGCCAAAGCGCAGCAGCTTTTCACCCGGTCGGATGCCAACACCACGCACGAATCCTTCATCCAGAGCTATGTGGCCATCATCGTGCTATTTTGCGCCAGTGGTACCGGGATCTTCGGGGCGATACATGAAGGGATGACCGGCGATCCGAATATTTTAATCGCCAAGTCGTTTCTTGATTTCTTCACGGCCATCATTTTTGCCTGTTCATTAGGTATCGCGGTATCGGCAATTTGTGTACCAATGCTGGCAATCCAGTTAACGCTTGCCACCTGCGCGGCAATGATTTTGCCCCTAACGACGCCAGCCATGATGGCCGATTTCAGCGCCGTAGGTGGGCTACTGTTGTTGGCAACCGGTTTACGTATTTGTGGAATCAAAATGTTTGCGGTTGTGAATATGCTTCCTGCCCTTCTGCTGGCAATGCCGCTTTCTGCCGCGTGGACGGCATTTTTTGCCTGAGAATGCGTGCAATAGCAACAATGTGGTGATAGATTGTGCAGTCTGCGTTGATTTGAAGAAATTTCGTTGACGAAACGAAGCGAATCGGTTTTAATGCGCCTCGTTGCCCGGATAGCTCAGTCGGTAGAGCAGGGGATTGAAAATCCCCGTGTCCTTGGTTCGATTCCGAGTCCGGGCACCACTTTCACTTCAATGTACGTCTCCCAAACATCACAAAACTCAAGTATAATCACTGCTATACGCCACTTTCCAACATTACGAACTCCACTGACCTCAACTCGATTCTCTCTAAATCAAGTTGCATCCGGGGGCTTTTCAGGGGGCTCTTTGTGTTCAATGAAAATTGAGGCCCCCATATGGCACTGACAGCCCGGCAGGTCGAGACCGCCAAGCCTAAAGAGAAGGACTATAAACTCTCTGACGAACGTGGCCTTTTTCTCCTGGTAACCACCACCGGAAAACGCTACTGGCGTATGAAATACCGTATCGCCGGTAAAGAGAAAAAGTTATCTATCGGTGTTTATCCTGAAATCTCTCTGGCTGACGCGCGTGTAAAACGCGATGAAGCCAGAAAAGTGATTGCTGATGGCGGCGATCCGAGTGAGAAAAAGCAGCTCGAAAAACTCGCCAAAAAAATATCCGTCGTAAATACCTTCAGGGCACTCGCCATGGAGTGGCATAAGCATAAGTGTATCTCATGGTCGGAAAGCTACGCAGAAAGCGTTCAGGAGGCGCTGGAGAAGGATATTTTCCCGTATGTGGGCAAACGCCCTGTCGCTGAGATCCTGCCTCTGGAGATGCTGGAAGTTTTACGGCTGATTGAAAAACGCGGTTCGCTGGAAAAATTACGTAAGGTCCGGCAGTACTGCAATCAGATCTTCCGTTACGCCATAGCAACAGGGCGTGCGACGATTAATCCAGCTGCGGAACTGACCGGTACTCTGACCGCACCAAAGACCGAGCACTTCCCTCACCTACAGGCATCCGAGTTACCCGCGTTCCTTGCCAGTCTGGCTAATTACCATGGCAGTTGCATTACGCGTATGGCAACCAGTCTGCTGCTACTGACGGGGGTTCGTACGATTGAACTTCGCGCTGCAGAATGGCAAGAGTTTGATCTGGAGAATGCATTGTGGACAATCCCCGAAAGCCGGATGAAAAAGCGCCGCAAACATCTGGTGCCTTTGTCAGACCAGGTTCTGTCGATCCTGCTGGAACTCCGCACTTATACCGGTCAGTATCAACTCGTGTTTCCAGGGCGCTGCAACATCAACAAACCGATGAGTGAAGCCAGTATCAACATGGTTATCAAACGTATCGGCTACGATGGTAAAGCTACCGGACACGGCTTTCGCCACACTATGAGCACCATTTTGCATGAGCAGGGGTTTAATACAGTCTGGATCGAGATGCAGCTCGCTCACGTGGATAAAAACAGCATTCGCGGCACATATAACCATGCACAGTATCTGGATGGAAGACGAGAAATGATGCAGTGGTACGCTGATTATATTGACAATCTTCTCAGTTCATCGACAAAAAGTTAGTGGTTGTTCACCCGCACCTGAAGGTGCGGGGAACGTAATTCTTTTATTTTTTGTTTGTTCTATAACCTTCTGGCATATTTACCGCGCTGTATGGACTTAAACGTGAAGCGATCCAGTACTGCTTTCCCTGTCGGAGCAAGTTCAGGTAAGCAAGACGTTCGGTCAGATCACGCCGTATTGTTTTTTCGCAAATGCTAAATTCGTCAGCAAGGCTCCTGACGGTCAGTGACTCGCCATTGTTGAGGCGGGTTGACCTGATCCCCGTTGATTAATACACCGCGATGTTTGTAATGTCTTCATCAGCAACGTAAGCGATGAGATGGTCTACCCCCTCCTTCACGGCGACTCTCAATACCGTCATGATGGTGGTAATTCAATCAGCGTTGAAAGGGTGAGAAACCATGTCAAGGCTGAACATTATTGGAATTGATCTTGCGAAAACAAATTTTTATCTTTTCAGCCTTTCACCGGAAGGGAAGCCTGGTGGAAGGATTAAGCTCTCTCGTGAAAAGTTGATTGGCTGGTTTACGACACAGTCCAGGATGATTGTCGCCATGGAGGCATGTGGTGCTTCTCATCACTGGGCCAGAGAAATTCAAAAGACGGGGCATGATGTTGTGATGCTACCCGCTCAGCACGTCAGGGCTTATCAGCGTCGCCAGAAAAACGACTATAACGATGCTCAGGCCATTGCCGAAGCCTGCTGGCACGGAACAATTCGCCCAGTTCCGGTAAAAACGCTATCTCAGCAGGATGAACAAACCTTTTTAAAAATGCGACGACTTGTTTCTGAAGAAAGAACGCAGTTAATCAACCATATCAGAGGGTTAATGGCAGAGTATGGTATTGTTTTGCGTAAAGGCGCAACTGAGCTTCGACGTAAATTACCCGAGTTGCTTGAAGATGCAGAGAATGGATTTACGCCCCAGATGCGTGAACTGTTACAACGGCAATATCAGCGGCTGGCGGCTCTGGATGATGAACTCATATGGTATGACAACCGACAGCGAAAAAATGCCGCCGGGGATTCAGTATGCCAGCGCCTACTTTCTATTCCGGGTTTTGGTCCACTGGTTAGTCTGGCAGTGAAAAGCTGGATGGGTGATGGAAAACAGTTTAAAAGAGGTCGGGATGCTTCAGCGGCTCTTGGGTTGGTTCCACGACAATTCAGCACAGGGGGGCAACAGGTTCTTCTGGGGATCACCAAATGTGGAAACAGCTACGTCAGATCAATGCTGATACATGGTGCCCGAGCTGTTTTGTTCAGATCCGCAGGCAAAACGGATCAACTTAGCTCATGGGTTAACCTGGTCCGGGAGAAACGAGGATTTAACAGGGCAGTCGTCGCCCTGGCAAATAAGTTAATTCGTATTGTCTGGGTTATTATCACTCGTAATGAAGTTTACCGGGTTTCGGTAGCATGAAATAAGAAGTTGAAACAGGGTAATTTATACCGTTAACTCCAGCATTGCGTAGAAAGCAGAAACGATGAAAAACAGGTCAAACCTGCATATCGAAAACCTGGGATCGGGGCTTGGCCAGAATTAATCAAGGCCGTGTAAGCGTTAAGGACGATATGCGCGAATGTTTCATCAAGGCCAGAAGCAGTAGCTTCATCAACAGGCCGAATATACGAAAGCAAACCTGTTACTTTCATTGTCACTGCGTTCTTGCAATACGGGGGAAGACCATATAGGTCCCCCTATTAAGAAGCGTTTTTACAACAAAAACCTTCACATGACCGAACGCCGTTTTCCATTCAGGTTACAAAGTGCCTCATCAGCACGATAAACCTCGGCACGGAAGGCTATTCACTTCACATTTAGCATTCTCAAGTACTTACTTTTTCTATTCACGCAGGAAACACAGTGGTATTGTTTTAAGCTAATATCGATGATGTGATACGTACCACCAAACATTGGATGGTAACTTGTTGCTTTCATGAGCCATTTTCCGTACAGCTGAAAGCGCAATCGACGCAGGGACTTAAAATGACCGGAGTATCTAGCGATCAATACGCTGCTGGTGAACAGGGCTTAGGGTATATCTATCAGCCTCGTTTTGCGCTACTTAAGCTTCTTCAGTGGCCAGAAGATACATCTGTTTTGATCGAAAAAGATGATGACCTAGACTTCGTTAGTTTTGATGGTGTCAAAACACTGGCATCGCTCAAACACAAAGGGGATGGGGATACTCTAACCGACCTGTCTACCGATTTTTGGAAGTCAGTCCGCATCTGGCTTGACCGCTATAATCGTGATGGTAAAACCGAAGCAAATCTTCGTTTCTTTTTGTTTACGACCGGATCTATCTCAAACTCCTCGTTCCTGCAACACTTCTTAGTCGAACCGCCAACAAAAGACGATAATTCAGTATCAATAACTCAACTCACCAACACAGCTCTGGCTAGAAGCAAGTCAAAACTGATCACGGCAATAGCCGATGAGTTCAATAAACTGACTGATGAGCAAAAAGATGACTTCTTATCACGGATAATCATATTTGATGGCGGGCCTCGCATTGAAGACCTCCCAACAATTATCAAAAATCAACACATGCGTATCATTAGACGCGATAACCGAGACGCTATTTTTGAACGACTTGAAGGGTGGTGGAATAACACGATAGTCGATCTGCTAACAGGGAAACGTAAAGAGGCGATTTTTGGTTATGAGATTTCCGACAAACTTGCAGCATTTTCTGAAGAGTACAAATCGGACAATCTGCCGATTACGTTCAGAGGAAAAATTCCCGTTGGAGAAATCGATGCGATGAATGATCCCAGGCTCTTTGTTGTGCAACTCCGTGAAATAGGGGTTTCCTCTAATCGTATCCGAAACGCTATTCTCGACTACTACCGAGCATTTGAGCAGCGTTCTTCATGGGCGCGTGAAAACCTTTTGGTAACAGGAGAGATGGAAGATTATGAAGACCGCCTTGTTGATGAATGGAGTCGCTATAAAGACGTAGTTTTTGAAGAATTAGATGAAAATTCAGCTGACGAAGTACTTATTACTGCGGGAAAAGCATTGTATCAATGGGCCGATCTTGAAAGTGGTAATATTCACTCATTGCGAATCCGAGAACGAGTGACTGAGCCTTATGTAGTTCGAGGAGGATTTCACATCCTTGCGAACAGTAGACCACTACCCAAAATTTTCTGGCATCCCCACTTCCTAAATAGAATTGGGCAATTGTTGGGAGCCCAAGCATGAAGCAATGGGATCAGCGTCCATTCGAGATAAGGAATCTTTTCAATCCTGCATTTTGTGGTGTTGTACTATTCAGAGCAATGCAGAGCTACGAAGAGGAAAACTCACAGGGCATGCCATTTTCTCTCGCTCTTTTAGTTTTACCATTATGTCTGCAAAAAGATTCTCGCCAAGTGTTTGCTGAAAATCCTCGCCGCTACCTTTTGAAAACTATAGAAAACAATCCCAAATTACTCATTAATTTTGCTAACCGCGTCAATAATATGCTGCCATTTACGCTTGAAGCTTTTGGAGTGCTCATGGAACGAGGATGTTTTGTCGTAACGCAAGACGGCCGATTGAAAACAATACCTAATAAAGTTCGCAAATCGGTCATAGGGACTGAAGAATCAATCTCATGCCAGCGTGTCGCGCGCTATATAGGAAAAGAATTTGCCCGTATTGCAGATCGCGTTACGGTGTACACGACCTTTGGAATACGCCCATGAAAATTAAGTCGATTCATGTCTACAGCCATGATGGCCAACGTCGGGACCTGCAATTTAAGGTTAATGGTTTAAATGTCATTACTGGCCGTTCCTCAACCGGTAAATCAGCTCTTTCTGAGATCATTGAATACTGTATGGGTCGATCTACTTTTAACGTACCAGAAGGTATTATTCGCGATAAAGTGTCATGGTTCGCAGTCATTTATCAATTTTCACAGGAACAAGTACTAATCGCGAAACCAACACCAAATGCAGGAGCCACAAGCTGTGGCACCGTTATGCTGCGACGAGGAAATGAACTGACCGCACCAAATTTCAAAGACCTCTCGGTTAACACCGATGATGATTCTGTAGTCGCACTGTTGTCACGATTACTTGGCATCCGCGAGAACCGTACAGACGTGGCAATTGGGCACAGCAGAGAAAGCTTTGAAGCAAACATCAAGCATACTTTTTATTACCTTTTCCAAAAGCAGGGCCTTGTAGCAAATAAAGATCAACTTTTTTATCGACAAAATGAGGCATTTCAGCCACAAGCTATTCGCGACACATTACCGATTCTTTTAGGTATTTCATCAAATGATCGCTATGAACTTGAGGCCAAACTCCGAACAGCACAACGAGATCTGAAAATCAACGCCAAACGTCTTGAACAAGCTCGCGATACAATCGATACATCACTGCTAAAAGGTTCTGGGCTTTTATCTGAAGCCAGAGCCGTGGGTATCATCACACAAGACAAAGAGAGAATCGGAACTGACGAAGTAATTGATGTTTTGCGTTCTGCAATGCAATGGATTCCGTCCCCCCTACCTGAAGACGATGGACATAGAATATCCATTCTTGAAAATGAAATTGCTGGTTTACGACAAGACAGACGTCAGACCCAGTCCCGAATTGATTCTGCTCGGATGTATGCCAAGCAATCAGGTAATTTTGAAAACGAAGTTTTAGAGCAGCAAGACCGATTATCTTCTATCAAGGCTCTACCGAAAAATCCGGAAACTGGTGAATGGCAATGGCCATTCTGTGAAGCAAATTTAGCACTGGAATCTCCAATTGCTAAAGCACTCCTGAGCGAACTAACAACTCTCGACGCTGAAATGAGCATTGTGGCTGGCCAACGCCCTAAAATGGATGTTTATCTTACTGAACTAGAAGATGAGGTTCAGACCATTGTAAGTTCGATAAGAGCCAAAGAAGTGGAGCTTGCTGCGGCAATCGCGGCAAACGAAGTTATTGAGCAATTAGGCACACGCAATAATGCTGCGGCAAGAGTAATTGGTCGTATAAGTTTGTTCCTTGAAGACCTTGTACCTAACTCAGAACTGGCCACATATGAAGCAGAAAATCGTCGTCTAAAGCTCAAAGTCGAAGACCTACAAAGGAAATTTGGAGCTGATAGCAGCCATGAAAGACTCATATCTATTCTGAATAACATTTCGTCACAGATTACACGCTACATCCAGGCTTTTGATGCAGAATTTCAGGGGCTCCCTGCACGGTTTGATCTAAGCCAAATGACTATTATCTTTGATCGTACAGATCGTCCGGTACCAATGAGTCGAACTGGCGGTGGCGAAAATCATCTCGCTTATCACCTGTCTGCCTTGTTAGCCCTTCATCTCTTTGCTTCAAAGAACAATTGCCCCATTCCTCAGTTTCTTTTAATTGATCAGCCTACCCAAGTTTATTTCCCTTCTGAAAAAATTTACCAGGAAGCTGATGGTACTGTTCAGAAAACGGAAGCTGATGCTGACTTAGCAGCAGTACGTAGACTGTTTGCGTTACTGCTGAAGTTTACACAAGAAGAAGTCCCAGGCTTCCAGCTTATCGTGACAGAGCACGCAAATCTTCGCGACCAGTGGTTCCAGGATGCTTTAACCGAGCTTCCCTGGACCAAGCCCCCTGCCCTGGTACCAGAAGACTGGCCTTTACCGTCAGAATTACCAAATTAAGCACGAGTTTTGAAAATCCCCGCATCTTTGGTTCGATTGCGAGTCTTGCACCAAATTCATATCAACGGACCTCCATGGTGGTCCGTTTTTGCATTCTAAGCCCGCCGAAATCAACACTTCTACAATACCTTAACTCCGCCTGACCGTAAGCGCACCGTGAAGGACGTGGGGTAAAAATTAGTTTACAGAGAGGGTGACGTTCCAGGGCAGCAGTTCTTTCACGCGGTTGGCGGGCCAGGTGTTGATGACGCTGATCACATGGCGCAGCCAGGCTTCCGGCTCGATGCCGTTAAGTTTGCAGCTACCGATCAGGCTGTACATCACTGCCGCACTGTCACCACCACCATCAGAGCCGAAGAACATGTAGTTACGGCGCCCCAGCGCAACCACCCGGAGGGCGTTTTCATACTGAACCGCCCCGGTTTTCCTGGAGAGAGTTAAGTTCGGAAGTTCAGGCTGCCAGAACCTTGTTCCCGATGGAAGCGTAATACGCTTTTTCTGCCTCTATCGGAGGGATGTGACCAAGTCGTTCCAGCAACCGACGATTGTTGTACCAGTCCCCCCATGCCAGCGTAGCCAGTTCCACTTCTGAGCGCTTCTTCCAGGCCTGACGGTGGATGACCTCCGCTTTGTACAGACCGTTGATACTCTCCGCCATCGCGTTATCATACGAGTCACCGGTACTCCCCGTGGAAGCCAGCAGCTCTGCATCCTGCAACCGCTGCGTGTAGGCCAGCGAGACATACTGAGAGCCTTTGTCGCTGTGATGGATGGTGCCCGAAGGTCGCCGTGACCACAGTGCCTGTTCCAGCGCATCCAGGACGAACGACGTTTCCATCGATGATGAGACCCGCCAGCCCACGATGACGCCAGCGAACACGTCGATAATGAACGCCACATAGGCGAAGCCCTGCCAGGTGATGACGTAGGTAAAATCTGCACACCAAAGCTGGTTGGGACATTCCGCTACGAACTGGCGGTTTACCCTGTCCTGTGCTGCGGTATCTCTGCGACTGGTTGTGGTGCGGACTTTTTTGCCCTGGAGCACGCCTGCGAGCCCCATCAGTTTCATCAACCGTACCACTGTACATCTGGCCACGCCGATGCCCTCCCGCTGTAACTGACGCCAGACCTTGCGGGCTCCATAGACGCCATAGTTATCGTCGTACACCCGCTGTATCTGCACCTTCAGAAGCGCATCACGCTGCGAGCGCAGGCTGTGTTTTTCCGGCGATTGCTGACGTTGCTGATGCCAGTAATATGTCGACGGGGCAATATCCAGCTCGCGGCATACCGGCCCGACCCCGTGGGCACCACTCAGACGTTCGAGCAGTGGCATTATTTTTTCCAGTGGCGGTCGAGCTCCGCCTGAGCAAAATAGGCTGATGCCTGACGCAGAATATCATTGCTGCGACGCAACTCCCGGTTTTCCCTCTCCAGCTCTTTTAAACGTTGACGTTCGTTACTGGTCAGCTCGCCATCACCAGTCCTGACGGGGCTGATACCACCGCGTAAGTCATTTCTGTGCTGGCGTAGCCAGCCTTTCAGGGTATCGTAATGACAACCAATTTTTGACGATATGGCACGGATAGCATCCGGTTCAGAGTCATATTCATCAAGATGCTCAATGAGCATTCTGACAGCGCGCTCACGTAATTCCGGCGGGTAACGATTAGCTGATTTTGATTTCATCAGGGATCTCCTTTTACTGAGAGTTTAGTCTCCAGGATTCCCGGGGCGGTTCAATCGAAGAAGCAATACGGGGCCTCCCTGCAACTGAGCGGCTGGCAGCCAGGCAGTCCCGAAGTAAGCCGCTGCTGATATCCCTGCATGACTGGTTAGTGGAGAAAAGCGCCACTCTGTCGAAAAAATCCCGTCTGGGCGAAGCGTTCGCTTATGCCCTGAACCAGTGGGATGCGCTGTGCTACTACTGTGATGATGGCCTGGCAGAGCCTGATAACAACACAGCCGAACGAGCCCTTCGTGCCGTCTGTCTTGGGAAAAAGAATTTTATCTTCTTCGGCAGCGACCACGGCGGTGAGCGCGGAGCCCTGCTGTATGGTCTTATCGGAACATGCAGGCTCAATGGTATCGATCCGGAGGCCTACCTTCGCCATATCCTGAGCGTACTGCCGGAATGGCCCAGCAACAAAGTGGCGGAACTGCTGCCATGGAACGTGGTTCTTACCGATAAATAACCGTCAATACGGCGCTCGTTTAACGCTTACACATTCCGGCGGTGATCGCGTTGCGTATTCTGGCGGAACGTGAACGCTATTTCTGGTTTTGCGTGAACGCGTATTCCGGCGGAAAATACCCCGATTTTGCACCATGACCAGAATCACTGTTCATTTTGCCAGAATCGGTGTTCACCCGACCGGAATTGCCGTTCACGTTGCCAGAATCATTCTTAACGCATTGATTTTTGATGCTATATCTATCCCTTTTATTCCAGGGTGTGATATATGCCAAACAAGAGAATCGCAATGCATAAAATCCATGAAATTTTAAGGCTGCGTTTTGAAGTCGGCCTGTCCTTCCGCCAGATAAGCCAGTGCGCAGATGTCAGCACGGGTGCCATCCAGAAAATGCTCAAACGACTTGAAGCCGCTGGGATCTCCTGGCCACTTCCGGAAGGAATGTCAGAGCCCCTACTTGCCAGTCTGCTTTATCCTGAGTCTGACAGTCGTCCTGGCGCGCTGGAGGATCCCGACTGGGCTGAAATCCATATGGAGCTGCGTAAAAAGGCGTCACCCGCCACCTGCTGTGGGAGGAATACTGCCAGAGGATGCCGGTTCGGGCGTACAGCTACTCGCAGTTCTGCTGCCGCTACCAGACCTGGTGCCAGTCACAGAAACGCTCCATGCGCCAGCAGCATCTTGCCGGTGAAAAATGCTTTATCGACTATTGTGGACCCACAGTGTCGGTTATCTCACCTGAGACGGGTGAATGCCGGCAGGCCCAGATCTTCGTGGCGGTGCTGGGCGCATCAAACTACACCTTCGCGGAGGCTACCTATACGCAGTCGCTGTCAGACTGGCTTCTCAGCCACGTCAGGATGCTGGAGTTCTTCGGTGGAGTCCCCGAAATCCTGGTTCCGGATAACCTGAAAAGCGGGGTTAGCAAAGCCAGTCGTTACGATCCCGAACTGAATCCCTCCTATCAGCAGCTGGCTGAGCATTATCAGGTTGCGGTGATACCTGCCCGCCCCAGAAAACCCAGAGACAAGCCGAAGGCGGAAGTTGGCGTTCAGATCGTCGAACGCTGGATCCTGGCCCGGCTCCGTCACCAGGTCTTCTTCTCGCTTGCTGAGCTGAACCACTGTATCCGTACGCTGGTAACCGGGCTCAACGAACGTCCCTTCAAAAAACTGCCGGGCAATCGCCGTGAGGCCTTCGAAAGGCTGGACAAAACTGTGCTCAGGCCATTACCGGTGCAGCAGTGGCGCTACCGGCACATCAAAAAAGCGAAGGTGAATATCGATTATCACGTGGAATATGAACAGCATCACTACTCAGTCCCCCATCAGCACGTCGGTAAAACGGTGGAGCTTCATGCCTTCGACAACCTGCTTGAAGTCTGGTCTGACGGGCAGATGATCGCCAGTCACCCGCGGCGTCTTCATCCGGGCAACAGTACGGCAGCAGAACATATGCCGGAGCGCCATCGTCATCATCAGCAGTGGACGCCAGAGCGGCTGAAAAGCTGGGCGGCCGGTGTGGGCTCCGACACCTTCACGTGGGTCAGCGAGCGTCTGGCTGAAAAAGCGCATCCGGAACAGGCCTATCGCCTGTGTCTGGGGCTGCTGAGCCTGACGCGTGAATATCCTTCTGAGCGCGTCAATAACAGCTGTCGGCTGGCCAATGCAGAGGGGTTAACCCGGCTGAAGCAGATAAAGTCGATCCTGAAGAATAACCGCGACCTGGTTCCGGCGGACAAAGATCTGCACCCGTCCCGGGAGCTTCCTCAGGAACATGAAAACATCCGTGGCCCACGCCACTTCCACTGAAACAAGGGATCCGATAATGCCACATACGCTGATGAAACAGCTGACAGAAATGAAACTGACGGGAATGGCGGCCGCGCTGTCCTCACAGATGGAGCAACCCGGCACTTACGAAGAGCTCTCCTTCAGGGAAAGACTGGCGTTGCTGGTCACGCGCGAATCACTCGAAAGGGATCAGCGTAAACAGAAACGTCTGCTACAAAAAGCCCGCCTGAGGCTTGAAGCCTCGGTCCAGGACATCGACTACCAGCCAGCGAGAAACCTGGAACGTTCTCGGATCGCTCAGCTAAGCCAGAACGAATGGGTGGTCAGGGGGCAGAACCTGCTGATAACCGGCCCCTGCGGTTGCGGCAAAACCTATGTGGGCTGCGCCCTTGGCAACAACGCCTGCCAGCAGGGTTACAGCGTACAGTACTGGAGACTGAACCGGTTGCTGGTTGAACTGACGCACAGCCGCGCAGACGGTAGTTACCGAAAGCAGCTGGCTCAGCTGTCAAAAACGCAGCTGCTTATCCTGGATGACTGGGGCCTTGAGCCGTTGCTGCCAGCGCAGCGTAACGATCTGCTGGAACTGATGGATGACAGATACGGAAAGAACGCCACGGTGATGATAAGCCAGCTGCCAACGGATGAGTGGTATGGCTGCGTTGGCGATAACACGCTGGCAGACGCGATCCTTGATCGTCTGATGCATAACTCCCACCGGCTGGAAATGAAGGGTGAGTCGATGAGAAAACGACTGGCACAGGTTGACTGAAAGTGAACGGTCGGTGTAATAAAAAGAAGTTAGGGCGCGTTAGGGAATAACGCGTTCACGTTCCTCCGGAATAACCGTTCAACTTCGCCAGAATACGCACGCGTACTTAATCAGTAGCCGTAACATCATAAACCCTCACTAATCCTGTAAGTTAACTTGCCCTGCACCGACCTATCTCCCCAGCGCAATCCCGGTTTCGCGGTGTCTGTTACGGCCGTATTTTCTCATTTCTCGTCAGCCACAGTGAGGCTCTTTCAAGAGCTGGGTTGTATGAAAACGACAAAAACACAGCCGACAATAATTTACAAAATAACTTGTTGACCCTGTATTTACTACAGGGTTTTTAATACACATCAACAGGTGAGACGGCGATGACGCCGGTATCACCAGATGACCAGATGACCAGATAACCCAAGGAATATGACCATGAAAAACATCAAACTGCTTGCTGCTGCCGGTATGCTCTCCGTAGTTTCTTTCTCCGGCTTCGCCCAGTCCGTCAGCGTTACTGCTGACACCCTGAACAACGCGGAAGCGAAAATTGCCGCTATCGCCCAGGAATCCGGTGCTTCGTCCTACCGCATCACCAGTGCAGACCAGAAAAACGTTGCCCGCGTGACTGCAGTACTTGATAAGTAATCCGGGACGGTATTACCCTGAACCTGAGCAGTAAACGCGTGAGATGGTCGCAGAGGGAACTGCCGGACTGACTGCCACTATAGTGGGGGTCACCTCCGGTTCCGCCGGCGACCTCACATGCGGACACACCCTCCAGGACAACCCTATCCCTGTTGTCCGTTTTCCTTGATGACTGTTTTAGTCAGGTTACCCCCAGGTAGCCTTTTTTTTTGTCCTTATCCCACCAGAAAAAACAGCGTAAGGGTGTTGACCCTGTATGAACCACAGGGTTTTTAATACACATTAACAGGTGAAACGGCGATATCTGATGAAGAGGAATATACAGATGAAAAAATTTAGCGTGACTGCAGTACTGATTCTGACTGGCATGCTCTCATCCGGAGCTATGGCAACCTCGTTCCTGCCGGAAACTTGCTCGGATATGGACATCTCTGTCCGGACAGACTATGTCAACCATGAAGACGTGAGCCACGTCTTTGACTGTCAGCCAGTGATCTGATGTAAAAAAACGGTCGGATTAATTTTCCTTTTAAGTGCGTTAGTGCCTTTGAATTTTTTTCGGGTCCAGAACTTCACCGCGGTCAGACCCAGCGGGAGCCCTGATGTCGTCACTGCCAGGCTCGAATGCATCAGGATCCCACAATTGACACCTGCATCATTCCCCATCTTGATTAGGTGTGATTGCCTGCAAATCCTACTGCATCAGGGTTATCCCGGTGGTAGCCAAATGTTGTGGTGTCCTGAAGCAGTAGAATCTTCTCACCTTGCAGCGCATATATCCTTTGACTGGTAGCCTCGGAATGTCCCTGCAGCAGGTGCTGCTCATCAATCCTGTCACTGGAAAGGAACCGGTAAGCGGCTTTTGTTGCTGCATTATCCTGGCAGGCAAAAGGGAGGCTGTTGCCCATCCCCCGCCAGAGTTTTTGCATGAGACTTTTAAAACGACTGGCACGGCGGCGATCGCTAAAGACAGAAGAATTAATTTCCTCATCGAGCCATGAAAGCGAAGTCTGTTCCTGATTAATCATTCAACCATCCCTGAAAGTAATTTAGCTGATTATCATAATGATTACCTTAATATAATTGTGGGTAGTTGCAAGTCTCGCTGGACGCTTACAATTAACCCAATTCGCTTGATACATCAGATTGATTCCCTCCCTGAAAACAGTGCCGGTCTAAACGGAAGTCTCCTGTCTTACAACCAGCAGAAACACGGTGCATAGGGCCAATCCATGGTATAAGCAGTCAGTCTGAAAAAAAAGTCTTGACCCTGTAGCCACTTCATGGTTTTTGATATGAACTGGATTCGTACTTAGTGCAGCGGTAAACAAATACCTCATTATTTTCTGCCATTTTCCCTTCGTGTTACCGCGTATATTGATATCAGGCAAGCTAAAGGAATTACCTGAATGAGAATAGTTACACTCGTAATATCTGCTGTAGCTTTGATGCCGGGAGTTACAGTCCCTAATGCGATAGCCGGTTTTATTGAAGACAGTAAGGCCAATCTCACACTCCGCAATTTCTATATTAATACAGATAATCGCAGTGGGGACGGGTTCAGTAAACAGGAAGAATGGGGACAGGGGTTCATCCTCAATTACGATTCAGGTTATACTGAAGGGCCAGTGGGATTCGGACTGAGCACTCTGGGGCTACTGGGCATCAGACTTGACGGAGGAGGTAAAGCAGGCTCACCGGCGTCAGGTCGGCAACCCGGTACAGTATTTCCGCTAGACAATGATGGCAGAGCGGTTCATCAGTTCGGTAGCCTGGGGGTTACCGGCAGGGCAAAAATATCTGATACGGAACTCCGTTATGGAACGCTTCAGCCCAAAAATCCCGTCGTTATATACAACGATGCCCGCCTTTTGCCCATGACATATCAGGGAGGACAAATATCATCAACAGATATCGACGATCTGAGTCTGACCGGCGGCGTTCTCACACATACAAAAGGACGTAACTCCACAGATATGCGCGGAATGTCCATTGCCGGAGCCAATGGAAGTGGTCCCACTTCACGGAGCAGTAATCGTTTTTATTTCGCCGGTGGTGACTATACTCTTATGAAAGACATGACTCTCTCATACTATTACGGTGAGCTGGATAATTTTTACAGACAAAACTATATCGGACTGGCACATAACCTGAAAATCGTTTCCGGGAACCTGAAATCAGATATTCGTATATTCATCAGCGATGCAGACGGAAAGAACGGAAGTGCTGCAGGACGGAGTGCCGGATATGTAAGTACTGGTTATTACGGAAATAATCGCACAAAGGGAGAAGTGGACAACAATGTTTATAGCGGTCAGTTGACATGGTCTTCTGGAGGTCACAGTGTGAGCAGTGGTTATCAGTGGCTGACGGGGAAAAGTGACTTTCCATATCTGAATCGTGGTGATGGAGAAGGAACAAGCACCTGGTTAATTACTGATGCACAATTGCTAAAATTCAGCAGGGCGGGGGAGCGAACCTGGCTGGCACGGTACGCCTATAATTTTGCTGATGCAGGGCTCAAAGGGCTGAATCTAAGTATCCTCTATCTGAACGCCGATAATATTGATACCGGGAATGGGCGAAAGGGGGAATGGGAACGGGATATTGCCCTGAGTTATACTATCCCCGAGGGAATACTTAACGGACTTGGCATCTCCGTAAAAAATGCCACAATGCGCAGCGCTCTGCCTGACACAAGTAGAAAAGGCTCTGCTGGACAGCGTGACCAGGATGAAACCCGGGTTACAGTCAGTTATACCCTTCCTCTTCTCTGATATAGTGTTTCCGGTCTGTTGTGCTGTTGAGCAGGACAGACCGGAATGACGTTCGCAGGCAGCAGAAGATTTATATCTGGCTGTCAGTCCGGTAGTTATTTCTGTCCCGGTTCTCCACTCAGGTCCGACTTAAAACATATCGTTTTTACTGCCATTTAAATAAAGAGTAGCCTTGCATGTCATTATTATCAGTTTTAAAGTATCCGGATCCCAAATTGAAGATCATTGCAATGCCCGTCGAACATATTTCACCGATAACCCGGCAATTTATTAAGGATATGATTACCACTATGTACGGTACATCCAGTGTAGGTTTAACAGCAACCCAGGTTGGTGTTCACCAAAGGATTGCTGTAATTGATGTCCCTGAATCGCTGGTGCAACCAATAGTATTAATTAATCCGGTAATTGCTGAGAGTAAGGAAGAAAAAAATATCACTGAGGAAAAATGTCTTTCTATACCAGGAACCAGTCGTTTTGTATACCGTGCAGAGAAAATAAATGTCACCGCTCTTGATGCTTTTGGGAATACAATAAATTTTAGTGCAAGTGGTACTCTCTCGATCTGTATACAGCATATGATAGACCATATGAACGGGATTCTATTAACTAAGAGCCTATCTCAATAGGACTTTATTCCAGACGATAAGACCACAGGCAAAATGCAACATAGCCTCGTAATTTTCGGCCTTCTTTTTCCATCGGGTCAGAACCCGGCGAAAGCGATTCATCCAGCTATGAGTCCTCTCAACGCCCCAGAGAGGGGCTTTGAAGTCCCTGTTTTTACTGGCGTCAGACTCCTCTTTACGGGACTGAATATGTGGCTCGTAACGGCGACTCTGCAGATACGTTTTCAGCCATCCAGCTTCGTAACCTTTGTCCAGACAGAGCCTGAGTTTCCCCCCGGATGCCCCGCCTGAAGGGCATCGAGCGTATCCGCAACCAATTTGATGTCGTGCGTGTTCGCTGCTGCGACGACCAGCGACAGAGGAAGCCCCCTGGCGTCCGTCAGCAGGCTGCGCTTTACACCTTGTTTCCCTTTGTCCTTAGGATTGCGACCTGTTTTTTGTTCCTGACAGCGGCGATTTGGTCATACAACCGTCCATCGACAACCAGGACCAGTCAATGCTGTCCAGATGCTCGCAGGCAAGCAAACCGTTCTGCCAGAAGCGCTCAAAAATGCCTGAATCGTGCCACTCCTTAAAGCGCCGGTGTGCAGAACTCGATGAACATATCCCGGTGGCGTTCAGACAACCAGTCCTGAGGAAGAAGAATATGGCATCCATGGCAGCGCGGTTATCAACGCGTTTCCTGTATGTATCGAGTGGATGGCTGGTTTTGTGCTCAGGGATACCCGGTCATTTTTTTAGGCTCGATGCAGAAAAACAATGAAGTTTCAATTTTATCATTGCAAGCCTTTCATTCACTAAAACTCCTCGGCCAATCCGAAACTGGTGACTGTAGTAATTTCTTACAGGCTAAGACTTGCAGTAACTTGAAGGTAAGGGGGAGGATGATAAAAATTCATGAAGATCGCACTGAAATAATTCATTAAATCGGTTATTGAGTTGGATTGGCGCAAAATAATTAAAAATGTCTTTAAAACATAGCGTTATCCATTGAATAACATCAGACCACTAAAATGGCCTGATGTAAAGGATGCTAATACCTATCTCAGGCATCAATAGTGATATCACCGGCAGGAATGCACTGGCATGTCAAACATGCACCCTCATCAGAGGGTTCCACACCATTCAGATGCTGCACGTTCCCGGCAATCACCTTAGTTGAACAGCTTTCACATTGTCCAACACGACAACCACTAGGCATTTTAATCCCAAGTTTTTCTCCAAAATTCAGCAGAGTACCTTTATCCGTGGTCCAGATCTCTTCTCTTCCTGATTTTGCAAAAATTACTTTATGACGTAATGAGGGATCATTATTTATTTTTGTCGGAGAACGAAATATCTCGTAGAAAATAGCAAATGCAGGTACACCTCTCTCCTGAAGCCCTCGGGATATCGCATCCATCATAGGCTGCGGACCACACATGTAATAACGAGCATTATTCTCAATAAGATATGCCTCGACATCTCCCGCACCAACATAACCAGCTCTATCATAATCCAATCCTGGAATATCACAGTCGAGGGGCTGGTTGTAGATATTAATTACTTTAAGCCTGTCAATAGACGCATTTAGCTCCGCAATTCTTTTCTTAAACGCATGTAGCCTACTATTTTGATTAGCATAGAAAAGCCAGATTTCCGGACCTTCCGCTTGGGGGTTAATAGACTCCAGATAGGAAATGAATGGAGTAATTCCAATACCGCCAGCAAATATTACGACAGGCTGGACGGCATTGAGCGGGACAATGAAATTCCCCCCAGGAGGCGTAAGTTCAACATCCTTGCCTATCTGCAAATGCGTGTTTATGTAGGATGACATTATTCCTTCTACATATTCACCTTTCTCATCAGTCGCTTTCTGATGACGGACAGAAATGGAATAGGTTTTACGGTCATGAACAAACGCAGGGCCTGTCAGCGAATACGCCCGGGTAACGATCTCTTCAGAATCGCTCATCGGACAACAGCTAACAGTGATATGCTGGCCCGGTTCATAATCAGGTAAGTAGCCTTCACTATTCGATTGGAAGGTAACTGTCGTAACATTATCTGCTTCTTTTTTCAGTTCAATGACTTTGAATGTTTTACGACCTTCCCAGGGGCGTCTTATCAGCTCAAAATCATTCAAGCGGCGAATGCGGCAGCGGAATGAACGCAAAGGTAAAGCACCGCTGACTGGATCATAGCTATCACCGCTGATTAAGCTATTGTAATTGCTACTGTACTCACCTTTAACCGGGTATGAAGGTTTGCCAAAATCAGGACAAGCCTGCCACCACCCAAACTCAGCAATTACAGTTTCATGAGAGAGTTTGGCTTCCACTTTTGCTCTAAATCGAGCAAGACCTGCTCTCGTTTCAATTTCTACCCAATCCCCCGTCTTGATACCTTCTTCGTCAGCCAGAGCTGCCGAAATGTCTACCGTTGGATAAGGTGCTTTTTTCGTAGGCTAGTCAGGCTTCGATGTTGGCTATGACAGAAGAATCCGCTTTTAACGGATGTAAGCATTAGTGGATAATCAGGATCGTTGCGCTGGTATTCTTGCGGCTGTACATACTCAGGTAAAGGATTGTAACCATAGCGATGAAGGATCTCAGAGTAAAACTCTGCACGTTTTGTTTCTGTATTGAAACCTGCCAGATATCCACTATTTGGGTCTCTGAAAGCATATTTTCTGACTTTATGCTCAAGCGGGATATCGTAACCTTCTGGCTTATTTCTGAGCATCTCAACAGTCAAACCTAATGGTTCTAGTTGATAATTCCAGGCTGCCTCAATATTGCCGTCGAAGAACGCTTCATTCATTCCTAACCGGCATGCAAGATCGAAAACAATCTCAAGGTCGGAACGGCTTTCACCGCGCGGAGAGACCATTTTTTTTCTCAACTGAATGTGGTCCTGAGCAGCAGCACTACTTTCAAACCCGGTTCTTAGGCCTTCGCGCTCCCAGGCAGTGTTTACTGGCAGAAGGATATCAGCATACTTTGATGTAGGCGTTTCAAACAAATCTACATGGGCATAAAACTCAAGTGCCTCAAGCGCCTGTTGTCCGAGAGAAGTATCACTTTGTGAAAGTAATATGTTGGCACCAAAGCCAATTAACCCGCGAATTTTATAGGGTGTACCTTCTAATACTGAATGCCAGATATCCTGAGAATGAACCCAACCTTGTGAAGGCGGCCCGATAGGCCTTTCTTCAAGACCTAATGCTTTATCCCATTGTGATTTTGGCATCAGTGTCGGTGAATTAACCACATTCACCGGGTGGCTGGCATAGATTCGATTACATCCTTCCTGATCGAAACAACCGGTTAAAGCATACAGTGTCGCAATCGCACGTTCTGTTTGGGTGGCATTAGTGTGTTGTGCCACTCCAGACCAACTGTGGTAGGCGATTTTCTTGGCCCCGGCAATCAAACTCGCAGCGGCTTCAATTGATGCAACAGATACCCCGGTGATACGGCTTACGTTTTCTGGGTCATAATTAGCCAACATATCTTTAAAAGATGAAAACGCCGTTTGGCAGGAAATTTTTGCACCATCAGCTATTGCAACTTCAACATTACCCTCAAGTGCAGCTGTAGGCGTCAGCGTTTCTTCAGTTCGAGTCTCGGAATCGATAAATGTGACTTGCTGGTTGTGTTCGTCCCAAACTGTATAGCGATTACTGATGGCAAGTGGGTTAATATCTTTTTCCCGAAGAAAATAACCATTATCATTTCGAACCAACAAAGGACCATTAGTCCAGTTTCGAACAAACTCATGATTAAACAGGTTTCTTTCTACCAGGAGATGGCTTAACCCCAAAGCTAATGCACCGTCAGTTCCAGGATTGACATCAAGCCAGGCATTTGCTTCTTTCGCTAAAGGTGTCGGGCGAGGATCCACGACGATCAGTTTTGCACCGTTATTTCGACCAGTACCAATCGCACTAGCCTGGGCAAGCCAAGTATTCGCGGGGTTATGCCCCCAAAGAAGGATAAGATCGGCATGGGAATAGTCAGCAACAGGGATGCCGCAGCCAAAGGTCCATCGATGTGCAACGTCTTTATGCCAGTTACATATTTCAGTTCCATAGCTGGTGTTTGGGCTGCCATAGATACGAACAAATCGCTCTAACCATTCAATTGCATCGCTGAGGGGGGTACCGCTTGGGCTCGTAAAACCGAAAGCGACAGATTCAGCTCCGTTCTCTCGTTTAAATTTTTCCAGTTGTCCGGCTATCGTTGACATAGCCTCTTCCCAACTTATACGTTTCCAGCCCGGGTTCTCGGCACCTTTAGGATGGGTTCTCTTCATCGGGTACAGAATTCTATTTGCGCTGTCCACCAGCTCAGGTGCCGCTTTGCCCTTCATACACATGGCCTTACCATTAGGATGTTCAGGGTTGGCCCGTACCTTGATCAGGTGGTCATTTGCTACTTCATTCAACGTCCCGCAACGCGAACGGCAAAGTGTGCAATATCCGGGAATAATATCTGACATTGTAAACCTCACTACTAAAAACAGTTAATATATTTTAAAAACCACATTGCTTTCTTTTCACCCAAGAATTACTAACCCAATTAATGTTAATATCATCTTGTTTTGTGGGCGTAATTTCAGTTGAAATTACTGTCATATATGGGTAGCGGCTAAGTAATTTCAGGGCCAGAATCTGATTCCTGCAAACCGTTAACATCTGCAAGATACAGTGCACGCAAAATAGGGCATTCAGGCTTATCATCCCCTGCACAGCAATCAGAAAGCGTTGTAAGTATTGATGCCATACGCTGAAATTCTTGAATTTTTACAGTCAACTCGCGGATGTGTGACTCGACTAATTTTTTCACATCAGCGCTTTGGCGCGAATGGTTACCCCAAAGACAGAGAAGTTCTCCTGTTTGCGCCAGAGAGAAACCTAACTCCCGACATCGACGTATAAAATGCAATTTGTACACATCAATATCGCTGTACATCCGATACCCGGCTGCAGTTCTTGCAACTTCCGGTATTAATCCCGCCTCTTCGTAATAGCGGATCATTTTGGCGGAAACTCCGGATAACCGGGCAGCATCACCAATGTTCATCCTTACCTCCCAAAATGTATTCTGTTAATATCAGATCCAGTTTCAAATGACGTCGTTTCTGACACTCTTACCTTGCATACGTAGTGATACGGTTACCGTTTGGCTCATCAAGACTTAGTCGATATCCAGCCTAGACCTTCCCGTGGTGGTAAGGTCAAGAAAAAAATCATCAAGATAAGCTGTGTAAAAAACCAGATGTGACGAACATACTCATATCCCTTATGACCACATACTTAATGACTCAAAACACTCTTCTTTGGGTTTAGAAAGGATGGTTTCTCTAGTGGCATCATTTTTATATTCACCAACACTCACTAATTCCCATGATTCGACATCATTCAACAGTGCAAGCATCAACTTATTATTTAATGCATGCCCTGACTTATAAGCATGGTAGGCGCCAATAATATTATGGCCTGATACAAAGAGGTCTCCAATCGCATCCAGTGTTTTATGTCGCACAAGTTCGTTATTAAATCGCAGACCTTCCGGATTCAGAACGCTATATTCATCAAGCCCTATCGCATTGTTCAAACTTGCCCCTAACCCAAGACCTTTTTGTTGTAGAAGTTCTACATCACGAACAAATCCGAAAGTTCTGGCATCAGCAATCTCGCTAATATAGTTTTCTTTCGACACTTCAATATTTAATCTATTAGTCTCAGCAGAAATCAAGGGATGCTTAAAATCAATCATAAAATCGATCGAGAACTTTGAGTCTGGATGCAAAAGAGCCCATTTGTCGCCATCTTTTACGGAAACCGTTTTTTTTATCAGAAGATATTTTTTTAGCGCACACTGCTCTATCAAACCAGCGTGCATTATTGAGTCTATGAATCCTCTGGCACTCCCATCGAGAATGGGAAGTTCTGGAGCATCGAGCTCCACCAAGAGGTTATCAAGCCCCATGCTAGACACCGCAGAAAGGAAATGCTCGATTGTTGAAACTCGAACTCCCTGAGGGTTGATAATGCTTGTTGCCAGCATAGTGTCATGAATCTGATCGGCACGGAGCTGAATATCAACAACAGGAGTTACATCTGTTCTACGGAACCGTATGCCACTATCGGCACCAGCAGGCATGATTTTCATGTTAACGGTTTTACCGCTATGCAAGCCAATACCGTTTAATTCAACAATATTCTTGATAGTTTTTTGCTTGATCATGGAGACCTCTGTTTGCTCTAGCGACTAGGCAGAACGTCCGCAACAAGGTTCCATTGATGATTCCCCCTATTGCTCTGTTCATCGTCCTCGCTACTCTCGACTTGGTTCCATTAAAAACCATGAAGTTGATATAGGGTCAAGATTTTATACGATATACACATCAAGCATCTTGCATGAGTCGCACTGACTGACCCGGGTTAGTTACCATCATATTCTTTATGGTTGAGACCATACGGAAATCAGTGAATTAAAAATATTTATTCATCCAAAACACAAATGGTTTTAAGAAAGCCTAATGCCCTTCTTGTAAAATTATTCAAGATAGTCAAGTATGTTTTTTATATTGTCAATTAAGGCGACATGCAGGTCAGGGTCATCACATTCATCTGAATGGCAATAGGAAATATGTTGAAGTATAATTCTTTTTTTGAATTCACTAACTGTACACTCCAACTCATACACCGACCGTACGATATCAATACAAGGTTCATCATCGATTAAAAAATCCTGCATTTTATTATACTTATCAGTCAGATCTTCTATCATAGAAATTAATACGGGGTCATTAACTAACATTGGCATATCTCTCCTCATAATCTGAAAGTAAAGATGGACACAGCGCTGATAAATTCCAATTCCCTTGCTTGCGGTACCGACCGGGAGGAAGATGAAACTTGTTTTTAAAAGCTCTCGTGAAAGTTTGTTGCGAATTAAAACCATACTGAAGTGCAATGTCTAGGACTGTTCTGGAAGTCAATTTCAGATCAATCGCAGCACATGATAATCGACGAGCACGAACATATTCACCCAGCGCAACACCGGTCGTCTGTTTAAACAAACGTTGAAAATGCCATCGTGAATACCCAGACTTCTCAGCAATAAATTCTACTGGCAAGGTTGTATTCAATGAACTTTCAACCCACTGCAAAATATCTTTGACAACACTTTCAGAATATTTCCTGGTGTCCATTCTCTCCCCCCAAACCATATTCTATGAATATATTCAAACCAGAATACGGTCTCTGAGTCTGTCATCCATGAAGAACTCAGGGACCCAACTCTTTATTTTCGTAATAACCTCAGGCCATTTGCCACAACCAGAAGACTGGCACCAACATCAGCAAATACAGCCATCCACATAGTTCCCATTCCCATGAGCGTGAGTACAAGGAATACGGCTTTAATACCTAGAGCGAGGCTGATATTTTGCACGAGTAAGCTGTACGTTTGTCGGGATAATTTTACAAAGGCTGGGATTTTACGCAGGTCATCATCCATTAAGGCTACATCTGCAGTTTCAATCGCCGTATCAGTACCCATTGCGCCCATAGCAAAACCGATATCAGCTGCAGCCAGAGCCGGTGCATCATTGATACCATCACCAACCATCCCAGTGATTCCAATCCGTGAATGCTCTTCAACTGCACGATGTTTATCTTCTGGCAATTGATTCCCTCGAGCCTCATCGATTCCAACCTGAGATGCGATTGCTTTAGCTGTATGTGGGTTATCACCAGTCAGCATAATAGTTTTAACGCCAAGTTCATGAAGTTGTTCAATCGCTTCACGGCTGCTGTTTTTAACAGTATCAGCAACAGCGAACAACCCAAGCACTTGCTTACCATCATTGAGTAAAATAACTGTTTTACCCTGGCTTTCCAGCCTTTGTACTGTTGCTTTAATCTCTGATGGACAATTAAAGTGTTCTTCAGTCAAACGCAGGTTACCAAGGTAAAAATCCTTACCTGTAATCGCGCCATGCACACCTCGCCCAACAATCGCTTCAAAGCTGTCAACATCCTGCTTTTTCAAATCAGCAGAAGCATTCACAATTGCCAGTGAAACAGGGTGATCAGAGTAACTAGCGAGACTAGCTGCAGTAGTACGAACTTCACGCTCGCTCCACCCATTGAATACCATTACGTCGGTTTGTACTGGTTTCCCATAGGTAATAGTTCCTGTTTTATCCAGCGCAAGGGCTTTTAGCTTACGTCCCTGCTCAAGATAAACACCGCCTTTAATGAGAATCCCTTTGCGAGCAGCTGCAGTAAGTCCACTAACAATCGTTACTGGCGTAGAAATAACCAGGGCACATGGACACGCAATGACAAGCATAACTAAAGCTTTATAGATCCACTCCTGCCATGTTCCTGCCCCAAACAATGGTGGCAATACAGCAACCGCAACAGCAATACCCATAACGACGGGGGTATAAATCTGGGAAAAGCGGTCAACAAAACGTTGTGTAGCTGCTTTGGCGCCTTGCGCCTGCTCAACGGCATGAATGATGCGAGCAAGGGTTGTATTATTTGCAGCTGCAGTGACTTTATATTCAAAAGAGCCTGACTGATTTATTGTTCCAGCAAATACAGCATCGCCCGCAATTTTATCGACAGGCATACTTTCACCTGTAATTGGAGCTTGGTTAATGGTGGTTTGGCCTTTGACGATTTCTCCGTCGAGACCAATTCGTTCACCTGGTTTTACCCTGACAATACTGCCCGGTTGTACGCTACTGGCGTCAACTTCCTGCCATGTTCCATCAGCTTGTTGGACCATTGCAGTTTCAGGAGTCAGGTTCATCAGGGAACCTATTGCATTTCTGGCTCTATCAAGTGATTTGGCTTCTATCAGCTCGGCAATGGTGAATAACACCATAACCATCGCCGCTTCTGGCCACTGCCCAAGGACCAAAGCCCCAGTAACGGCAATACTCATTAGTGCATTGATATTCAAGTTGCCATTGCGAATCGAAATCCAACCTTTTTTGTAGGTTGTCAGACCACAAGAAAGCACTGCTATCAAAGCCAACCCAGCTTCTAGCCAGTCAGGCATATCAGCCCAGTGCATCACTTCGGCTGCAAGAGCAGCTACGCCAGCAAGAGCTAATGGCCACCAGGGCTTTTTTTTCTCCTGGGTATTTTTCTTGCCGCTAGTATTATCAGAGACTTCTGGCGCGAATCCCAACGAGCGAATTGCAGCCATGATAGCTTCAAGCGAATCCGGTGTATGGGTTACAGTCAAAACACGCTGCATCAGGTTGAAATCAAGCTCTTTAACAGCGCTCATTCCACCCAGTTTCTTTTTGATAAGATTTTCTTCAACAGGACAATCCATCTGCATAATGCGAATTTCTGTCCGTAATCCACCAGCCACAACCTGCGAGCCCCCTAGGCTACTCAATTGTTCTGGAGCAGCGGAGCAACAATCCCCCTCATGGCCGTGATCGTGGCCTTCATGAGAATGCTCTTGCGCGGCATGAGCATGGTTACATCCCTTATGATTATGCTCATCATGCGAATGCCCTTCGCCGCCATGGCTATGGGCATCATGATTATGGCCTTCATGGTTATGGCCTTCATGGTTATGACCTTCATGGGAATGATCATCACTGCATTTCTTGTGATTATGAGCCTGCTGATCATGTGCATGATCATTTGCTTTATGTGATTCACCAGTATTCTTAACCCGGAGTCCTGTCCCTAAATTGAACGTTTCACAGCAACTAGCCGCTTCGTCTCCTGCAGGGTTTTTGCTATTTTTTACACCACCACTCATTTTCATTGCCTCATCTGTTAACTATACTGACGATTAAAGACCCTAATCTAACTAGAGGGTCAAGCGCATAAGGGGGGAGGCATGAAAATTGGTGAATTGGCCCGTAAGGCGGATTGTCCGGTGGAAACTATTCGGTACTATGAGAAAGAAGGATTACTTCAGGCTCCATTAAGAGATATTGAAAATAACTATCGCCGTTACAACAATACTCATCTGGAAAAGTTATTATTTATCCGACGCTGCCGCTCTCTTGATATGACCCATGAGGAAATACGTGCATTGCTACTGGCAATGAATAATCACGGTAAAGACTGTGGCCCCATTGATGCAATAATCAGTGCCCATCTCACTCATGTTCAGCATCGTATTAAAGAATTAATAGCCCTGGAAATACAACTCAAAGAACTTAATAACTATTGCAGCTCAGACCGGAGCGTGGACGAATGCGGGATAGTACAGAAATTGACTGCTGATGAAGAGAATGGTGATCTTCCTTTAACCGTACCAACTGACCACTTGGGGGGTGTGCATTAGTGGTGTGCGCTTATAAGTTGATTAGACTGATGGCGTAACACAAGCCCATACAGCTTTGTGCTACGCCATCATGCCCTTAAAATAAGGGGTCAGGCTTTTTCCATTTCGTTACCACGAGAACGACGTTGCACTGCCCCTTCTCTCTTACCGGGATGGCTTTTAGCATCAGCGGTCATTAATGTCTGGAGTATTGGGCATTCAACTCGCTCATCCCCAGCACAGCTTTTGATCAGAGCTCTGAGTGTATCTGCCATTCGTCGCATATTTTCCATACGTCGCTCTAAATCATCCATATGCTCTTGTGCCAGACGTTTAACATCGGCGCTCTGGCGAGATTTGTCATTCCATAACTTGAGCAAATCGGCTATCTCTTCAAGAGAAAAACCAAGATCGCGCGCACTGCGGATAAAAATCAGACGATGGACATCATTGGGTGCATAATCACGGTAGCCCGCTTCGGTACGGCCAGTAGCAGGAATCAGACCAATTTGCTCGTAATAGCGAATCATCTTTGCGGAGATTCCTGATTCGTTCGATGCTTTACCAATGTTCATAGCTCCCCTTTTCTTAGTGCTCAGAGTCTTCTGCCAGCGGAGGCTGGAACCGACGCAAACGAAGTGCGTTGCCCAGGACAAATACACTGGATAGCGCCATCGCGCCTGCAGCAAAGATTGGTGAAAGCAGCAATCCATAGGCAGGGTACAGCAGGCCTGCTGCTACAGGGATCAATGCGGCATTATAACCAAACGCCCAAAAAAGATTTTGCCTGATGTTACCTATGGTTGCCTTAGACAATCCAATAGCATTAGGCACACCCTGTAGGTTGCCGGACATTAAGACAACATCAGCAGATTCCACCGCTATATCGGTACCTGTACCAATTGCAAGCCCAATATCTGCCACGGCTAAAGCTGGGGCATCATTAATGCCATCACCAACATAAGCGACCTTACCGTAAGACTCCTTCAACCGACGAACTGCTTCAACTTTCCCTTCTGGCAACACTTCGGCAACCACTTCATCAATACCAAGCTGTCTCGCAATCGCATTTGCTGTATTGGCATTGTCACCGGTAATCATTGCGACTTTGAGCCCCAGTTGGTGCAATGCATTTATGGCAATCGGCGTACTTGATTTAATAGGGTCAGCGACTGCGATAATGGCAGCCAGACGTCCATCAATAGCAACATAGAGTGGCGATTTTCCTTCGTTTCCAAGGCGTATCGCAGTCTTTGAAAAATACTCGATATCCAAGCCTAACTCACGCATAAATCGATCGGCCCCGACCTCTACGCGCTCTCCGTCTACGGTAGCCCTGACGCCCATCCCAGTAATTGAATCAAACTCAGTCAACGCTGGCAGCGATATCTCTTTTCCTAGAGCAGCTTCAACGATAGCGCGGGCAATAGGATGTTCCGAACGTGATTCAACAGCGGCAACTTTTGCTAATACTAAGTCAAGCTCAAACCCTTCGGCCAACTCCAGGTCTGTCATTACTGGGCGCCCTTCAGTCAAAGTACCTGTTTTGTCTACAGCGACAACCCTGGCATCTTTAAGCAACTGCAGAGCTTCTCCCTTACGGAACAAGATCCCCATTTCTGCACCACGCCCAGTACCTACCATGATAGAGGTTGGGGTAGCCAATCCCATTGCACATGGGCAGGCAATGATCAATACAGCCACGGCATTAACCAGTGCGAAAGACAGGGCCGGTGATGGCCCAAATGTTAACCAGGCAAGGAAAGTTAACAACGCTGCCAGCATCACCACAGGAACAAACCATAATGTCACCTTATCGACCACGGCTTGTATAGGTAGTTTAGAGCCCTGGGCTTGCTCTACCATTCTGATTATTTGTGACAACATCGTCTGGCCACCAACGGCTGTTGCACGCAACCTCAATGCTCCTTTCTGGTTAACAGTCCCGCCAACCATTAAGCTTCCGGGAACTTTCTCGACGGGGATAGGCTCCCCCGTTATCATCGATTCATCGACAAAACTTGTTCCTTCACTCACCTCACCATCAACAGGTATCCGCTCACCTGGTCGAACTTCGATAATGTCATCAAGGGCTACATCACTAATGGGAATATCGATGACAATGCCGTTACGCAGCACATGCGCCTCTTTGGCCTGCAATCCAACCAAACGCTTGATAGCCTCAGACGTTCGACCTTTAGCTCGCGCCTCCATAAATCGTCCTAAAAGAATAAGAGCGACGATTACCGCAGCAGCTTCGTAATACACATTGACGGTACCTTGAGGCAAAAGACCTGGAGCAAAGGTCGCAATCATTGAATAACCGAATGCAGCGAGAGTCCCGACGGAGACGAGAGAGTTCATGTCTGGGCCAAGTCTTAATAACGCGGGAATACCTTTCAGGTAAAAGCGCCGCCCCGGAATAGCCAACACCAGCAATGTTAATACAAACTGGAGATACCAGCTTTCCTGGAGCCCAATGGTATCCATTATCCATTGATGCATTCCCGGTATCACATGCGACCCCATTTCCAGAATAAATACTGGTAACGCAAGTACGGTCGCCAGAACTAAATCTTTCTTCAACGCAACCTTTTCAGCATCTTTTTTTTCTGCGGCACTATCATTATTCTGGCTTTGGTTATCAACCAGGCTGGCTTCATAACCGATTTTTTCGATAGCAGTTATGAGGTCATCAACTCCTGCGGTTCCACGTACAGTAGCTCTTTCAGTCGCTAAATTAACAGTGGCTTCTTTTACACCTTTAACCGCTCGGAGCGATTTTTCGACACGCCCTACGCATGATGCACATGTCATGCCCTGAACTGATAACTCTACAGAAGCTTGAGGAACCTCATAACCAACCTTTTCAACTGCTTCAACCAACGCCATACGATTAACGAATGCATTTAGGCGGATATCTGCACGCTCTGTTGCAAGGTTAACGCTTACGTTTTGTACGCCTTCAACCTTAGCCAGAGCGGCTTCAACTCGTCCAACGCAGCTTGCACAAGTCATTCCCTCAATGGGCAAGCTGACTTGAGTTTCACCATCATTAGAATGCTGTTTTTTTTGAATGCTCATGATGTATTTCTCATCGTTATGGTCAGATAAAGAACAACCTTAAGGCTTACCATCGTGGGAAGGTCAAGCGCATTATTTTGAACATGCCGATGCCGTGGAAGGAATGGATATAAAAACCCTTTACATGAACACATATTCATATGTTATATTGAAGGCATCATGTATAACCAACCGCTTGAGGCCCTATGTCACAATCACATGATCACGAGCATGACCATACTCCAGCAGTAACCAGTGCAAACGAGCGTAAAGTCCTTATCTCCTTCCTCATGATATTCACATTTATGGTGGTCGAAGCTGTTGGAGGGATACTTTCTGGCTCATTAGCATTGCTGGCAGATGCAGGCCACATGCTTACAGATGCAGTAGCTTTGGCGCTGGCTTATGCGGCATTCCGTTTTGGCCGTCGAGCTGCTGATAGCAAACGAACCTTTGGATATTTGCGATTTGAAGTCATCGCGGGATTCTTTAATGCCCTGACACTCTTCGCTATTGTGGCGTGGATTGCATATGAGGCATGGGAAAGGTTACAAGCTCCACCAATTATACTGGCAGGCCCAATGCTGATCGTTGCCATTGCAGGATTGTTGGTCAACATATTGGTATTATGGATCATGACCCGTGGTGAGACCGATCATGTTAATGTCAAAGGTGCTATTTTACATGTGATGGGTGATCTATTGGGTTCTGTTGGCGCTATTGTCGCCGCTATTGTCATTTACTACACGGGCTGGACACCGATTGACCCAATACTTTCCGTTCTTGTCGCAGCACTGGTTTTACGTAGTGCCTGGAAATTATTAGCAAAATCGCTGCACATCCTGTTAGAAGGAGCGCCTGAAGATGCCTCCCCAGACAAGGTGGAACAGAGACTAATCAGTTCTGTTAAGGGCTTAGCAGCCGTAAGTCATATTCATGTCTGGCAAATAACCTCAGGTCGGACGATGGCAACACTGGAAGTAAGAGCCAAGGAAGATGTGGACGTAAAAGACGTTGTGAAGCTTGTAAAACAAGAACTTTATGAGCAGTTCAAAATAGAACATGCAACTGTGGGAATCGACTGGAATTACGATCAAAACGATAATACATGCAGCCTTTCACCGACAAAACTGCGTAACGAACACGAACACGAACACGAACACGAACACGGAAAAAAGCATAACCATTCTAGTCCAGGCCACAAACATTAATCAGGCCTCTGGTGATGCACTATCAATTTAGGAGGGAGAATCATAATGTCCAGCACATCAGATTGCGGCAACATACAAGACTGTTCCGCGACAGATCATGTCGCGGAGCCAGATCTATCAATGCTCTCGCAAAACGACATTGGGCAACTTTCCGAGATTTTCCATCTACTGGGGGACCAGTCAAGACTACGAATCCTGCTTTACTGTATGCGTGGTTCGGTCTCTGTAGGCGACATTGCTGAGTCGCTCCAGTTATCACAATCTCTGGTCAGTCATCATCTGAGGTTGTTACGAAGTGCAAGGCTTGTTCGCGGAGAGAGAAAGGGTAAGTACATATTTTATAGCATAATGGATCACCATGTAAGTCATGTTCTTCAGGACATGGTATTTCACATAGCTGAAGAATAACCCGAATGAATTTTGATAAGTAGAGCTTGTGTAATTCCAACTCACCTTAGTTTTTCATTACTTTGGTGAGTTGTTTCATCATTAATTTATTAAAACCTTAATAATTAACCTTTTAATAATGAAACCTGCCCCCTTCCCTTGTATGTAATAAATACCTGATGGTTCACTATCACCAGATAAAGCGAAGTGAGCAGGCCACCTCATGAAGGAGAAACCTTGCTTTGCAAGCTTATTGAATAGCCACGGATAATCTAGTTTGTCTGCTTCGTGCTGTGAGTTCAACTGATGGACGCAACACACTTATTGAACCGTTCTGCGGGTGATTCATAGTCTAGCGTTTTTCTCGGCCTTTCGTTGAGCTGTCTGGCAACACTGTTAAGTCTTTGCTGGCTGTGAACCGATAAGTCAGTTCCTTTTGGAAAATATTGTCTGAGCAATCTGTTCGTATTTTCATTTGAGCCACGTTGCCAGGGAGATTGAGGATCACAAAAATAAATCTGAATGTCTGTCGCTACAGTAAATCGTGTGTGACTGGTCATTTCAGCGCCACGATCCCAGGTTAATGTTTTATAAAGCTCAGCAGGTAATTCCCGGGCTTGTCTGATGAGTGCAGATATAACCGTTATGGTCTTGTTGTCTCTGATCTTCGCCAGCATAACAAAACGGGAATGACGTTCTACGAGGGTGATGATATAGGAGTTTTTCGAGCCCTGAATCAAGTCACCTTCCCAGTGACCTGGAATGGCTCTGTCAGCGGCCTCTGGTGGCCTTTCGCTGATAGGTATCGTGTTCGGGATTGATCCTAATCCTTTCCCTTTAAGCGATGACGTCCTGGATCTACGCACTGCTCTTCCGCTTCTGAGGCATTGCTGCAGCTCTTTTTTTAATGCTCCCCGGGTTTGTATAAAAAGCGTTTTATAAATCGTTTCGTGTGACACATGCATTTCCTGATTATCCGGATAACAGCGTTTCAGCCAACCGGCGATCTGTTCCGGCGACCAGTCCTGATGCATCTTCTCTGCAATGATTTTACACAATGCGGGGCTTTCAATTAGCTTGCAAGGTTTTGGTCTCAGTGCATTTTCCCACGCAGTAGCATCGGCTTTTGCTGCACGGTATTGTTTTGCACCACCGTGCCTCCTGACCTCACGGCTAATCGTTGAGGGCGCTCTTGATAATTTGGCGGCGATGTCCCTGATACTGAGTTTTGCTACCAGCCCTCTGGATATCTCCTCTCTTTCATCAAGCGAAAGCGCTAATCGGTGCCGTTTTCGCACGGGAGGACGGTAGCCGCCTGTCTGGTGGATAGTGGGCATAATGGAAGAATGAAATCTGTCGAACATTCTGGCGATATCATGCAGGGAATCACCTTGCTTATACCTGTCCCAGATAATCGCTTTCTGTTCTGGCGTGTAGTAAATGCGCGTTCTTCGTTTCATGGCAACGTCCCCCTTGATTAAGGATAGCGTTGCAGCGACCCGTTGAACTCACAGCCAAAAGCGGACATTGCTACATCACAATGCGTTATGGTCAACATCAGAATGCAGCCCTTGTGTTGTGACGTGTAGTCTGGCCTAAACGCAGTTGCACTACATTACCTCGTGGGGTCAGCGACGGCCCCGTTTCAGTTCACGTACACAGGGATCATACTCATCTGCATAGCCACCAAAGTCATGGCTGGGCATGAAGTACCACTTTTCACCTTTCCAACCAGCGATCCGGGTGGTCGGTTTGGTTTTATTCAGAACAACAATACAGACGCCGACGGGAGACACTGGAGGAAGAAGTCGTTGCACCACACACTCACGATTGCCCACATCAATCCAGTCTTTGACGTGAATTTCAGGATGGTTCATTGTTTATCTTCATGTGATGGAATTGCTTACCGTAATGCATCCGATTACCGTGCAAGATCATGTATCCTGTCGCCTTCCTGCTCCCTTGAGGTGGCGCTGCCTTGGTACAGTCAGCACTCTGAATGTCAGGCCCAGCCGCGAGGCCGGAAGCTCATCAGGTCGCTGCGGTAGGGGAAAACGGTCCGGGTAACAGACCGTAATCGCCTGCTGGTGGTTATTGGCCCTGACTGGAGCCGCACTGAAAACTGAAGCGCATTAATATACTCGCGCCTCCGACAGGTCAGGCAATTTCTTCCAGCGCATCGTCATTTGCCGGTGGAGGAGGAAGTATAAGCGCGTCGCACTCCCTGATGACATATTCAGGAATGAGATCAAACCGGGCAGGATCCAGCTGACAGATAAATTCATTTTCAATGTGGTAGGTCTCATTCATGAATTTACGTATTACTGCGTTCTCGAGTCCGGTCTGAAGCAACCTGAACACCTGCAGTTTCTCGTAGCCATTACGGCAGAGCAGATAAAGCGCACGTATACGATCCGGGTCGGTGAGCTGAACGAAAGTGGCCTGGTAGTCAAAGCCGGGAATGCGATCGGCGATTGCCTGGCAGCCGAAGGCAACTTTTTCTGCGGACATTTCAGGATGTCCCACTCCCTGCACAACGGGTTCACGGGTGTCGATGGGCGTTTCACGGTGATGAAAAAGGTTTGACAGCACCTGATAGGCATCACCGAGGTCGTCCATAATTTCATAATGTCGGCGAAGATAGATCAACTTGATGATGTCTTCACTATCAGAGTCAGTGACAGACTGGCAGATCTGAGCAAAAGTGCGGATATCACTTTCACCGATGAGCTGCTCGGTGATGCAGCCTGCGCTGTAGTGCAAGTGTGAGGCCGTAACCAGATTACTGAACAGCTTCCTGACGGACTTCAGTGTATCAATAATAGGCTCAACATCGTGAGTCAGCATCAGTACCGTTTCATTTTTCAGGCACTCACCGGTATTGCGGCGAAACAGCATCTCCAGGATGGCAAATTTCTTGTTCTTATCAAACGATGAAATCGGGTCGTCAAGAATGATCAGGCCTGGCTTCTTGGCTAAGCATTCATACATAAACAGAACAATGGCAAAGGCGTTGCGTTCACCGTAGCTGAGATGCTGGCTGCCGCCGCTGACGTAGCCTTCAAAGTCTTCGTGGCGCAGTTTCAGCCGACATTTATCGCCTTCCCCAGTGATATCCACCTGATAACGATAGCCTGCGTAAGCCAGAAAGGTATTGATATCGGTTTTATGCTTGAGGATCAGCTTCTGCATGCCCTGACGCTGCTTATTTATTTGACCCTGCAGGCGTCCGGCCTGCGTCGTCAGGTCGTCTAAAGAGGTATTGAGACTGGCTACGGTGCGGGCCGTTTTATCCGACTGCAGCTCCGGGAAAAACTTCACGTCTAGGCGACAGGCTTCCAGTGCAGCCTTGACGTTGGTTGAAGCGCTGAACGTAAAGCCGTTAAGAGTCTTAAGGGTATTCAGCATATTTATCAGGCTGTCTGTCTGCTTCTTCACTGTCACGAGATATTCTTCGTGCTGTTTTTCCAGCCCACTTTTTAGGGTTGTAATATCAGCGAGGCGGGCACGGGCAGGCTCTGAAAAATATTCGCCGAGTTTATCTAGCACGCCGATCAGGCCGATCAGGTTTTTAATGACAGCCTTATCATACTCCGCGCTGACGCGGCTAATCTGCTCGGCCTTTTCACGGGAGTCGCCAGTACAGAACGGACAGCAGCCGTCGGATAGCGCGGAGAATTTCTCATACCCCCGGGTCTGCCACTCGATCCACTCTACGCTGCTTTTACTTTGGATGTACGGCTTATAAGATTCCAAACCGTCGGGAATGTGCTGAAGCTTGTTGCCAGCGGATAAGCCTTTCATACCGGTAGACGTTTTTGCAATCCCGGTACTACTCAGCTTAAATGCGGCGCTGAGTTCCCCCAGGTGCGTGATGAATTCTTCAAGCCCGACGTTATCAGCAAACTGCTGCCGTATGGCCACGACCATGGCTTCGATTTCGCGTTCTGTCTCGTGATACGCTTCACTTTTGATGAAGATGTCAAAACTATTACTTACTAACTCGTCTGGTTGAAAAGTGAATTGATCGACATATTTTTCATTAAAGCACATGACGTTTTGCAGGCCATCGACACCAGTTACCCTAGGCTGTACTGCATCGGGATTAGAACCACGGTATCTAAACGGAAGCAGGTCGCTGAGACCCTGTTCATCCCCGTTTACCGTACACTGAATCGCGCGGGAAATGGTGCTTTTTCCGGTGCCGTTAGGCGCAAATTTAATATTTAGTTTTTTTTCTGCCAGAGTTATATTTGCTTTATCGATGTTATTACAGCAATTAATTTCAATTTCCATACCTAATCCTTTACGGCAAAGACACTGAGCAGGCCCCGTATATTGCAGGCCCGATTAATTATTTAAGCTGAAGCCAGAACATATAAGCACCGTTTCATTTTTGAGTAAAGCACTCCGGGATTCGCCCTTGGTACCGCAGCGCCGGAGCAGTTGTTTTATAGAGCGTATGTACGGCGCTTGTGATGTATGTCCGCTTCGTGCCAAGAGCGGACATTTGCACCCTCAGTACCCGCACCAGACTAAGCCGGCTCAGCAATGTCGGCGTTGCTGATACTGACAGACGTTATGCCGTTTTAAAGCGACGTTTCCGGTGTATCACCATGAGAGCGACAATTACCGCCACCGCAATTGTCGCGGTCCCCCGGAAGACGACTGATGAATCTCCTAGGATGATTTCCATGAATGATGATAAAAACTGGCCGGAGAATATAGCCATAGAAAGCCAGGCAAGGTTACGTCCCCGGACGCGAGCGTGACTCTGCTCGACTGTCATATGATTCACAAGCGGCACCGACAGACCAAACCCACAACTCATTAAAACCCCGCCAGCGATGTAGAACACTACATTATCAGCGAATGAAAATATGAAATGTCCGGCAGCGTAGCAGCTAAACGCCGTGTACAGATTTCCGTACTCACGTAAACGCGCTATGAGGCGCGGCATCATCGCAGCAGCCCCGACGGCGACCAGTGAGATAAACGACAGAAAGTATCCGGTTTCTGCTGCCCCAATAGCCATGCAGCTAAACACCTGCGGAATGATGATAATGCTGGTGAAGAAGCAAATCATGGACAGCAGGGCTGCAAAAAGCACAGGCGCTAATCGAGTCGCACTCACCGATTCGCTTTCTCCGGCGTTTTCATTCATGTTTTCTGTCCCAGAGGACAATTGTTACGGCACAAACGCCAGCTGCATAACCAGAAGAACCTAGGCAAAAAGATGAAGCAAAAACGGCCACTGCCAGCCAAGGGTTGCAAGTAATCCGCCTATAAACAGAAAAATGACACCGCCCAGCTCAATCAACATTCCCTGCGAAGGTATCATTTTCAGGCAAGCCTGACCGCTATGAAACGAGGAAATCAATCCGGTTCCTGCTGACATGACGATGGCGGTATCTGACTGAAATCTGGATGTATCTTCTTCCAGATCTACTTAAAACTCGTTCTGATAACCATACCGAGAAATAACTGTCAATCCATCCATATCTAGGGTTTGATATAGTAAAATTACCTATATATAGTTTTTTTAGTTTTCATCTCACTTGGACGCCATTTCATGAAAAGTCACGAGTACATTGTGATTTGCGGTTTTAACCGCAGTAAAGTCGGCCGATATATTGCCATTGTTGCCTCAGTTATATCGTTCGTTCTGATTTTACTAGCACTCACACTAATCGAATGGCTGAAAAACTTTCACATTAACAGCCACATACCTGCCTCAGTTTTTTCACTTATTAGCGCCGGTGGGATCTACATGGGGTTGTATACATGGTTTGATAAAAATCTCTGGCATAACACCTACCTCGGGAAATTTTTATGTGTGCCAAATCTTGCAGGCCGCTGGAATGTTGAAGGCCATACCCGATCTGAAGGTGGTAAACCCTGGGAAGGTGAGCTGAGAATTGTCCAGTCATGGGACAAAGTCAGAATTCATCTGAAAACTCAATCATCGCATTCGGATAGTGTGACAGCCTCCATCATTCATGACGAGGGAATTGGTTACCAGCTGCTTTATAACTACCGCAACCAACCCAAGACAGGTGAAGAACACCTGACTTCACATGTTGGATTCGCAGAGTTCAGGTTCGACGACGGACTCAAATCTGCTGAAGGCCATTATTTTAACGGTCAAGGCCGGGCTACTTACGGAACAATGACAATCACTAGGATCGACAATGTCTAATTCATTTAGTGCGCGAATTGAACGCATGAAGTCTCGTCGTAAAGGGACATTCGATCAATTAAACGTAGCCAGAGAGTCAATCAGTAACCAGAGGATTGATGGACTGGAAAACTATGCTTTGCTAGAAGGTTTCCTGGATTTAAATGAAAGTTGGGAAACCAGGGGAAAACAAGATTCTGCAACCCGCTATGTTATAGGTGCCATGCAACCGGTTGATAACCGCTATACCGAAATTTCTTTTGAAACTGCCAAGCGTATTGAGAACCAACTGGTAAAGAAATTAGATCTTAATCTGGAGTTTCGTGTCCAAGGCTCTGTACCACTGGATATTCATATTAAAAGTTTCAGTGATGTGGATCTGCTGATTATAGACACTCAGATGCTTATTTATGATAGCGACGGTATTGGCCGCTACACCCCTACGAACAAAAATGATGGGGATGTCATCCTTGAACTCAGGGATGCCGCTAGGGATGCCCTGAAAGCAACTTTCCCTGCGGCAGATGTTGATGACAACAACGCCAAATCTTTGAGAATAACGGGAGGGTCTTTGCAGAGAGAAGTGGATGTGGTGCCAAGCATCTGGTGGGATACCAAAGAGTACCAACATACTAAAGATGTAGATCAACGTGGGGTCACTATTATAGATAAAAACACACGTCAACGTATCTACAACCTACCTTTCCTCCACATCAAACGAATTAAAGACAAATGCGATCAATGTAATGGAGGATTGCGTAAGTCTATTCGTTTTCTTAAGACACTAAAAGCGGATAGTGAAGCTGAGGGTACTAAAATTGAACTCAGTAGTTATGATATTGCCTCGCTGATGTACCACGCAGATGGTAACAATCTCCGACATAGCCAATACTACGAGCTGGCTGTCCTTGTAGAGACTCACAGATGGCTAAATTATCTTGCACAGAACCCTAATGCTGCAATGCTGCTCTACGTTCCAAATGGCACCAGAAAGATAATTGACAAGAATGAAACTTTTGCCGAATTGCTTAAACTGACGGGAATGGTCAATAGTATTGTCACTGAGGTGCTGCGTGAAATAACCGGCCAGCCTACTGAATATTACACACCCGCCAAAGGAATTTTACTTATAAAACAAGCGGTTTACTAACAGGATGCTATCAAGATCCACTTAATAAGTGGATCTTGAATCATCCGCGACTATTTGCCGGACAGCGCTAGTCATTCCGGCTTAAGCGCTATTATGAGATTTATTTCCAGTTTAGTATGAGTCTCCGTACTAATCGTTGATTGAAGAGACATACATGCTGGATAACTCTTAATGGGGTCAGTTTGGATATCGAAAATTATTGTACGTTAAGGCTGATTTTTTGTAAGTACCCCACTTAAACGCCCCATTCTCTTTCAGAGACCCTCTGGCACATGGATTAGGTTTTCCGAAAGCGAACTTCCGCTCTTCGCTCATAGATGCCGGTCAAACATCCCGCATTCAGCATGTGAGGCGGTAGCCTCATCTCTGATGTACTGAATAACAGTAACGTCTTGCTGGTGTGTCTATCCCGGCTTTACCATGACGTATAGCGATAGGGTCAGTGGGTTCGTAAATGCTCAACGGCACTCTCAGTGAGAGTCAGTACCGATTTAACGCTGATGCTTATTCTATCGATAATGGCCTGCCGGGGACCATGACGCCATGCTTCGCTATCATAAAAGGTGTCCTGGGCAGTTTTCAGGTGAGAGAGGCTGTTATAAGCCCTGATCAGATAGTAAGCATCGTCGTCATGTGCTGATATACCATAAGAAATAACATCCATTCCCACTGAACGGTGAAGTGGAACACTCACTTCTTTCATTATTCTATGAAAGTCTTTTCCAGTACCGGGTTTGAGGGTGTACAGCAAAAATTCGACAGTTTTCATCTTCGATATCCTATTCTGTTTTTCTCATCATAGCGAATTATGGCGACGTGTAGTCGTGAAACCGAACAGAAGAACTGGACTGCCAGGCTGTCCCCAGCAGTTATGGCTCTGAATGTCTCATGCGTGCCAGGAGCGGACGTTGCTAACATAGAGATGCTCTAATCTGCAAGGAGCAGCTCCCCCTTTATCAGACAATCTTGTCTGACGCTCCGGACAGAAATATGCTGGTTTTATCTGTTCAGAACACTGAACTATGTTCGGGAAATCACAGAGTCAGGCTAACGGAATAGAATAGTGAGCGGTGTCTTAACCCCTTAAATCGTAAAAGCACCGGTTGATAGCTGATGATGAACGCTTCTCTGATTTAACCAAGCATCGGCATTGAGAATGAATCAAAAAAGTGAAAATATCAAAGGGTAATAGCCTCCGTTTGAACCGGACACCTCACCAGTAAGACATAGTCATAGAGCTATGTTTAAGGAGTGTCCTGTGCAAAGAATCGAAGTGATCACTGGCGAGCAAAAACGCCGTCGTTATACTCCTGAAGAGAAAGCCCGTTTTGTTGCGCTCGCCATGCAGCCCGGCTACACCGTCTCACTCGTTGCCCGGCAATATGACATCACACCCAGTCTTCTTTTTAAGTGGAAACGGCTCATGAACGAGGGTGGAAAGTCTGCGATCGTCGCTGGCGACGAGGTCGTCAGTGTCTCCGAGGTCCAAGCGCTGGAGAAAAAAGTCAAACAGCTTGAACAAATGCTGGGCCGCAAGACGATGGAAGCCGAAATCCATAGGAACGCGCTTGAGATAGCCTAGGCAAAAAAGTTGATATCGCGCATGCCATTGCTGCCACCGGACGATACCTCCTCATCCGAATAGCAGAAGTGCTCTGCGTATCGCGTTCGAATCTTTATGAACGGCTGCTAAAGAAGCGCCAGCAGCGGCCAGCCCGCTATAGCAAAGATGATGACGCCCGACTGTTACCGCTTATCCGCCAGATATGCAGCGAGCGGGCGACAAACGGCTACCGTCGCGTGACGGCACACCTCAATCGTGCGCTGAAGGAACAAAACTGGCGGGTTAACCACAAACGCATTTACCGGATCATGCAGGCGAATAACCTGTTGCTGGCAAAATCTGGCCATAGAAAGCCAGAGCACAGTCATACCGGCAACGTCGTGACACTCAAGCCGGATACGCACTGGTGTTGAAATCCGCTGCTTGAATCGGGAAGTCGTGCGGGTAGTGTTCAGCCTTGACTGCTGTGATCGCGAAGCCATCTGCTGGTCGGCGACAACAGGTGGAATAAACAGCGTTATGGTGCAGGATCTGCTGACAGAGAGTGTGGAAAAGCGCTTTGGCAATACGCTTTACCTGCCACATGCCGTTGAGTGGCTGACCGATAATGGCTGTTGCTACATAGCGGACTCAATAAGAACGTTCGCCACCTCACTCAGGTTCATCGTGTGTACGACGCCAGTGCGCAGTCCGGAGAGCAATGGGATGGCTGAATCGTTCGTTAAAACGTTCAAGCGTGACTACGTGTATGTTAATGACCTGCCGGATGCCATGACAGTGATGTGAAAACTGACGGAATGGATGGAAGACTATAATAACTGGCATCCCCATAAAGGGCTGAAAATGCAGTCACCAAGGGAATACAGAAGTTCGCTGCTAGCTATAAATTAACCGTGTCCGTTTTAGCGGGGGCAACTCCACAAAGAGGACGTGGAGCTAAAATATTTGCACGGATAAAAAACCATACTTAACTATTAGTATTACATTAAAAAAATACGGACTCTTTATCAGCAGTCCGCTAAAGTCTATTCAAGGAAAAAACATGTGGCATATCAAGCATTAAAAATTAGTATATAGTGGCAGATTTTATCAAGGTATATATTCCTATAGATACCCTAAAATGATTATCTATTAATCCCCTAATTTAGCGGTCATATGCACTCGATTACCAGTATACGCAGAGAGAATTTTGTATGACGTTTGTGCTTCTTTTGCTTTAGCAGCAATTTTTGCTTCTGCACTGTCAAGAGTGGAAGCAGTTACGCTGACCGTCTGCGCCATACCAGAGAATGAGACAACAGAGAGAAAACCAGCTGCTGCGAGAAGTTTGATATTTTTCATAGTGATAACCCTAGTAAAGTTAATGTTCATCATAAGAGCATACTGCTCGTTTCCTGTTGATGAGCATTAAAAACCCTGCAACTACTATAGGGTCAATACTTTTTATTGTATTTTTTATATAGCGCTGACTGTCTTGAACATCCACTTATCGAGAAATTTTTCTTAAACAATAAAATTCACTCATAATCAATAAGATATGGCAATTTTTATATCGTTTTACACTGAAGATATTTTTTCTTACCCCATTTATATAGGTTTCAAAATATGTCTTTGCAGGTAATTGGAGGCTGGAACTCACGCATTCCTATCCCCTTCCCTTCAAACAACTCTAGCTTTACTCTGATCAAAAGAATAAATACCCAGACATTAAATCACGTGACATGAAATGCCAAAACTGTCTAAATAAACTGGACTGACCCCAGGATTAGATATAACCTTCAATTAGTAATGTCGGTTGGTTTTTCTTCATATTTCCCGTTTCGCCAGCCTGCTGGAAATTCAGCTGGAGTCTGGTAATCCAGCGATGAATGTGGACGGCACTCGTTATAATCCTGCCGCCAGTCATTAATCGTTTTCCTGGTGTGAACTGATCCTACCCACGTAATGTGGACACGGCCCTAAGCAAGGTTCTGGTTTTCAAATTGTTCAGGACTGAGCCCACCACAGGCACTGTGGCGACGCCAGCGATTGTAATCGCACTCAATATAATTAAATACAGTTGTTCTCATCATTTCCCGGCTGATAAAGCGTTCACCGTGGATGCATTCCACTTTCAGCGAGTGGAAGAAGCTTTCCACACACGCATTGTCGTAACAGCAGCCTTTCGCGCTCATGCTCCCGCGCAGATTATGCCGCTTCAGCAACGCCTGATAGTCCGCTGAACAGTACTGGCTGCCACGGTCAGTATGAACAATGACATTTTTCGGGCGTTTACGCCGCCACAGCGCCATCTGCAACGCATCGCAGGTCAGTTGTGCCGTCATTCGCGGTGCCATTGACCAGCCGATGACAGCTCGCGACCACAGGTCAATCACCACTGCCAGATACAGCCAGCCTTCATCGGTGCGTAAGTAGGTGATGTCTCCCGACCACTTCTGATTCGGGCCGCTGGCGTAAAAGTCCTGCTTCAGCAGGTTCTCAGACACAGGCAAGCCATGCTCACGATAACTGACCGGGCTGAACTTGCGGGCTGCCTTTGCCCGAAGCCCCTGGCGACGCAGGCTGCCAGCTATCGTTTTGATGTTGTAGGCCGGGAGCTCATCCGCAAGCCGTGGCGCACCATACCGTTGTTTTGCATCAGTGAATGCTCTGAGAACCGCGGCATCACAGGCCAGACGGAACTGCTGTCGCGTGTTTATCTGATGACGCCGGGAGCACCAGGCATACCAGCCGCTACGGGCCACGCGCAGCACCCGGCACATGGCTTTGATGGTGAACTCAGCCTGATATTTTTCGATAAAAACATACTTCATTTCAGGAGCTTCGCGAAGTATGTCGCGGCCTTTTGGAGAATAGCCAGCTCCTCTGCCTGCTCCGCAAGCTGGCGTTTAAGCCGGGCATTTTCAGCATCCAGTTCGCTTTCGCGTGCAGATGATGTCAGTTGTTGCTGTTGTTTTTTTCGCCAGCCATAGAGTTGCGATTCATACAAACTGAGTTCGCGGGCAGCGGCAGCGACGCCAATGCGTTCAGCAAGCTTCAGAGCTTCCTGGCGGAATTCGGGAGTGTGCTGTTTACGCGGCTTTTTACTGACGGTTACTGATTTAGTCATGTGAGCTACCTCTGGTTGAGAGTTTACTCACTTAGTCGCGTGTCCACTATTGGCGGGTATCTGTGCCAACAGCTCTCAGGCCAAGGGCCGCGTTAAGCGCGCCAACCTGACGCTGCAGGAGCGGCTGGTTAAGGAGATGTGCCTGGAGAATATCACCTGCATTGATGCCGCCAACGCCTGGATCGAAACGTTCATCAGCGACTTCAACCACCGCTTTGCCAGACTGGCAAAATACCCGAAAAACCTTCACCGCACGGTCTAGAGAGCCACCTGGAACTGGACGACATTTTCGCCTGGCAGACGCTTCGGACGCTCTCAAAAGCACTGACTTTTCAGTATGAAAAAATCCTTTATCTGGTTGATCCCACTGACGAAAACTCACGCATAGTCGGAGAAGAAATCCTCGCTTTTGATTATACGGACGGTACGCTCAAATTCCGCCATGGAAACAGAACACTGAAATATCAGATGTTCGATAAGCTGGACTGCATCAGTCAGGGGCGCATCGTTGATAACAAAAGGCTTGACGCGGTGCTGAAGCTGGCGAAGGAAAAACAGGATGAGCTTGAAGCCGCAGGAAAAAGAAAGGCGCAGCCAGAGTATGCCTAAAAGGCGGGCACAGATTCAGGCTCAGCTCAGAGCCATCAATCCGGTTCTGGGTAAGCGTCGTCTGAGTACCGTCTGGTCCCGAATCCAGGATCCTGTAACTTAAGCACCCACTTATTTTGCAGGTGGACACCTCATGCGCGCTAAAGAAAGACTTCCCCGGAAACACTATTCCCCTGAATTCAAAATGGAACTGGTCAGGCTGGCTCTTGAAGAAGAAGGCAGTATTGCCGCACTGGCCCGGAAACATGACGTCAATGATAACCTGCTCTTTAAATGGATAAGGCTCTGGCAGCGTGAAGGGCGGGTCTGTCGGCCCCGAAAAAACTCATCGTCGCTTCCTGCCCTGATACCCGTGCAGCTTCAGGCGGGCTCTTCTCTCCCAACCTTCGAACTACCATCCTGCTCTCCTCCCGCTACCTGCCACATAAAATGTCGGGGAGGAGAAATAACACTGACTCATCCCTCTGCTGAACTCATGAGCACTGTCCTGCGCGAACTGATGCGGGGGCCGGTATGATAAATCTTCCCGCAGGCACAAAAATCTGGCTGGTTGCCGGTATCACCGATATGCGCAACGGCTTCAATGGCCTCGCCGCAAAGGTGCAGACCGCGCTGAAAGATGACCCGATGTCCGGCCACGTCTTCATCTTCCGGGGACGCAGCGGCAGTCAGGTAAAACTGCTCTGGTCCACCGGCGATGGTCTGTGCCTGCTGACAAAGCGACTGGAACGTGGTCGCTTCGCCTGGCCCTCAGCCCGCGATGGCAAAGTGTTCCTGACGCCGGCGCAACTGGCGATGCTGATGGAAGGTATCGACTGGCGACAGCCAAAGCGGTTACTGACATCCCTGACCATGTTGTAGCGCTCTTTATCCTGGTTGTCGCAGAATAAGCCTGGTAAAATACAGGCTTATGAACGATACCTCTTCTGACGACATCCTTCTGCTGAAACAGCGCCTGGCCGAACAGGAAGCGTTGATCCACGCCCTGCAGGAAAAGCTGAGCAACCGGGAACGCGAAATAGACCATCTGCAGGCGCAACTGGATAAGCTGCGCCGGATGAACTTCGGCAGTCGTTCCGAAAAGGTATCCCGCCGTATCGCGCAAATGGAAGCTGACCTGAACCTGCTGCAGCAGGAAAGCGATACGCTGACCGGCCGGGTGGATGACCCGGCAGTGCAGCGCCCGCTGCGTCAGACCCGCACCCGCAAACCGTTCCCTGAGTCACTCCCACGGGATGAGAAGCGGCTGCTGCCGACTGAGCCGCGTTGCCCGGAGTGCGGTGGTTCGCTGAGTTACCTGGGTGAGGATGCCGCCGAACAGCTGGAGCTGATGCGCAGCGCCTTCCGGGTTATCCGGACAGTCCGTGAAAAGCATGCCTGCCGTCGGTGCGATCGCATCGTTCAGGCCCCGGCTCCTTCGCGCCCCATCGAACGGGGGATCGCCGGACCGGGGCTGCTGGCCCGAGTGCTGACCTCAAAGTATGCAGAGCACACACCGCTGTATCGCCAGTCGGAGATCTATGCCCGCCAGGGTGTAGTGTTGAGTCGTTCTGTACTGTCGGGCTGGGTGGATGCGTGTTGTCGTCTGCTGGCACCGCTGGATGAAGCCCTTCAGCACTATGTCCTGACCGACGGCAAACTCCATGCTGACGATACGCCTGTCCCGGTGCTGTTGCCGGGCAATAAGAAGACGAAGACCGGGCGCTTATGGACGTACGTTCGAGACGACCGCAACGCCGGATCAGCGCTGGCCCCCGCAGTGTGGTTCGCTTACAGCCCGGACAGAAAAGGTATCCACCCTCAGACCCATCTTGCAGGCTTCAGTGGCGTACTGCAGGCTGATGCCTACGCCGGGTTCAACGAGCTCTACCGCGACGGCCATATAAAGGAAGCCGCGTGCTGGGCCCATGCCCGCCGAAAAATCCACGATGTTCACGTCCGTACCCCGTCAGTCCTGACGGAGGAGGCGCTGAAACGGATCGGCGAGCTGTATGCCATCGAGTCGGAGATCAGAGGTAAAAGAGCAGAGGAACGGCAGGCAGTCCGGCACCAAAAAGTGCTGCCGCTGCTGGCGTCACTGGAGGGGTGGCTGCGGGAGAAACAGAAAACCCTCTCAAGGCACTCAGAACTGGCGAAGGCGTTCGGGTATGCGCTGAACCAGTGGCCGGCGCTGATCCGCTATGCAGAAGATGGCTGGGTGGAGGTGGATAATAACATTGCCGAAAACGCCCTACGACGGGTCAGTCTGGGGAGAAAAAACTGGCTGTTCTTCGGCTCGGATCATGGTGGTGAGCGCGGTGCGTCACTGTACAGTCTTATCGGGACGTGCAAATTAAACGGCGTGGATCCGGAACGCTATCTGCATTATGTACTTGATGTCATCGCCGACTGGCCTGTGAACCGGGTGGGTGCTCTGCTCCCGTGGCGGGTTACTCTGCCTGCCTGACCAGCTTCACTTCGTCAATACGGTTCTCACTGCACGCTTACGG
>NZ_JAOWHD010000045.1:0-337420 GCF_030332785.1 Citrobacter sp. Cpo069
ACGTTAAGAATCCGTATCTTCGAGTGCCCACACAGATTGTCTGATAAATTGTTAAAGAGCAGTTGCGACGCGCTTTAGCGTTCTGTCGCGAGGTGGCGTATATTACGCTTTCCTCTTTCAGAGTCAACCCTCATTTTCAGGTTTTTCCCTTCAACCGAACCGGCTGTTTGTGTGAAGTGATTCACATCCGCCGTGTCGATGGAGGCGCATTATAGGGAGTCGACTCAGGAAGACAAGCGGAAAAATGCATTTTTGTTTCAACCGCTCACCTTTTATCCACAACGCTTACTTTTGCTGCTTTTTGATCGCCATTGGCAGGTCTGCCAGACTATTTATGACCAAATCTGCTGCATTTTCTGCTTCCGGCGTGACGGGTTTGCCTGTGCGCACCAATACCTTCGTGCCAACATTCGCAGCTGTCGCCGCCTGCATATCTTCAATTTTGTCGCCAACCATATAAGAAGCGGCCATATCGATGTGCAAGAAGTCTCGGGCGGAGATAAACATGCCAGGATGCGGTTTACGGCAGTCGCAGACCTGACGATACTCTTCTACAGTACCCTGCGGGTGATGCGGGCAGTAGTAGATACCATCCAGCTCAACGTCGCGATCGGCCAGCGACCAGTCCATCCATTCGGTCAACGTTTCAAACTGCGCCTCAGTAAATTTACCACGCGCGATACCAGACTGGTTCGTCACGATAATAAGCGCGTAACCCATCTTTTTAAGTTCACGCATGGCATCAATAACGCCGTCGATAAACTCAAACTCGTCGATCTCATGTACATAACCGTGGTCCACATTAATGGTACCGTCACGGTCGAGAAAAATTGCGGGTACAGACTTTGCCACCTTTTATAGCTCCTGAATAAGGCATGTGACTCTAGTATCGCATGTTTCAGCGGGCAAGAAAGTGCTCATCGTGCAAAGCCCGATTGATTTAGACGTCTGGATGCCTTAACATCCATCTTGTTGACGGCTTCGACCGTACCTGACAGACGAAAATGCCACGGCTAACTTAATTACGATAATAAATAACCAATGATTAAACTTTCGAATATCACCAAAGTGTTCCAGCAGGGGACTCGCACCATTCAGGCGCTAAATAATGTCAGCCTGCATGTTCCTGCCGGGCAGATTTATGGCGTTATTGGCGCCTCCGGCGCCGGTAAAAGTACGCTCATCCGCTGCGTTAACCTACTCGAACGCCCTACCGAAGGCAGCGTTCAGGTTGGCGGTCAGGAGCTGACCACGCTTTCTGAGTCGGAGTTGACTAAAGCTCGCCGTCAAATCGGCATGATTTTTCAGCACTTTAACCTGCTCTCTTCCCGTACGGTGTTCGGTAACGTCGCACTACCGCTGGAACTGGATAACACGCCAAAAGAAGAGATCAAACGCCGCGTAACAGAACTGTTGGATTTGGTTGGTCTTGGAGACAAGCACGATAGCTACCCGGCCAACCTTTCCGGTGGACAAAAACAGCGTGTGGCAATCGCCCGTGCGCTGGCAAGTAATCCCAAAGTGTTGCTGTGCGATGAAGCCACCAGCGCACTCGATCCGGCAACGACCCGCTCGATTCTGGAATTATTGAAAGATATTAATCGTCGTCTGGGACTCACCATTCTGCTGATTACCCACGAAATGGACGTTGTAAAACGTATTTGTGACTGCGTGGCGGTCATCAGCAATGGTGAACTGATTGAGCAAGACACCGTTAGTGAAGTGTTCTCACATCCGAAAACGCCGCTGGCACAGAAATTTATCCAGTCCACGCTGCACCTGGATATTCCGGAAGATTATCTGGAACGTTTGAAAGCGGAGCCGGAAGCCGACAGCGTGCCGATGCTGCGTATGGAATTCACCGGCCATTCGGTCGATGCACCGCTACTTTCTGAGACGGCCCGTCGGTTTAATGTGAATAACAACATTATTAGCGCGCAGATGGATTACGCCGGCGGTGTGAAGTTCGGCATCATGCTGACTGAAATGCACGGCACACAGGAAGATACACAAGCAGCCATCAGTTGGTTGCAGGAACACCATGTAAAAGTAGAGGTACTGGGTTATGTCTGAGCCGATGATGTGGCTGCTGGTTCGCGGCGTATGGGAAACGCTGGCAATGACCTTTGTGTCCGGTTTTTTTGGCTTTGTGATTGGTCTGCCGGTCGGCGTGTTGCTGTACGTAACGCGTCCGGGGCAAATTATTGAGAACGCGAAGCTCTACCGTACGCTCTCTGCGCTGGTGAACATTTTCCGTTCCATCCCGTTCATCATCTTACTGGTGTGGATGATTCCGTTCACCCGCATGATCGTAGGCACCTCTATCGGACTGCAGGCAGCTATCGTTCCGCTGACCGTCGGTGCCGCGCCGTTTATCGCCCGTATGGTGGAAAACGCGCTGCTCGAAATCCCGACCGGGCTGATAGAAGCCTCTCGTGCGATGGGCGCCACGCCGCTGCAAATTGTACGTAAGGTATTACTGCCAGAAGCGCTGCCAGGACTGGTCAATGCGGCCACCATCACCCTTATCACGCTGGTTGGTTACTCCGCGATGGGCGGTGCCGTCGGTGCCGGTGGTCTTGGACAGATTGGCTATCAGTACGGCTATATTGGTTACAACGCTACCGTAATGAATACAGTACTGGTATTGCTCGTCGTTCTGGTTTATTTAATTCAGTTATCCGGCGATCGCATCGTCCGGGCTGTCACGCACAAATAACGTTGCACACAACACTAAAAACTCATTAAGAAAAGGAAATAAGCATGGCGTTCAAATTCAAAACCTTTGCGGCAGTTGGAGCCCTGATCGGTTCTCTGGCACTTGTGGGTTGCGGTCAGGATGAAAAAGATCCTAATCACATCAAAGTGGGCGTTATTGTTGGCGCAGAGCAGCAGGTTGCAGAAGTCGCGCAGAAAGTGGCAAAAGAAAAATACGGTCTGGACGTTGAGCTGGTCACCTTTAACGATTACGTTCTGCCTAACGAAGCGCTGAGCAAAGGCGATATCGATGCTAACGCCTTCCAGCACAAACCATACCTGGACCAGCAGATCAAAGATCGCGGTTATAAGCTGGTTGCTGTAGGCAATACTTTTGTTTACCCGATTGCGGGCTACTCCAAAAAAATCAAATCACTGGATGAGCTGCAGGACGGTTCCCAGGTCGCGATTCCAAACGACCCGACTAACCTTGGTCGTTCCTTGCTGCTGCTGCAAAAAGTGGGCTTAATCAAACTGAAAGACGGTGTTGGCTTGCTGCCGACCGCGCTGGACGTGATTGAAAACCCGAAAAACCTGAAGCTGGTTGAACTGGAAGCACCGCAGCTGCCGCGTTCCCTGGACGATGCACAAATCGCACTGGCGGTCATCAACACCACCTACGCCAGCCAGATCGGCCTGACTCCGGCAAAAGACGGTATCTTTGTTGAAGATAAAGATTCCCCGTACGTAAACCTGATTGTGACTCGTGAAGACAATAAAGATGCTGAGAACGTGAAGAAATTCGTTGAAGCATACCAGTCTGACGAAGTGTACGAAGCAGCAAACAAAGTCTTCAACGGCGGTGCTGTTAAGGGCTGGTAATTTTAGGCTGTTTACAGAATCTGTAATATCATCAGGACGGGCGCTTGCCCGTCTTGTCATTTATGCAAGCACCTGATTCAATATCTGACGTTTAGATCATTCATTGAGGAAATATTATGCGTGCTTTACCGATCTGTTTAGTAGCACTCTTGCTGAGCGGCTGTTCTATGTTAAGCAGATCCCCTGTTGAACCCGTTCAAAGCACCGCAACCCCGCCGAAAGCGGAGCCGGAAAAACCGAAAGCACCGCGCGCTACGCCGGTAAGAATCATTACTAACGCTGAAGATTTAGTAGGCAAACCGTTCCGCGATCTTGGCGAAGTTAGCGGTGAATCCTGCCAGGCTTCAAACCAGGATTCCCCTCCGAGCATTCCAACCGCACGCAAACGCATGCAGATTAACGCATCAAAAATGAAAGCTAATGCGGTATTGCTGCACAGTTGCGAAGTGACCAGCGGAACGCCGGGTTGCTATCGTCAGGCGGTTTGCATCGGTTCTGCACTGAACATTTCGGCGAAATGAGCCATTTTCAGTTCGAGCAAATAGGCGTTATCCGCTCACCTTATAAAGAAAAGTTCGCCGTTCCACGCCAGCCCGGTCTGGTGAAAAGCGCCAGCGGTGAACTGCATTTGCTCGCACCTTATAACCAGGCCGATGCCGTTCGCGGCCTGGAAGCCTTCAGTCATTTGTGGGTGATTTTTGTTTTTCACCAGACAATGGAAGGTGGATGGCGTCCGACCGTGCGCCCTCCCCGCCTTGGCGGCAACGCCAGAATGGGTGTCTTTGCCACGCGTTCAACGTTTCGTCCTAACCCTGTTGGCATGTCGTTGGTCGAGCTACGGGGCATCCGCTGCCATAAAGAGCACGTGATCCTCGAACTCGGTGGGCTGGATCTCGTTGATGGCACGCCAGTTGTAGATATAAAACCGTATCTGCCGTTTGCCGAATCGTTACCCGATGCTCGCGCCAGCTATGCTCAGGATGCCCCCCAGGCCAGCGTAGACGTGACGTTCAGTGAAGATCTCGCGGAGCAGCTACCGAAGCTCGAACAACGTTACCCGCATCTTCGTCAGTTTATTGCCGAAGTGCTGGCGCAGGATCCGCGTCCTGCCTACCGTAAAAACGAGGAAGAAGGCAAAACCTACGCCGTCTGGCTGCTGGACTTTAACGTCCGCTGGCGCGTCACGCCGTCAGGATTTGAGGTCTTTGCTCTGGAAGCCCGCTAATTTGCGTCGCGTACTCTTTTGACATCCCTTTCTCGCTGGTAAACTAAACCACTTTTGTTTTGTGCCAGGCTCGTTTTGAGCCTGTTCGATCGTTCAACTGGAACCGTAACAACATGCGTACTAGCCAATATCTGCTCTCCACTCTGAAGGAGACACCTGCCGACGCCGAAGTCATCAGCCACCAGCTGATGCTGCGCGCCGGGATGATCCGCAAGCTGGCCTCCGGGTTATATACCTGGCTGCCGACCGGCGTGCGCGTCCTGAAAAAAGTCGAAAACATCGTGCGTGAAGAGATGAACAACGCCGGTGCGATCGAGGTGTTGATGCCGGTCGTTCAGCCTTCTGAACTGTGGGAAGAGAGCGGCCGTTGGGAACAATACGGCCCGGAACTGCTGCGTATTGCTGACCGTGGCGATCGTTCGTTCGTCCTCGGCCCAACGCATGAAGAAGTGATCACCGACCTGATCCGTAACGAGCTGAGCTCTTACAAACAGCTACCGCTGAACTTCTATCAGATTCAGACCAAATTCCGTGACGAAGTCCGTCCGCGCTTCGGCGTGATGCGCTCCCGCGAATTCCTGATGAAAGATGCATACTCTTTCCACACCTCTCAGGAATCCCTGCAGGAAACCTACGACGCGATGTACGCTGCGTATAGCAAAATCTTCAGCCGTATGGGGCTGGATTTCCGTGCAGTACAAGCGGATACCGGTTCTATCGGCGGCAGCGCCTCTCACGAATTCCAGGTGCTGGCGCAGAGCGGCGAAGACGATGTGATCTTCTCCGACTCCTCTGACTATGCGGCGAACATCGAATTTGCCGAAGCCGTTGCGCCGAAAGAGCCGCGCGGGGCAGCAACCCAGGAAATGACGTTGGTAGATACGCCGAACGCTAAAACCATCGCCGAACTGGTTGAGCAGTTCAACCTGCCTATCGAAAAAACCGTGAAAACCCTGCTGGTGAAAGCGGTTGAAGGCAGCAGCTACCCGCTGGTCGCCCTGCTGGTTCGTGGCGATCACGAGCTGAACGAAGTCAAAGCGGAAAAACTGCCGCAGGTTGCCAGCCCGCTGACCTTTGCCACCGAAGAAGAAATTCGTGCGCTGGTAAAAGCAGGTCCTGGCTCGCTCGGTCCGGTGAATATGCCAATTCCGGTGGTTATCGACCGTACCGTTGCAGTAATGAGCGATTTCGCTGCCGGTGCCAACATCGACGGTAAACACTATTTCGGTATCAACTGGGATCGCGACGTGGCCACCCCGGAAGTTGCTGACATCCGTAACGTGGTCGCCGGCGACCCTAGCCCGGACGGCAAAGGTACACTGATGATCAAACGCGGTATCGAAGTCGGCCATATCTTCCAGTTGGGTACCAAGTACTCTGAAGCGATGAAAGCCGCCGTTCAGGGCGAAGATGGCCGTAACCAGACGCTGACTATGGGCTGCTACGGTATCGGGGTCACTCGCGTAGTCGCTGCTGCTATTGAACAAAACTTTGACGATCGTGGCATCGTATGGCCAGATGCCATTGCCCCGTTCCAGGTCGCCATTCTGCCGATGAATATGCACAAATCCTACCGTGTGCAGGAGCTGGCTGAGAAGCTGTACGCTGAGCTGCGCGCGCAGGGTATTGAAGTACTGATGGACGATCGTAAAGAACGTCCGGGCGTGATGTTTGCCGATATGGAACTGATCGGTATTCCGCACACCATCGTACTGGGCGACCGTAACCTCGACAACGACGATATCGAATACAAATACCGTCGTAACGGCGAGAAAGAGCTGATTAAAACCGGCGACATCGTCGACTTCCTGGTCAAAGCCATTAAAGGCTAATACCAACAAAAAGGCCCTGATTATCAGGGCCTTTTTTCTATCGATTAATTACACGCTTTACCAGGGATAAATTTCGCGTCTTTATCCGCCATCAACGTTTTCACTTTCTCACCCGTATCCGGGTTTGACTCCAGCGTGAAATGCGCCTCAAGCGTCAGCAGTACGGACTGTCCGTTTTCCGCACGAGCGGCTAAATAGTCGCGTTCAAGCCGAGCGTTATTCGCCACTGGCATCCGTTTACCCGTTGCGCAGTCGGTAAAGATTGCCGCGTCAGCCATATAGAAATACATGCCTCGCATCGGCATTGGCGTCACCGGTAAGCTGGCGGAAACCGGCTGGAGCGTGTAGTTAAACTGTGACTCAATCGGGTTACCTTCACGATCGAGCATTTCCAGCGCCTCGCCTTTAGCCCGGTAGTACGACTTTTCACCTTTGCTGTCGGTCAGCACCAGTTTGTCGGCTGTACGCGCCCATGTGCCATAAGAGGCAAACGAAGACGGTTCATCCCGCACGCCCTGATAGCGTTCGTTCATCACCCATGTGCCGTCTTTTTCCAGAAACAGAGAGGTTTCAATCCCTTCGCAGTCCGCGCAAGGTAAGATGCCACGCCAGCTTTGCTGCATCGGTTTTAATTCTGCCGCCCGCGTCGGCTGTAGTACTTCAACTTCAGTACGATTATTACAGCCAATCAAGGAAAAAAGCGTGCATGCAGCGACCACGGACAATATTGCTGTTTTCACTATCAATTCCTTATTAATTTTTATTCCCGCTCGTCAGTCTTGCGTTCGACGAACTCTCCCGCGCAGTGCTTTCACTGTGGATTTTTGCGCCTTCGATGACAACCTGCGCTCTTTCGAGGCGCGCGTAGGGCGAGTTGCCTGTCGGCTTTTTTGCACCGCGGTTAATTCTTTTATCACCGCCACCAGTCGGGAGATTGCCGCTTCCCGATTGAGCTCCTGGCTACGGTATTCCTGCGCCTTAATGATAATAATGCCATCGCCGCTAATCAGATGATGGCTGGCGGCCAGCAGGCGTTCCTTGTAATACTCTGGCAGGCTCGAGGCCCGAATGTCAAAGCGCAAATGGATAGCCGTCGAGGTCTTGTTAACGTGCTGACCACCCGCGCCTTGTGCCCGAATCGCCGTGATTTCCAGCTCATTATCAGGGATAGAGACGTTTCGGGAGAGAACAATCATGAACGCGGCTGCCACGCGGTCAGATGAATTTCCAGATTGTTCTGAGAGTCGGACAGCCAAATAGCGCCGTCCTGAATAGTCGCCTGCAGCGCCATTGTACGACCAGCAAAATCACTCAGTTGCGCCAGCTGTTCATCATCCAGATACCACACGGTGAGATTTTTAAACTGCGCACATTTGTTCTGGTTTTGCTGCCACCAGATCTGAGCCGCACGGCTGTTGTAGGCAAACAGAGCAACCTCACCAGACTGGGTACAGGCTTTCTTGATACGGCGCTCATCCGGCAGACCCAGCTCAATCCAAAGATCGATGCCCAGATGGTCGTTACGCAGCCATGCTTCAGGCTCGTCTTCCGCGCTCAGGCCACGCGTGAACTGCAGCCGTTCATCGGCATATTTAATCCAGGCCAGCAGGCGCAGCATCATGCGCTCCTGGGTTTCAGAGGGGTGACGCGCCAGCGTCAAGGCCGCGTCAAGAAACTGGTTGCGGTCAAGATCCGCTACGTTGACGACGGCTTTATAAATTGTCGCTTTAAGCGCCATGGGAGAACTCCTTTCGAATCAGGCGCACATTGTAGCGAAAACTGCGGCAAAAGGCTGCTAACTGCTCATCTATCAAGGCGCTGATATTGCTTGAATGAGTATGGTATAGTCACCTTGCTAAACAGAGTTTATCTTCGTAGGCTTAGACTTGCATCCACGGTTAAGTCAGAGTGCTGACAGGAGGGCATGTGGAAAAATATTGTGAGTTAATACGCAAGCGGTACGCGGAAATCGCCAGCGGAGACTTAGGGTATATCCCGGATGCGCTGGGTTGCGTATTGAAGGTGCTTAATGAAGTGGCGACAGACAGCGCCCTTCCAGAGTCGGTCAGGGAAAAAGCGGCCTATGCTGCCGCGAACTTACTGGTGAGCGATTATGTCAATGAATGAAACGTATCAACCCATCAACTGCGATGATTACGACAATCTTGAACTCGCCTGCCAGCACCATTTGTTACTGACGCTGGCGTTAAAAGATGGCGAAGTTTTGCAGGCGAAAGCGAACGACCTGGTTTCACGCAAAAACGTGGAGTATCTGGTCGCAGATGTCGCAGGTGAAACCCGGGAGCTTCGCCTCGACAAAATTGCCAGCTTCAGCCACCCGCAGATCGGTACCGTGGTGGTCAGCGAATCCTGATTATTTTGGTGCCGGATGACGGTGCAAAGCACCTTATCCGGCCTACTTTCCACGCCAAACCAGACTCACGCCTTCTTCATCTTCCGCCGCTCCCTCACGCGTCACGAAAACACCCGCAGCCGCAATCAACGTTTCGCCGTAAAACAGCAGCGGTGTGGTATCTCGTCGCCAGGGCGGGATCCCCTGCTCCTGCCAGATTTTCTTTAATTTCCGTCCACCGTTACGCCCAACAATATGCAATAACCCTGGTGCTTTGAAACGAATGCTGACAGCTTCATCCGCTTGCGGCATGCGCAATTCACCCGCAGAGATTAACTGAACCGAACCCAATCCGGCAGGCAGCGCCAACGGTGTTTTCCACTCTAGCCATGGGATAACGGTTTCGCTTTGCCCATCGACTGACTTCACCCACCACAGCTGTGACTGATAACGACGGACCTCGTACTCCCCGAGGCGAAAACAGGGTGAGGCATCTTCCCGCGCCAGCGCCACTTCCTGCCAGATACGTTCCAGTCCATCACGAGAAGGCATCGGCGCATTTAACCCCGCCAGCCAGCGACGAAGCAGCGCGGCACGACGCACGTCGCTCATCATCATTAACGGTACCAGTAGCAGTGTGCCGTGGGCTGTGATGCAATCGGCTAAATCGCTGGCCAGCAGTTCATCCAGTAAACTCTCCTGCTCAGCACACAGCGCGGCGCTGCGGGCTACGGCTTGCGCGAAGTGCGGCCAGCGCTGTTGCAGCAATGGGGTAACGCGCAATCTGAGAAAATTGCGATCGTAGGTATCATCCTGATTGCTTTCATCTTCAATCCAGCATAATTCATGCTGCCGCGCCCATGCTTCAAGCGCCTCTCGCGTTTGCGCCAGCAGCGGTCGAATCAGCTGGGTTCCGGCGAACGGTGAGTTTTCGCCCATGGCGGAAAGTCCGGCAGGGCCGCTGCCGCGCTTAAGCGCCAGCAGAAAGGTTTCACACTGGTCATCGAGATGCTGGGCAGTCATTAGCACCTCGCCCGGTAGTAAGGTCTGCGCAAATGCCTGATAGCGCGCGCGTCGTGCCTGAGCTTCGATGCCCAGACCATCATCCTCAAGGTGTACCCGCTCAACCACCAGCGGCACCTGCCACTGCATACATACTGACTCACAGTGCTGCACCCAACTGTCTGCATGTGAGCTTAATCCGTGATGAATATGGATTGCGCGTAAAGCGACCTCAGGATGCTGCGCTCGCCACTGCACCAGCTGATGCAGGAGTACGGTTGAGTCCAGCCCGCCGCTAAAGGCGACCAAAATCGATTGAGAATTCAGCAGTGAAGTGTTCAGCGTGAGTGTCGTCATGATGGTTACTTACAATGGCATTGCCCGGCACGTTACCGGGCTAACGCCACAATGACAAGCCTTACAGCTCGTACAGTTCGAGGGGCAATCCGTCCGGATCGTTGAAAAACGTAAAGCGTTTACCGGTAAATGGATCGATACGTATGGATTCACACTTCACGTGGTGTGCTTCCAGATGCGCGATCGACTTTTCCACATCCTCCACGCTGAACGCCAGATGACGCAAACCGCAGGCTTCCGGTCGGCTCGGACGGCAAGGTGGAAACGGGAAAGAAAAAAGCTCAATCACATACTGGCCGTTCAATGCCAGATCGCCTTTCCACGAGTCTCTCTCTTCCCGATAGGCTTCGCTCATCAGTGTAAAGCCAAGCACATCGCAGTAAAATGCCTTACTCGCCGCGTAGTCCGTCGCAATAATGGCAATATGGTGAACCTGTTTTAATCCCAGCATAGCGTCATCGCCTCTTTCATTTTTCTGTCAGAACGTTACTCGTACGTCTTAGGGTCAGGCAAGTCGTTATGCCATTTTTAAGACTCTCACGCGATACACGCCATCCTCGCCCAGTTTAGCGCCATGGATATCGGTTTCAAATCCCGGGTAGCGCTGCCCCACTGAACACAGCATCAGAAGAAAATCGAGGACAGCCCGGCTTTTGGCAGTGATCATTTCCCCGGGCATCAAGAGCGGCACGCCTGGAGGATAAGGCAGGATCATATTGGCGGACACGCGTCCTACCAGTTGATCAAGCGCCACGGTTTCCACCTCACCTTTGATCTGCCGCTGCCAGGCCTGGTGCGGTGTCATTTTCATTTCCGGCAAGGTATCAAATGCCCGCAGCATCAGTCCGGAGAGATCGTGCTGGCGGATAAGCTTATGGATCCCCTGCGCCAGATCCTGAATACGCATATTGCGATAGAAATCGGGATCTTCAGCATACAGATCCGGCAGCATATTTTTCACGCGTAAATTCAGATCGTACGAGCGCTTAAATTCCGTCAGGCCACGTAGCAGCCCCATCGCCCGAGTTTTATCAATGCCAATACTGAACAGGAACAACAGGTTATACGGTCCCGTTTTTTCGACGACGACGCCGCGTTCATCAAGGAATTTCGCCACCAGCGCCGCGGGGATCCCCTCTTCGCTCATATTTCCCTGTTCATCCATTCCCGGCGTCAGAATCGTGACCTTCACCGGGTCGAGGAACATGTGGTCGGCATCAGCATCAACAAATCCGTGCCAGTCTTCACCTGGCGCTACCGGCCAACATTCTGCTTCATCGACCTTTTCCGGCTGCCAGATATCAAAGAACCAGCCATCCGACTCTTCGCGCAGACGCTGCACTTCTTTACGGAAATGCAGCGCCCGTTCCACCGAACGATTGATTAACCGCTTGCCGGAATTGCCACGCAGCATTGCCGCCGCCGTTTCTATCGACGCCACAATCGGATAGCTCGGAGACGTGGAGGTGTGCATCATAAAGGCTTCGTTGAACGTGTCTTCATCATAGTCACCCTTAATGTGGATCAGCGAAGCCTGTGACAACGCCGCCAGCATCTTGTGGGTGGACTGTGTTTCAAAAATCACCTTTCCCGGTACCCGTTCGCCGCTCATCCCGCTTTTCCCCTGATAGATCGGATGAAAATGGGTATATGGCACCCAGGCTGAATCAAAATGGATGGAGGGCACATCCAGGGTTTGCTTGATCCAGTTGGTGTTATAAAGCAGCCCGTCATAGGTGGAGTTGGTGATCACCGCGTGTACCGGCCATTGCGCCTGAGTCGTCTCTTCTACCTTACGTTCAATACTTGCATGGGTAAATTCCCGACGGGGTATACCGCCGAGGATCCCCAACGCGTTACGCGTAGGCTTCAACCAGATTGGCACCACATCGCTCATCATCAGCAAATGCGCCAGCGACTTATGGCAGTTGCGGTCAATCAGTAGCGTACTGCCTGCAGGCGCAGCATACATGCCGACAATTTTGTTCGACGTCGAGGTGCCGTTGGTCACCATATAGCTCTGTTCGGCACCAAAAGTACGCGCGATATACTCCTCCGCTTCGAGGTGCGGACCGGTATGATCAAGCAATGAACCCAGTTCGGTTACGGAAATGGACACGTCGGCTTTCAGCGTATTGCCGCCAAAGAAATCATAGAACAGGCAGCCGACCGGGCTTTTCTGGTACGCCGTCCCCGCCATGTGCCCGGGCGTACAGAAGGTATACTTTCCTTCCTTCACATAGGTAAACAGCGCCTTGGTGAACGGAGGCGTGATGTTATCGAGGTATTCGCTGGTGTACTGGCGAATGCGGGTGGCAATGTCTTCAGACTGACCCAGCGCATACTCAAAAAACCACAGCGCCATGCGCAGGTCGTGCGCACTGACATCCATCGTCGAATGGGTATTAATAAAGGCGTAGAGCGGGAGATACTCGTTGAGCTGGTTGATGTCACTGCACAGCTCCAGGCTATATTCATCCCAGTCAAAAATGACGCCGCAAATTCGCGGGTTGTGTTCGATAAACTTCAGCAGGTCAACGCTATTCTGCGGCCAGATAATCTGAAACCCCTGCTGTTGCAGCGCACGTTCAAGTTCCTTGATAGGCTCATCTTTATAAAAGACGCCATGCGGTCCCATGATGGCAATGATATTCATGCGTTCCTCCTGGAAAAACCTTAGTTAATCATAGCCTGGTCAAACCGCAGGTAAAAAAAAGGGCCACAACGTTGTGGCCCTTTTCGGAATTAATGCAGTTTACGCGTAACCGTAGCTCATCAGACGCTGGTAACGACGGTTTTTCAGATCGTCTTTGCTTAACACGTCGAGATCGGCGAGATCGGCCAGCAGCTGTGCTTTCAGGGACGCAGCCATCACTTCCGGATTGCGGTGTGCGCCGCCTAACGGTTCCGGAATGATAGAGTCGATAAGCTTCAGCTCTTTCAGACGCGGGGCCACAATTCCCATCGCTTCTGCGGCCAGCGGCGCTTTGTCGGCGCTTTTCCACAGAATTGAAGCACAACCTTCCGGGGAGATAACGGAATAGGTGCTGTATTGCAGCATATTCACTTTATCGCCTACACCGATCGCCAGCGCGCCACCGGAACCACCTTCACCGATAACGGTGCAGATTACCGGTACGCTCAGACGCGACATTTCACGCAGGTTGCGTGCGATCGCTTCTGACTGACCACGCTCTTCCGCGCCCACGCCCGGGTAAGCCCCTGGGGTGTCGATAAAGGTAATGATCGGCATGTTGAAACGCTCGGCCATTTCCATCAGACGCAGCGCTTTGCGATAGCCTTCCGGCGCTGGCATGCCGAAATTACGGCGAATCTTTTCTTTGGTCTCACGGCCTTTCTGATGACCAATGATCATCACCGGACGGCCATCCAGACGCGCGATACCGCCGACAATAGCTTTATCATCCGCATAGGCACGATCGCCCGCCAGCTCATCAAATTCATCAAACGCCAGGCGGACATAATCCAGGGTGTACGGACGCTGTGGATGGCGCGCCAGTTGGGCTACCTGCCATGCGCCAAGATCGGCGAAGATTTTACGCGTCAGTTCTACGCTTTTTTCACGCAGGCGATGCACTTCTTCATCGATGTTAATATCCAGTTTCTCATCCTGACGGCTAACCGCAGTCAAAGAATCGATTTTTGCTTCCAGCTCTGCAATCGGCTGTTCAAAATCAAGGAAATTCAGACTCATAGTATTCCTGTATTAGTCAAACTCCAGTTCCACCTGCTCCGAACCAATAAGGCCACGGAGATCGTTTAGCAAACGATCGCTCGGAGAGACACGCCACGTCGCGCCAAAACGCAACCGCGCACGTGCATCCGCCCTCTGATAGTAGAGATGTACTGGAATTGTCCCCGAGCGGTGGGGTTCCAGAGACTGACGGAGTCGGTTTAAAAGCTGGTCATCAATTTGCCTGTCCGTCAGCGAGATAGCAAGCCCGCGAGCATATTTTTCCCGGGCTTCGTCAATATCCATGACTTCACGGGCCATCATTTTAAGCCCGCCGCTGAAGTCATCAAAGCTGACCTGTCCGCTGACGATAAGTATGCGGTCTTTTTCCAGCAATTGCTGGTATTTATCCAGAGCATCGGTAAACAACATAACTTCCAGACGTCCGGAACGGTCATCCAGTGTACAGATGCCGATACGATTGCCGCGCTTGGTGACCATTACCCGCGCAGCAATGACGAGCCCCGCAGCCGTGGTGACTTTACCACGTTCTGTCGGATGCATGTCTTTCAGCCTGTAGCCTCCGACATAGCGCTCAATTTCTTTTAAATACTGGTTGATGGGGTGTCCCGTCAGGTAAAGCCCCAACGTTTCACGCTCACCATCTAATACCACCTGCTCCGGCCACGGTTGGCAACTGGCATAGGATTGTTCAATTTGCTCCGGTTCTTCCGCCAGCACGCCAAACATATCGGCCTGACCGATGGCTTCGGCTTTTGCATGCTGATCGGCGGCTTTTAGCGCATCGTTGAGCGAATTCATCAACGCCGCCCGATGCGGGCCAAGGCGATCAAACGCCCCGGACATGATTAGCTTTTCCAGCACCCGGCGGTTAAGTTTTTTGATATCCGTGCGCGCACAGAGATCAAACAGCTCACGGAAGTAACCGCCTTCGTTACGCGCCTCAATAATAGCTTCAATTGGTCCTTCACCCACGCCTTTTATCGCGCCGATGCCATAAACAATCTCGCCATCATCATTCACGTGAAAATGGTAAAGCCCGGAGTTGATATCCGGCGGCAGGATTTTGAGCCCCATACGCCAGCATTCATCTACCAGCCCGACCACTTTTTCAGTGTTATCCATATCGGCGGTCATTACCGCCGCCATAAACTCAGCAGGATAATGCGCCTTCAGCCACAGCGTCTGGTAAGAGACGAGCGCATAGGCTGCGGAGTGCGATTTGTTAAATCCGTAACCGGCGAATTTCTCCACCAGGTCAAAGATTTTCATCGCCAGTTCGCCGTCTACGCCGCGCTTTTTCGCCCCTTCTTCAAAGGTGCCGCGCTGCTTAGCCATCTCTTCCGGCTTTTTCTTACCCATCGCACGACGCAGCATATCCGCGCCGCCAAGGGTGTACCCGGACAACTCCTGGGCAATCTGCATAACCTGTTCCTGATACAGGATAATGCCGTAGGTCGGCTCCAGTACCGGTTTCAGACACTCATGCTGCCATTGTACGTCCGGGTAGGAAATCTCTTCGCGACCATGCTTACGGTCGATAAAGTTATCTACCATCCCCGACTGTAGCGGACCTGGGCGGAACAGAGCCACCAGTGCGATCATGTCTTCGAAGCAGTCAGGCTGCAGACGTTTGATCAGGTCTTTCATACCGCGGGATTCAAGCTGGAAGACCGCCGTGGTCTCCGAGCGTTGCAGCATATCGAAGCTTTTCTTGTCATCCAGCGGGATAGCCGCAATATCCAGCGGTGGCTCACCGTTCTTTTCACGGCGCGCGTTGATCATTTCCAGCGCCCAGTTGATGATGGTGAGCGTACGCAGGCCGAGGAAGTCGAACTTCACAAGACCGGCATATTCCACGTCGTTCTTATCAAACTGAGTAACCGGGTGCAGCCCCTGCTCATCGCAGTACAGCGGCGCAAAATCAGTAATTTTTGTCGGTGCGATAACCACACCACCGGCGTGCTTACCAGCGTTACGCGTGACGCCTTCAAGCTTACGCGCCATATCGATCAGCGCTTTAACCTCTTCATCTGCCTCATAGATTTCCGGCAGTTGGGGTTCGGCTTCAAAGGCTTTTGCCAGCGTCATGCCCGGATCGGGCGGCACCAGTTTCGAAATACGGTCAACGAAACCGTACGGATGTCCCAGCACGCGGCCCACGTCGCGGATAACCGCTTTTGCAGCCATCGTACCAAAGGTAATAATCTGCGAAACCGCATCACGACCGTACATTTCCGCCACGTGCTCGATAACCTGGTCGCGTTTCTCCATACAGAAGTCAACGTCGAAGTCGGGCATTGAGACACGTTCCGGGTTAAGGAAACGTTCGAACAGCAGGTCAAATTCCAGCGGATCGAGATCGGTAATTTTCAGCGCATAGGCGACAAGTGAGCCAGCGCCGGAACCACGTCCCGGGCCTACCGGTACGCCGTTATCTTTCGACCACTGGATAAATTCCATAACGATCAGGAAGTAGCCAGGGAATCCCATCTGGTTGATAACTTTAAGTTCAACTTCCAGACGTTCATCGTAAGGCGGGCGCTTTTGCGCACGAACTTCAGGGTCAGGGAACAAAAATTCGAGACGTTCTTCCAGCCCTTCGCGTGATTTCGCCACGAGGAAATCCTCGGTGGTCATATCGCCGGTCGGGAACTGCGGCAGGAAGTATTCGCCCAGACGCACCGTCACGTTGCAGCGTTTGGCTATCTCGACGGTGTTTTGCAGTGCTTCCGGAATATCGGAGAACAGCTCGCACATCTCATCTTCGCTGCGCATGTACTGCTGCGGCGAATAGTTACGCGGGCGTTTCGGGTCATCAAGGGTGAACCCGTCGTGGATTGCTACGCGGATTTCATGCGCGTCGAAATCTCCGGTTTCCAGGAAGCGGACATCGTTAGTCGCCACCACCGGTAGACCACGCGTTTCGGCCAGTGCTACGGCTGCATGCAGATAATTTTCTTCATCTTGCCTGCCGGTGCGAATCAGTTCGAGGAAATAGCAATTGGGAAAATGTTCTTCGTAAAACGCCACGCACTCGTCAACCAGTGCGCTATTGCCGCGCAGCAGGCTGCGTCCGACATCGCCCATGCGACCGCCGGAGAGCAAAATCAAACCTTCTTTTAGCTCAACCAACCAGTCCCGGTCGATAACCGGTCCTTCTGCGCCATAGCCGCGCTGATAGGCTTTCGAAATCAACAACGTCAGGTTCTGATAGCCGGTATTATTTGCGGCCAGCACGGTGAGCTGCGTGAGTTCATCGCCCAACAGCTCACTGCGGACATGAAAATCTGCGCCAACTATCGGCTTAATACCCGCACCGTGACCCGCTCCGTAAAACTTCACCAGACCACACAGGTTGGTAAAATCGGTGATCGCCAGCGCAGGCATGCCTAACGCGGCCGCCTTTTTCACCAGCGGTCCGGTTTTCGCCAGCCCATCGATCATGGAGTAGTCGCTGTGCACCCGTAGGTGGACGAAACGTGGTTCAGACATCTTCAGATTCCTTCGACACAAGAATCAGGACGAGAGTCCCAGTGCGCGTTTGACGGGGCCAAAGCTGCGGCGATGGTGCTCAGTCGCACCATGCAGTGCCAATTTTTCCAGATGAAATGCGGTTGGATAGCCTTTGTGCTGTGCAAAACCATATTGTGGAAAAACCGTATCCAGCGCCGCCATTTCAGCGTCACGGGTCACTTTTGCCAGAATCGATGCGGCGCTAATCTCCGCCACGCGGCTATCACCTTTGACCACCGCCATCGACGGTACCGGTAATGCCGGGCAACGATTGCCGTCAATCAGCACGTATTCAGGCGCAATATGCAGACCCGCAACCGCACGCTGCATGGCCAGCATGGTGGCATGCAAAATGTTCAGCTCGTCGATTTCATGCGGTTCCGCCCGACCCAGGCTCCAGCTTAACGCTTTTTCTTTAATTTCATCAAACAGCGCCAGGCGACGTTTTTCTGACAGTTTTTTTGAGTCGTTAAGACCGATAATAGGGCGAGCCGGATCCAGAATGACGGCAGCAGTGACGACTGCGCCAACCAAAGGGCCGCGCCCGACTTCATCCACACCCGCCACTAAATGCGTATGCGGATACACAAATTCAATCATTGCGCTAACTCCAGGACCGCATCCGCCGCCTGCTCATCAGCATTGCAACGGATCTGCTGGTGCAGTTCACGGAATGTGTCGTGCATCGCATGGCTGGTTTTACCATTTGCCAGCAACGGCAACAGCGCTTGCGACAGCGCCTGCGGTTCACACTCTTCCTGCAACAGCTCTTTAACCAGTTCTCTTCCCGCCAGCAGGTTAGGTAGCGAAACGTAATCCGTTTTCACCAGGCGCTTCGCCAGCCAAAAGGTGAAGGGTTTCATACGGTAGCCAACCACCATCGGGCATTTTGCCAGCATACACTCCAGCGCGGCGGTACCTGAAGCCAGCAGTGCGGCATCGCTGGCCACCATTGCTTCACGTCCCATACCATTGAGCAGATGTACAGAAAGCTCCGGTGCAACTTCCGCTTTAATGCGTTCAAACTGCTCGCGACGTTTGGCATTCACCAACGGCACCACCACTTCGAGATCCGGATAATGCTGGCGTAATAGCTGCGCCGTTTTCAGAAAATCGGCGCTGAGCATCTCCACTTCTGCACCGCGGCTTCCTGGCAGTAGCGCCAGGCAGTGAGCGTCATGAGGAATGCCCAGAACATCACGTGCCGCATTTTTATCCGGGTCCAACGGCATGGCATCCGCCATGGTATGACCGATAAAGCGGCACGGGACGTTAAATTTGTCATAAAACGCTTTTTCGAAAGGCAGAAAGGCCAGCACCATGTTGGTGGATCTGCCTATTTTGAAAACGCGTTTCTGTCGCCACGCCCAGACGGACGGACTGACATAATGAATGGTTTTAATGCCCTGTTTTTTCAAGTTCCCTTCGAGGGTAATATTGAAATCAGGCGCATCAATGCCGACGAAAACATCCGGCTTTAAGTCGGTGAATCGGCGAGTGAGGTCGGCACGAATATGCAGTAAACGGCGCAGGCGTCCGAGCACTTCAACAATGCCCATGACCGCCAGCTCTTCCATTTCGTACCAGGCTTCACAGCCTTCGGCCTGCATCAGCGGCCCCGCCACGCCAACAAAACGCGCATTGGGAACGCGAGCCTTGAGTGCACGAATTAACCCTGCACCAAGAATATCGCCGGAGGTTTCTCCGGCGACGAGGGCTATCGTTAAAGGACGCTGTTCAGTCATTAACGAATCAGGCCACGCGTTGAGCGCTCAAAGAAGTCGCTGAATGCCTGAACTTCGGGGTACTGTTTCGCCAGTTCCGCGATTTCTGGTTTCACTTCTTCCAGCGTTTTACCGCTACGGTACAACGCTTTGTAGGCGTTACGAATCGCGGTAATCGCTTCGCGGGTGAATCCACGACGCTTCAGACCTTCGATATTGACGCCAAACGGCGTCGCGTGGTTGCCCTGGGCGATAACGTACGGAGGCACGTCCTGGGCTACACCAGAACAGCCGCCAACCATCACATGTGCACCGATGATGCAGAACTGATGCACCGCAGTCATGCCGCCGATGATAACAAAATCATCAAGCGAAACATGTCCGGCAAGCGTGGCGTTATTCGCCAGAATACAGCGGTTGCCTACCGTACAATCATGCGCGACGTGCGCATTAATCATCAGTAAGTTATCGCTGCCCACCTTCGTCACTCCACCGCCCTGCACTGTGCCACGATGAATGGTGACGCTTTCGCGGATGCGGTTGCGATCGCCAATTTCCACACGGGTCGGTTCACCAGCATATTTAAGATCCTGGTTAACTTCACCGATGGAGGCAAACTGATAGATCTCGTTATCGCGACCAATTTTTGTATGGCCATTCACGACAACGTGAGACTTCAGTACGGTACCCTCACCAATTTCAACATGGGGTCCAACAATACAAAATGGGCCAATGTGGGCATTGGCACCAATGCTGGCGCCCTCTTCTACAATGGCGGTCGGGTGAATAAAGGCGGATTTATCAATCACGTATCAGGCCTCCCGGCTACGGGCACACATCATCGTTGCTTCGCACACAACTTTACCGTCGACCAGCGCAACCCCTTTAAAACGGGTCAGGCCACGGCGCGTTTTCTCGAAAGTCACTTCCATGATCATCTGATCGCCAGGCACGACAGGACGCTTAAAGCGTGCTTCATCAATACCCGCGAAATAATACAGTTCGCCTGGTTCCAGTTTTCCTACGCTTTTAAATGCGAGGATACCGGTAGCCTGTGCCATCGCTTCCAGAATCAATACGCCAGGGAAAATAGGTTTACCCGGGAAGTGGCCCTGAAAGAAAGGCTCGTTAACGGATACATTTTTCACTGCGCGCAGAAAACGACCTTCTTCAAAATCCAGCACGCGGTCAACCAGCAGAAACGGAAAACGGTGCGGCAGAAGTTCTAAAATCTCTTCAATATGCAGAGTATGAGTGTTAGTAGTCAAAATACTCTTCCTGTCAAAATATACTAAAAGGCAATAATAACACGGCCTGTCGCAATCGTATGAATGGGACAGGCCGAAAAGTCAGACATGCAAAAACGGTGCTTTAGTCTTGTTGATTAACCTTGCGCTCAATCGCTTTGAGGCGCTTGCTCATATCATCAATATTCATCACCAGTGCAGCTGTTTTACGCCATACCTTGTTGGGTTGTAGCGGAATGCCTGAGGAGTAGACGCCAGGTTCAGTGATAGGACGCATCACCATACCCATGCCAGTTACCGTAACTTTGTCGCATATTTCCATATGCCCATTGATCACGCTGGCACCGCCAATCATGCAATAACGGCCAATCTTCAGGCTACCCGCCATAATGACGCCACCGGCTACCGCCGTATTGTCGCCAATCACAACGTTATGCGCAATCTGGCACTGGTTATCAATGATAACACCATTACCGATCACAGTATCGTCCAGAGCACCACGGTCAATGGTGGTACAAGCCCCGATCTCGACGCGATCGCCGATAATCACGCGACCAAGCTGGGGGATCTTCACCCAGTTACCACGATCGTTCGCGTAACCAAATCCATCAGATCCAACGACAGTGCTGGACTGGATCAGACAATTTTCACCGATCTGGATGTCGTGGTAAATCGTCACATTCGCCCACAAGCGTGAACCTGCACCGATTTTGGTATTTTTTCCGACGAAGCAGCCTGCACCGATAACCACGTTATCGCCCAGTTCTACGCCAGACTCAATGACCGCATTTGCGCCCACAGAGACATTATTACCCAGCTTCGCCGTCGCATCGATCGCTGCACTGGGTGCAATGTTCTGTGCAGGCTGAGGCGTGGTATCTAAAATTTGCGCCATACGTGCATAGGTCAGGTAGGGATTCTTCACTACCAGCGCCGCACTCTTAGCAAAAGGAAGATCGTCCTGCGTCATCACAACGGCAGACGCCTGGCATACGCCTAAATGTTCACGGTATTTAGGATTCACCATGAACGTGATATTGCCAGTTTGCGCAGATTGCATGGACGCTACGCCGGTGATGACGATATCGCCATCACCGTGTAATTCTGCATCCAACTGCTCTGCTAAATCAGCCAGTCGAATTGAAGGCATTACTTATTTAACCTGTTTCAGTACGTCAGCGGTGATGTCTTTTACATCGCTGCTGTTGTATGCAACGGTGTTTGCGTCAACGACCAGATCAATGCTCTGGCTGTTAGCAACAGATTTCACCGCTGTCTGGATACGAGTAACCAGTTTGCCACGTTCTTCGTTGGAACGACGTGCACGATCCTGCTCGAAAGCCTGAGCTTTCTGAGAGAAAGTCTGGCGCTGAGCCATAACGTCTTTTTCCAGCTTGGTACGATCGCTACCCGCTTTCATTGATTGCAGACGCTGCATTTTAGATTGCAGATCGGATTCCATACGCTGCAGTTCGCTGGCACGGCCTTTGAACTCGTTTTCTAGAGTAGCAGAAACACCCGTCTTCTGTGCAACCTGTTGGAACAGGCTACCCATATTGACGATTGCAATTTTGTCAGCAGCCTGTGCGGACGTTGCCATCGCTAAACCGAGACCTGCAGCTAATAACCACTTTTTCACAATTAACTCCTTACCATCCCATTTGCACCCGAAGGTGCAGTTCTTTGCGTGGCCAGGCGATCCCATGCAAGATCGCCTAAAGTCATCGCTACACTACCACTACATTCCTTTGCGAAGAACAGTTACCAGGTTTTACCAATGTTAAACTGGAACTGTTCCGCTTTGTCTCCATCGTACTTCTTGAACGGCTGGGCGTAGGAGAAAACCAACGGCCCCAATGGGGACATCCATTGTAACGCGATACCCGCTGACATACGGATATTGCTCGGATCACTATAGTCCGGCACATCCGACGGCGCAGATGACGGATCCCAGTTCGTATCCCAAACGGTACCCATATCCCAGAAGAAGGAGGTACGGACCGAGTTAGCATACTTATCGCTGATGAACGGCGTCGGGGTAATAAATTCCAGGCTGGCGACAGCCATGGCGTTACCACCTACCGCATCATCTGATTTACAGCCTGAATCCTGAGTACATTCTTCGTTATCGCCGTCATTCCAGTCTGTGCTAGCACCCTTTTTATAGACCGCTTTCGGACCAATGGTGTTGGACTGGAAGCCACGCACGGTACTGGAACCACCGGCGTAGAAGTTCTCGTAGAACGGCATCTCTTTGCTGCCAATGCCATCCCCATAACCTACCTTGGTACGCCCCAGAACAACCCACTTGTGATCGTCATCGATCGGCACATAGGTCGCGGTATCCATCGACAGTTTGTAGTATTCGTTGTCTGAACCCGGAATGGTGACTTTACCGTTCAGGTTGACACGCGAGCCGTCTGTCGGGAAATAACCACGGTCTAACTTGTTGTATGTCCAACCGTAGTTAAAGGTGAAATCATCAGCGGCAAAACTGCTGGTATCAGCGGATTGTCCCATCGACTCAAGATAACGATCCATTGCGATCTGCGGCTGCATATTGGACAGTTTGTTATGTACATAACCCAGGCCCGCACGCAACGTGTTGTATTCGTTGACCGGGAAGCCCAGCGTCACGTCTGTACCATAACTTTTGTTGGTATAGTCGGACAGGTCTGCATCATCCGCTTCAAAGTCGTTATAGAAGACGCGGCCACCAAGGCTCACACCATCAACGGTGAAGTACGGGTTAGTGACAGACAACTCAGTATAGGTCTGGTAGTCGTTTTTGGTGCCGTTAATCCCGACAGAATAACCGGTACCTAACCAGTTATCTTGCTGAACGCCAGCCTGGAAACTCACGCCGCTCTCGGTACCGTAACCGACGCCGAAGTTAAAGCTACCGGTGTTACGCTCTTTGACCTTGTAGACTACATCAACCTGATCCGGACGGCCTGGAACACGCTGAGTATCGGTATCAACGGTTTCAAAGTAACCCAGACGGTTCAGACGCTCTTTACCCTGATCGACCAGATCGCTGCCCAACCATGCACCTTCCATCTGACGCATTTCGCGACGCAGAACGGAATCTTTAGAAGTGTCGTTACCTTCAAAACGGATCTTACGCACATAGAAACGGTTACCCGCATCCACGTTTACACGTAATTTAACGGTTTTGTCGGCGTCATTGATTTCAGGCTGCGACTGTACGCGCGGATAGGCATAGCCATAGCGACCCAGAAGCTTCTTGATATCATCTTCCATTTTGGTCACTTTGGTGCCGTTATAGAGTTCACCTGGCTCGATCTTCGTCAGGGTCTCAATTTCGGCGGAGTGCCCGGCCAGGTTACCGCTCACCTGAACCCCAGAAAGCTTGTACTGCTCGCCTTCAGTGATGTTAACGGTGATGTAGATGCCTTTTTTATCCGGCGTCAGGCTGACCTGAGTGGAATCAATGTTGAAACGAGCATAACCGCGATCCAGATAGTAGCTACGCAGGGTTTCAAGGTCGCCCGCCAGCTTCTGTTTCTGGTATTTACGATCGCCCACCACGTTCCACCACGGTACTTCGTCACGCAACTGGAAGTGAGAGATAAGTTCGTCAGTCGAGAAGGCATGGTTGCCGACGATATTGATCTGTTGGATCTTCGCCGAAACACCTTCCTGGAAGACCAGCTTGAGGTCAACGCGGTTACGCGGCAACGGCGTCACCACCGCTTTCACACTGGCGCTGTACTTACCGACGCTATAGTAGAAATCTTCCAGGCCCTTTTCGATATCGGCAAGCGTTGTGCGATCCAGAGACTCGCCAACACGCACGCCAGACGCCTCGAGGTTTTGCTTCAGCATGTCATCTTTCACCGATTTGTTACCGGAGAAAGTGATGCTGGCAATCGTCGGACGTTCTTTTACCTGAACCAGAAGGGTATCACCATCGCGCAGGACGCGGACATCCTCAAAGTTTCCGGTGGCGAACAGAGCACGAATGGTATTACTGATGTCTTCATCATTAACCGTGTCGCCTGTGCGCACCGGCATACTGAGGAGAGCCGCACCAACGGCGACTCGCTGTAGGCCTTCGAAATGAATGTCCTTCACTACGAACCCTTCAGCACCGTATACGGTGGCGCTGCTAAACAGCAGCGACGCTATGAGCAACTTTTTCATCGCCATCGTTATTATGCGTTCTTCCTAACACTCTCTTACAACCGAGAGAAATCATTGAAAAGTGCAAGCCCCATTAACAACACCAGCAAGATAGAGCCAATGCGATAACTAAAGTCTTGAACCCGCTCGGATACCGGACCGCCCTTCAGCTTTTCTATCGCCAGGAACAGCAGATGCCCCCCGTCAAGAACGGGCAACGGAAACAGGTTGATTATCCCTAAGTTCACGCTGATAAGCGCAAGGAACATCAGGTAATAAATAATCCCGAACTCCGCTGACATCCCAGCCCCCTGGGCGATAGAAATCGGCCCACTGAGGTTGTTCAGTTTTACATCACCGGTAATCAATTTTCCCAGCATACTGACCGTCAGCTTCATCAACTGCCACGTTTTATCCGAGGCTTCGAGGATGGCGCTGAATGGCCCATACTGGCGTACAGTCTTATACTCATCAGGCAGAGGAATAACTTTAGGCACCACGCCCGCAAACCCTTCTGCCTTACCGTTAACCTGTTTTGAATCTGGGGTTAACGTTAAAGACAAGGAACTTCCTTGTCTTTCAATATCTAGCGCTAACGGCGTATCCGGATTATCGCGCACCAGCGTCACGAACGTCATCCATTGCGTCAGCGACTGACCATTGACTTTAACGATCCTGTCGCCAGCTTGCAAACCTGCCTTACTTGCAGCGGAGTTAACCTGCACTTCTGACAGTACCGGTTCAATCTGCGGACCGCGCGGACGCATGCCCAAACTAGAGACAGGATCCTCTTTGTCTGGCTCAAATGCCCAATGGCGTAAATCCAGCGTTTTGTCCTGTCGCTGGTTACTGCCAAACTGCGCCACGCTGAGGGTCGTATGCTCATCGCCAATTTTGGATACCAGTTGCAATCGCACGGCATCCCAATCAGGGGTTTCGATGCCATCAACCGCTTTTAGTTCCGTACCCGGCTGAATTTGCGCCTGTGCAGCAATCGAGTTGGGTGTTATTTCACCAACAACCGGACGAACGCCAGGGACACCAATGATAAACACCAGCCAATAAGCAAAAATAGCAAAAAGGAAGTTTGCAATCGGACCCGCGGCGATAATAGCAGCACGTTGTCCAACCGTTTTATTGTTGAAGGCGTAATGGCGCAATTCCGGTGCGACCGGTCCAGCGCGCTCATCCAGCATTTTGACGTAACCGCCGAGGGGAATCATGGCGATGACGTATTCCGTACCTGACTTATCGGTACGCCGCCAAAGCGCTTTTCCAAAGCCAATGGAAAAGCGTTCGACGCGGACTCCGCAGCGCCGCGCAACCCAGAAATGACCAAATTCATGCACGGTGATAAGCACACCAAGTGCGATGATGAATGCAGCCAAATTCCAGAGAATACTCAGCATAAGACCATCCGTTAGAGCGTCCTGAACACCAGTAACAACAGGCAGGCAAAGACCGGTACCGCAGCCGTCAGGCTATCAATACGATCCAGAATACCGCCGTGTCCTGGAATTAAGTGACCACTGTCCTTAATACCTGCTTCACGCTTAAACATACTCTCGGTCAGGTCACCCAGCACGGAGGCCAGGGCTGCAACGATGGAGCAAATGAGCAAGGTGACAGGCGCAACTTCAAGATTCGCCCACATGCCATAACCCCATGAGATCACGGCCGCAGTGGCGAGTCCGCCAAAAAAACCCTGCCAGGTTTTACCAGGAGAAACCTTCGGTGCCAGCTTATGTTTGCCAAATAGCTTACCAAACATATACGCACCAGAGTCCGCTCCCCAGACGAGGATCATGACATACAGCAGCCATAGCGCGCCACTATAATGATTCTCATCATAGTGCCATGCACGCAGCGCCAGCATTCCCCAAAAGAACGGGACAATGGTTAACACGCCGAAAATTATGCGTAATGTTTTGGAATTACGCCAGACCGACGCAGACCCTGGGTAAAACAATACCAGTAACAGCGCTACGACCCACCAGCCCAGCGACGCCCACAGCGATACTTCAACCAGCGGTTGATGGATATCGCGATGGTATTCTGGCAGCAAAAATAGCATCAGTGCCAGCAATAGCCCGCACAAAACCGCCAGCCAGACTCGCTGCGTACGCGTGGTAAAACCGCTTAACTGTCCCCATTCCCAGGCGGCCAACATACAGACGACCAACGTAACAATGGCGAACCCCACCGGCGGCAGCAAAAACAGCGCCGCGATGACAACGGGTATTAAAACAAAAGCAGAAATCAGGCGATACTTCAGCAAAAGCGACCCCCATCAGGCTTTTTCATCACCGGGTTCGGTGCCGCCGAAACGACGCTCACGATTAGCAAAGGCATGCAGCGCACCTTCAAAGTCTTGTTCATCGAAATCGGGCCAGAGAACATCGGTAAAGTAAAGTTCGGCGTAGGCAATTTGCCACAACAGAAAATTACTAATTCGGTGCTCTCCCCCAGTCCTTATCACTAAATCCACAGGAGCCAGCTCATGCATACAAATTTGCTGCCCAAGCATCTCTTCATCGATTTGCTCAGGATGCAGCACACCGTCCTGCACCTGTTGTGCCAGTTGCCTGACTCCCTGGACAATATCCCACCGTCCACCGTAATTCGCTGCAATATTCAGCGTCAACCCGGTATTCTGGGCGGTAATCGCTTCTGATTTGCGAATCCGTTCTTGCAAACGTGAGTTAAATCGACTGATATCCCCGATAATACGCAGGCGTACGTTATGGCGATGCAGGTTTTTCACTTCGCTATCAAGTGCCCACACAAACAGTTCCATTAACGCGCTCACTTCCTGCGCAGGTCGGTTCCAGTTCTCACTGCTAAAGGCATACAGCGTTAACGCATCAATACCGTTATTTGCAGCAAAAGAGACAGCCCGGCGGACGGATTTTGCTCCAGCCTTATGCCCAAAGGCGCGAATCTTCCCTTGCTTTTTCGCCCAGCGGCCATTGCCATCCATGATAATTGCGACATGGCGACAACCATGTGCTGGCAAATTTTCGCTTAATGGTTTAGTTGCAGACAACATAACGCGTTATTAGTCCCTGAAAGGATTTACGGTACTCAGGAATACTGAAGCCTATCCACAAAAAAGCCGTGTCAAACCACGGCTTACCCGACCGAAAAAAAGCAAATACCCGCGATCGGGTGGCGCAGACTATATCACTGAAGCCCAACGCTAACAAATAGCACGATTCTCCGTAGAGGGATTATCATCAGCTTGAGAGTCGCATCACTTCTTTTCTGGCGACTTCCCGCGCGATGGCATCGACCTTCAACACGTCGTCAACGCTCTGCGGTTCCTGCAAATCCATCTTATCCAGTACAGATAAATTGAGATCGGCAATATCGGTAAATCGGATCTGCTGCGCCAGGAATGCGGCAACGGTAATTTCATTCGCGGCATTGAGTGCGGTCGTCGCCGCCTGACCTTGCTCAAACGCGTCCATCGCCAGTTTCAGGCACGGATAACGCTGGTAATCAGGTGCGGAAAACGTCAACGCACTGAGTTTGCAAAAGTCGACAGGCTTAACACCGGACGTCACACGTTCTGGCCATGCCATCGTATGGGCAATAGGTGTACGCATATCAGGTTCACCCAACTGCGCCAGAACACTACCATCCTGATAACGGACCATCGAATGAATAACCGACTGCGGGTGAATCAGCACTTCCATCTGGCTTGCACTGGCATTAAATAACCAACGCGCTTCAATGTATTCCAGACCTTTGTTCATCATGGTGGCGGAATCGACAGAGATTTTTCGTCCCATCGACCAATTCGGATGACGGCATGCCTGATCGGGGGTCATAGAGACCAGATCGCGCAATGGCGTTTCACGGAATGGGCCACCAGACCCGGTAAGCAGAACTGACATGACGCCGTTTTGCTCAAGGTCAGCGTATCCCAGATTGTGTTGGATAGGTTGCGGTAAACTCTGAAAAATCGCGTTATGCTCGCTATCTACCGGCAAAAGCTGCGCTTTGTGGCGTTTCACGTCGTCCATAAACAGACGACCGCAGGTCACCAGAGATTCTTTATTCGCCAGCAAAATGCTTTTGCTCGCACGAATTGCCGCCAGCGTCGGCAGCAAACCCGCTGCGCCGACAATCGCCGCCATGACCTGATCAACATCATCCAGCGCAGCCATATCACAGGCAGCCTGCTGCCCGCTCATCACCTCGGTACGGCTACCCTGTGCCAAAAGAGCAGCTTTTACCTGTGCTGCGCTTTTTTCATCATCCATTACCGCATAGCGAGGCGCAAACTCCAGGCATTGCTCTACCATACGGGCAACATTTTTACCCGCTACCAACGCAGCAACACGAAATTTTTCCGGGTTATGGCGTACTACATCCAGCGTACTGCAACCAATGGAACCGGTTGATCCCAGGATGGTTAATTGCTTCATCGGACATCCAGAAGAATTTTACTCGTCATACTTCAAGTTGCATGTACGTTGGCTTTACTCGACCTTCGACGTCACCGCCTTCCTGCAACTTGAATTATTTAGAGTATGTAGACAGAAAAAAGCAAAACGCCGCCATCCAGCCTTCTCAGGCCTTCTAAGCGGCGTTTTTAGCGTACAGGCGAATCAGAACTGCATCAGTTCTGCTTCTTTCTCTGCCAGCGCCGCATCAACTTTCTTGATTGCTGCGTCAGTCAGTTTCTGTACGTCGTCCTGAGAACGGCGATCGTCATCTTCGCTGATCTCTTTTTCTTTCAACAACGCTTTCACTTTGTCGTTTGCATCGCGGCGTACGTTACGTACCGCAACACGCGCGCCTTCAGCTTCACCACGTACGATCTTGGTCAGATCTTTACGACGTTCTTCGGTCAGCGGCGGCAGCGGAACGCGGATGTCAGAGCCCGCAGAGCTTGGATTCAGACCGAGGTCGGAAGCCATGATTGCTTTCTCAACGGCTGGACCCATAGAACGGTCAAATACGTTGATTTTCAGGGTACGGGAATCTTCAACCGTTACGCTTGCCAGCTGGCGCAGCGGAGTCGGCGTGCCGTAATATTCCACGACAATACCATCCAGCAGGCTAGGAGAAGCACGACCCGTGCGAATTTTGCTGATTTGGTTTTTGAACGCTTCGACGCATTTGTCCATGCGTACTTCAGCATCTTTTCTGATATCGTTGATCACGTTACGAATCCTTGAAAGCTTGTTTCAGTCAGACCATACCCGCCACGCAAGATGTGACAAGTATAGTCTTGATTAATTTTGAGGGACGTATCCCGCGACATTAAAGCGGAATATTACCTGCATTTAGCCGCAACGGGAATTATTCCGTGATTAACGTGCCTTCTTTTTCACCCATAACAACACGGCGCAGTGCACCTGGTTTGTTCATGTTAAAGACACGAATCGGTAATTTGTGGTCACGAGCCAGCGTGAACGCGGCAAGATCCATTACTTTCAGCTCTTTATCCAGTACTTCAGTGTAGGTCAACTGTTCGTACATGGTCGCCGTTGGATCTTTAGCCGGGTCGGCAGTAAATACGCCATCGACTTTGGTGGCTTTCAGAACCACATCCGCTTCAATTTCAATACCGCGCAGGCAGGCTGCAGAATCGGTGGTGAAGAACGGATTGCCGGTACCCGCAGACAAAATAACAACGCGGTTGTTACGCAGCAGGCTGATAGCTTCGGCCCAGCTGTAGTTATCACACACGCCGTTCAGAGGAATTGCGGACATCAAGCGAGCGTTCACATAGGCGCGGTGAAGCGCATCGCGCATCGCCAGACCGTTCATTACGGTGGCTAACATGCCCATGTGGTCGCCCACAACGCGGTTCATCCCCGCTTTCGCCAGACCAGCGCCACGGAACAGGTTACCACCACCAATCACTACGCCAACCTGAATACCCAGCTCAACCAGCTCTTTGATTTCCTGAGCCATGCGGTCGAGGATGCTTGCATCAATACCGAAGCCTTCTGAACCTTGCAGAGCTTCGCCACTTAACTTAAGCAGAATACGTTTGTAGACGGGTTTTGCATTGGTAGCCATGTTTCTTTCCTGAGACTGTCAACGAATGAGATGAGTTAATTCCGGCGACATTGTATGTCGCTTTTCAGCATGACCACTATAGCGGTTCGCTGAATTTACAAGCCAGACACAAAAAGAAGCCGCCCTCAGGCGGCTCCTTTAAAAATTAAGACTGCTTGGACATCGCAGCAACTTCTGCTGCAAAGTCAGTCTCAACTTTCTCGATGCCTTCACCCACTTCAAAGCGGATGAAACCAGTTACGTCAGCGTTATGCTCTTTCAGCAGCTGACCAACAGATTTGCTCGGTTCCATGACGAAAGGCTGACCGGTCAGAGAAACTTCGCCGGTGAATTTCTTCATGCGGCCTTCAACCATTTTCTCTGCGATTTCTTTCGGCTTGCCAGACTGCATAGCGATGTCCAGCTGAACCTGGTATTCTTTTTCTACCACTTCAGCGGAAACGTCTTCCGGTTTAACGAATTCTGGTTTGCTTGCAGCAACGTGCATTGCCAGCTGTTTAACCAGTTCTTCGTCAGCGCCAGTTGCAGCAACCAGAACACCGATACGAGCACCGTGCTGGTAGTTACCCAGAACTTCGCCTTCCAGGGAAGCAACGCGACGGATGTTGATGTTCTCACCGATTTTAGCAACCAGAGCAACACGTTCTTCTTCGAACTGTGCTTTCAGAACTTCAACGTCAGTGATTTTGCCAGCAACGGCAGCGTCCAGTACTTTGTCAGCAAATGCCTGGAAACCAGCATCTTTAGCAACGAAGTCAGTCTGGCAGTTAACTTCCAGAATGAAAGCGATGTTGCCGTCGATTTTGGTTTTGATTACGCCGTCAGCAGCAACGTTGCCTGCTTTTTTCGCCGCTTTGATTGCACCGGACTTACGCATGTTTTCGATTGCCAGCTCGATGTCGCCATTAGCTTCAGTCAGTGCTTTTTTGCAATCCATCATGCCTGCGCCAGTACGCTCACGCAGCTCTTTTACCAGGGATGCGGTAATTTCAGCCATTCTAAAATCCTCGGAAGATTTGATCTGCCCGGCATGAAACCGCACAGATTTAAAAGTGAAAAAGGGGGCCATATACAGGCCCCCTAACCAAACGTGATACTACCTGGCCTATATCCGTCATTCTTCCAGCTGCAGGTGCGTTGTTTTCCTTACTCACCCCAGTCACTTACTTATGTAAGCTCCGGGGGATTCGTTGCGTCAACGCCTTCCTGCAACTCGAATTATCTTGGATATATAAGGGGGCGCTCTAACGAGCGTGCCTTATTATTCAGCTTCTACGAAGCTTTCTTCCGCCTGGGAAGCCAGATCCTGAGAACGGCCTTCACGAACGGTAGTAGCTACAGCGCCCAGGTACAGGGTCACAGCACGGATTGCGTCGTCGTTACCCGGGATAACGAAGTCAACACCGTCCGGATCAGAGTTGGTATCAACGATAGCAAATACTGGGATACCCAGGTTGTTTGCTTCTTTGATAGCAATGTGCTCGTGGTCAGCATCGATTACGAACAGAGCGTCCGGCAGACCGCCCATGTCTTTGATACCGCCCAGGCTGTTTTCCAGTTTCTCAAGCTCACGAGTACGCATCAGCGCTTCTTTCTTGGTCAGCTTTTCGAAAGTACCGTCCTGAGACTGAGTTTCCAGATCTTTCAGACGTTTGATGGACTGACGAACGGTTTTCCAGTTAGTCAGCATACCGCCCAGCCAGCGATGGTTCACGAAGAACTGGTCGCAGCTGTTAGCAGCTTCTTTCACCGCTTCGCTTGCAGCGCGTTTAGTACCAACGAAAAGGATTTTACCTTTACGAGCAGAGATCTTGTTCAGTTCAGCCAGAGCTTCGTTGAACATCGGTACAGTTTTCTCAAGGTTGATGATGTGAACTTTGTTACGCGCACCGAAGATGAACGGCTTCATTTTCGGGTTCCAGTAACGGGTCTGGTGACCGAAGTGAACACCAGCCTTGAGCATGTCGCGCATGGAAACAGTTGCCATGATTAAAACCTCTATATATAAAAGTTGGGGTTAAGCCTCCACGCATCCCATATTACCGACCCCAAAGGGCACCCCGGAATATGTGCCGATACGTGTGTGTTGTTACACAAAGTGAGATTTGTCGCTCCCGTCCATCGTGTGTAGTCTTCGAATGGATCGGAAGTCCGGCGCGCTTTATACCACAAATACGCCACCGACACCAATAATTGTTGGCGGTCTGTGCTGAATGAACGATGAATTTCGTGTTACAGGAAGGCGGCAAATTTTTGAATCCCCGGGAGCTTACAACCAGTAAGTGACTGGGGTGAAAAAATGTAGCCAACGCATCTGTGGCACGAAAGGCGAAGTTCAGAATGATTCTCAATTTGGCAGGGTACACCCCAGACTGATACCATTGGCAGCACTTAAACAATTATTGCCGATATCATCGGCACTGATGGACAGAATTTATGGCTATCTCAATCAAGACCCCTGAAGAAATCGAAAAAATGCGCGTCGCTGGCCGCCTGGCCGCTGATGTACTGGAAATGATCGCGCCGTTTGTTAAACCGGGCGTCAGCACCGGCGAGCTGGATCGCCTCTGTAATGACTACATCGTGAATGAGCAGCAGGCTATTTCCGCCTGCCTGGGCTATCACGGCTATCCGAAATCCGTATGTATCTCTATTAATGAAGTCGTGTGCCACGGGATCCCGGACGACGCCAAACTTCTGAAAGACGGCGACATCGTCAACATCGACGTAACCGTGATTAAAGACGAGTACCACGGCGATACCTCCAAGATGTTTATCGTCGGCAAACCTACTATTCTGGGCGAGCGTCTGTGCCGCGTCACGCAGGAAAGCCTGTACCTGGCGCTGCGGATGGTAAAACCGGGCATTCGCCTGCGCACGCTGGGCGCTGCAATTCAGAAATACGCGGAAGGCGAAGGTTTCTCTGTTGTTCGTGAATACTGCGGTCACGGTATCGGTCGCGGCTTCCATGAAGAGCCACAGGTTCTGCACTACGATGCAGACGACGGTGGTGTGGTACTGCAGCCGGGCATGACGTTCACCATAGAACCGATGCTGAATGCCGGTGATTACCGCATCCGCACCATGAAAGACGGCTGGACGGTGAAAACCAAAGACCGGAGCTTGTCTGCACAGTACGAGCATACTATTGTAGTGACGGAAAACGGCTGTGAAATTCTGACGTTACGCAAGGATGACACCATCCCGGCGATCATCACACACGGCGAATAATGTTTTGCCTGATGGCGATGCATTCGCATCTTATCAGGCCTACAAATTGTACTACTTAGTAGGCCGGATAAGGCGTTCACGCCATCATCCGGCTTTTTAATGGGTGGCGCATAATGAATACTCTTCCTGAACAGCACGCAAATACTGCCCTCCCCACCCTGCCTGGCCAACCGCAAAACCCAGGGACATGGCCACAGCAAGATCTCAACTGCTCTGGCATTAAAGCGCATATCGACACCTTCCAGAACTGGTTAGGCGAAGCGTTTGACAGTGGAATTTCCGCAGAACAGCTCATTGAGGCCCGCACCGAATTTATTGACCAACTGCTACAGCGTTTGTGGATAGAAGCTGGGTTCGGGCAAATAGCCGATCTGGCGCTGGTTGCCGTTGGCGGCTACGGGCGAGGCGAACTGCACCCGCTTTCCGATATTGACCTGCTGATCCTGAGTCGTAAAAAGCTGCCTGATGCGCAGGCCGAGAAAGTCGGTGAGCTGTTAACGCTGCTATGGGACGTGAGGCTGGAGGTTGGGCATAGCGTACGTACGCTGGAAGAGTGTCTGCTGGAAGGATTGTCAGATTTAACCGTCGCCACCAACCTGATTGAAACTCGCCTGCTGATCGGCGATGTGGCGCTGTTTCTGGAGCTGCAAAAGCATATTTTTAGCGAAGGTTTCTGGCCTTCCGACAAGTTTTACGCTGCCAAAGTGGAAGAGCAGAATCAGCGCCACCAGCGCTATCACGGCACCAGCTACAACCTGGAGCCGGACATCAAAAGCAGTCCCGGCGGCCTGCGCGATATCCATACCCTGCAATGGGTGGCGCGTCGCCATTTTGGTGCCACCTCACTGGACGAAATGGTCGGCTTCGGCTTTTTGACACTGGCAGAACGTGCCGAGCTGAATGAATGTTTGCATATCCTGTGGCGGATTCGCTTCGCCCTGCATCTGGTCGTTAGTCGTTACGACAACCGCCTGCTGTTTGACCGCCAGCTCAGCGTGGCGCAACGGCTAAACTACGGCGGCGAAGGCAACGAGCCTATCGAGCGGATGATGAAAGACTATTTCCGCGTCACCCGACGGGTCAGCGAACTGAATCACATGCTGTTGCAACTGTTCGACGAGGCGATCCTCGCCATGCCCGCCGATGAAAAACCGCGCCCGATTGATGACGACTTTCAACTGCGCGGCACGTTGATCGATCTGCGCAACGACGATCTGTTTATCCGCAAACCCGAAGCGATACTGCGGATGTTTTACATCATGGTGCGTAACAGCGCGATCAGCGGGATTTACTCCACCACGCTGCGCCATTTGCGTCATGCCCGCCGTCATTTAACGCAGCCGCTGTGCTACATCCCGGAAGCGCGATCGCTGTTTCTCAGTATGTTACGCCATCCGGGTGCGGTGAGCCGCGGTCTGCTGCCGATGCATCGCCATAGCGTGTTGTGGGCCTATATGCCGCAATGGTCGCATATAGTCGGCCAAATGCAGTTTGACCTGTTTCATGCCTATACGGTGGATGAACACACCATCCGCGTAATGCTCAAGCTGGAAAGTTTTGCTAACGAAGAGACCCGTCAGCGCCATCCGCTGTGTGTGGATCTATGGCCGCGTCTGCGACAGCCGGAGTTGATTCTGATTGCCGCGCTGTTCCACGATATCGCCAAAGGTCGCGGCGGCGATCACTCGGTGCTCGGCGCTCAGGACGTGCTCAAATTCGCCGAACTGCACGGCCTGAATTCCCGCGAAACGCAGCTGATCGTGTGGCTGGTGCGCCAGCATTTGCTGATGTCGGTGACCGCTCAGCGCCGCGATATTCAGGATCCCGAAGTAATTAAGCAATTCGCCGAAGAGGTACAAACGGAACACCGTCTGCGCTTTTTGGTGTGTCTGACCGTCGCGGATATTTGCGCCACCAACGAAACGCTGTGGAATAGCTGGAAGCAAAGCCTGCTACGTGAGCTGTACTTCGCAACGGAAAAACAACTCCGTCGTGGCATGCAAAATACGCCGGATATGCGTGAGCGTGTACGCCATCATCAGCTTCAGGCGCTGGCGCTACTGCGAATGGACAACATTGATGAAGAAGCGTTGCACCACATCTGGTCACGCTGTCGCGCCAACTACTTCGTGCGTCACAGCCCAAATCAGCTGGCCTGGCATGCGCGCCATCTGCTGCAACACGATCTCAGCAAGCCGCTGATCCTGCTCAGCCCACAGGCCACGCGCGGCGGGACAGAAATTTTCATCTGGAGCCCTGACCGCCCTTACCTGTTTGCCGCCGTCTGCGCTGAACTGGACAGGCGTAATCTTAGCGTCCACGATGCGCAGATTTTCACTACCCGCGATGGGATGGCGATGGATACGTTCATCGTGCTGGAACCGGACGGCAGCCCGTTGTCTTCAGATCGACACGAAGCGATCCGTTTTGGACTGGAACAGGCCATCACGCAGCGCAGTTGGCAGCCACCGCAACCGCGTCGCCAGCCGGCAAAATTACGCCACTTTACCGTCGATACTGAAGTTACCTTTTTGCCGACCCATACCGACCGAAAATCATTCCTGGAGCTTATCGCTCTCGACCAGCCCGGCCTGCTGGCGCGGGTCGGGCAGATTTTTGCCGATCTGGGAATTTCGCTGCATGGCGCCCGAATTACAACCATTGGCGAGCGAGTAGAAGATTTATTCATAATCGCCACCGCCGACCGGCGCGCCCTTAATAATGAGCTGCAGCAGGAAGTGCATCAACGGTTGACAGAGGCCCTCAATCCAAACGATAAAGGGTGATGTTTTTATTTATTATGGAAAGAGTTTAACAATGCAGCAGTTACAGAACGTTATTGAGTCCGCTTTCGAGCGCCGTGCCGACATTACTCCGGCAAATGTAGATACCGTAACCCGCGAAGCGGTGAATCAGGTTATTTCTTTACTGGATTCCGGTGCACTGCGCGTCGCAGAGAAGATTGAGGGTCAGTGGGTCACGCATCAGTGGCTGAAAAAGGCGGTCCTGCTCTCTTTCCGTATTAACGATAATCAGGTCATCGAAGGTGCGGAAAGCCGTTACTTCGATAAAGTACCGATGAAATTCGCCAACTACGACGAAGCGCGCTTCCAGAAGGAAGGTTTCCGCGTGGTTCCGCCTGCGGCCGTGCGTCAGGGTGCATTTATCGCCCGTAACACCGTGCTGATGCCATCTTACGTAAACATCGGCGCTTATGTTGATGAAGGTACGATGGTTGATACCTGGGCGACAGTCGGTTCCTGTGCGCAAATCGGTAAAAACGTACACCTGTCCGGCGGCGTTGGCATCGGCGGCGTACTGGAGCCGTTGCAGGCTAACCCAACCATCATCGAAGACAACTGCTTCATCGGCGCACGCTCTGAAGTGGTTGAAGGCGTGATCGTCGAAGAAGGTTCTGTTATCTCCATGGGCGTGTACATCGGTCAGAGCACCCGTATTTACGATCGCGAAACTGGCGAAGTGCATTACGGTCGCGTTCCGGCAGGCTCCGTGGTCGTCTCCGGCAACCTGCCGTCGAAAGATGGTAAATACAGCCTGTACTGCGCGGTGATTGTGAAGAAAGTCGATGCCAAAACGCGTGGCAAAGTGGGAATCAACGAACTGTTGCGCACTATCGACTAACAGCGATTTGAAAAAGCGGGCTTAGCCCGCTTTTTTTACATCTGCGAGTGGCATAAACAAGGCTTTTCGTTAATTATTCAATGGTTATAGTGAGCTTAAGGGTACCGCTATGTATGACAATCTGAAAAGTCTGGGCATTACTAATCCTGAAGAGATCGATCGTTACAGCCTGCGGCAAGAAGCCAACAACGATATCCTGAAAATCTATTTCCAAAAGGATAAAGGCGAGTTTTTTGCCAAGAGCGTGAAGTTCAAATATCCCCGTCAGCGCAAAACGGTGGTAGCTGATGGCATCGGCCAGGGTTACAAAGAAGTGCAGGAGATCAGTCCCAACCTGCGCTATGTGATCGATGAACTGGATCAGATCTGCCAGCGCGATCGCAGCGAAGTCGATCTTAAACGCAAGATCCTTGATGATTTACGTCATCTCGAAAGCGTCGTGACCAACAAGATCAGCGAAATTGAAGCCGATCTGGAAAAACTGACGCGTAAATAAGCCGTTTGTTGCCGGATGGCGGCGTCTTACGCCTTATCCGGCCTATAGGTATATCCTCGTAGGCCTGATAAGCGTAGCGCCATCAGGCAGTTAATCAATGTTGTTCATCCAGTTGTAACGCCACATACAGCAGCAGTCTGTCGTCAAAATTCCCCAGATCCAGCCCGGTCAGTTCTGAAATACGATTCAGGCGATATTCCAGCGTATTGCGGTGAATAAACAGTGCCTTTGAGGTGGCCAGCGGCTGGACGTTATGACGAAACCATGCCGCCAATGTCCGACGCAGCAACCCATTGTTATCCATCGCTTTCAGCCTCACCAACGGACGCGCCAGCTCATTGGCCTGCCAGCCGCCGCGCAGGCTGTCCAGCAGTACTGGCAGCATCAAATCCTGATAGAAATAGCTACGGCTTTCCGGCATCCGCTGCTTGCCGACCATCATGGTAGTGCGCGCCGTACGATACGAACGGGCAATGCTACCGGGCCCGGTAAAATAGTTGCCCAGCGATACGCGAAAACGCAGCTGTCCGTTCTCTTTCATACGGGCAATAAGCTGCTCAACGCGCTTACGATGATCTTCAGCGTCCCAGCGGCCAAACTGATTGAGCGCCGGTTTCAGCACCACCATCTCGGTCAGGGAAACAATCGCAATCAGATTATTACGTTCGGGTGTGGTCAACGCATTCTGCAATTGCTGTAACTCCGCCATCGCACTGTCAACGCCAAGCTGGCCACTATCGACCTCCAACACCGCCACCACGCGTGGCTGGTTCAAATCAATGCCTAAACGCTGGGCCCATTCCATCAGCGCTGGCGTATTCTCTTCCGCCTGAATCAGGTTCATCACCAGCTCTTCACGCAGACGGCTATCCTGCGCTAACAGATGCATCAAACGCGACTGTTCCAGCATCATTTCGGCGGTCATACATACTAACTCGCCGTATTTGCGCAGATGCTCCGGCTCGCCGGTAAGGCCGATAACGCCAACGATTTCGCCTTCCAGACGTAGAGGCAGGTTTATCCCCTGTCGTACACCGTGCAAGTGACGTGCCACCGCATCGTCGATATCGACCACCCGACCCTGCGAAAGCACCAGCAGCGCGCCTTCGTGCAATTCACCAATACGTTCGCGATCGCCGCTGCCGATTATCCGCCCACGGGCATCCATTACGTTGATATTGGTATCAATGATGCGCATGGTACGCGCCACGATATCCTGCGCCATTTTGGTATCAAGATGCCAACCAGCCATAAACCCCTCCTGTGAGCAGAGCTCAAGCATAGGGAAGATAATAAGCGGCGACATTGTGCAAATGCACAAAGCGAAAGGGAGAAGTATGGAGTTGTGGGAAGTATCACAAAAAGAAACCCCTTCCTGTACAGGAAGGGGTTGAGGGAGATTACTGCATCAACAGATAGATGGAGCTGTCACCGCGCTGAATGTTCAGCGCCAGTACAGCCGGTTTGCTGTCGAGGATTTTGCGCAGTTCAGCGATGTTTTTCACCGGCTGCTGGTTCGCGCCGATAATCACATCCCCTTTCTTCAGGCCAATCTGTGCAGCCGGAGAATTCGGTTTCACGTCGCTTACCACGACACCTTTGTCCTGGCCTTTGTTGCTCATATCGGCACCTTCGATGCCTTTAAAGATAGAGCTGGAGTCAACCTGAGTCTGGCTGCTCTGCTGCAATTCCAGGTTCACGGTGACCGGCTTGCCGTCACGCAGCAGACCCAGGGTGATTTTGCTGCCAACCGGCATCGTACCGACCTGCGCACGCAGGGCGGCGAAGCTGCTGATAGGTTTGCCGTTCAGGGAGGTAATCACATCCCCGGCTTTAATCCCCGCTTTCGCTGCGGAAGAGTTCGGCATCACCTGGCTGACGAATGCGCCACGCTGAGCGTCAACTTTCATCGCTTTCGCCAGCTCAGAGCTCAGCTCGGTACCCATAATGCCCAGCTCACCGCGTTTAACCTGGCCAAACTCAACCATCTGCGAGGTCAGGTTTTTCACCATGTTGCTTGGGATCGCAAAACCGATACCGATGTTACCGCCGTCCGGCGCGAGGATCGCGGTGTTAATACCGATCAGCTCACCGTTCAGGTTGACCAGCGCACCACCGGAGTTACCCCGGTTGATCGCAGCATCCGTCTGGATGAAGTTCTCGTAGTTTTCCGCATTCAGGCCGCTACGGCCCAGTGCAGAAACGATACCGGAAGTCACCGTTTCACCGAGGCCAAACGGGTTACCAATTGCCACGGTGTAATCACCCACGCGCAGCGCATCGGAATCTGCCAGCTTAATCGCCGTCAGGTTTTTCGGATCCTGAATTTGGATCAGCGCGATATCGGAGCGCGGATCTTTACCCACGATCTTCGCGTCAAATTTACGACCATCGCTCAACTGAACTTTAATCACCGTGGCGTTATCTACCACGTGGTTATTGGTCACGACATACCCTTTCGCGGCATCAATAATTACGCCGGAACCGAGTGCCATAAATTTCTGCTGCTGGCCGCCGCCATTGTCAGCGCCCGGTGCGCCGCCCTGGCAGAACGGAGAACTCTGGAACGGAGAACCGTCCTGGCAGAACGGTGAATTATCACCGAAGAACTGCTGGAAATTACGCGGCATGCGCGGCGTATTTACCGTCGTGCTCCCCTCGACGTTAATACTTACCACCGATGGCATCACTTTTTCGAGCATCGGGGCCAGGCTTGGCATCTGTTGGGCGGTCATTGCTGAAGACGACGTCTCAGCCGCTGTAGCAGACAGGGGGGACAACGCCAAACCTAAACTCAGAGCCAGTGCACTCATTGCTAATGTGGTTTTTTTCATGTGTTTCGTTCTCGATTAACAGGTAACGCAAAATTGCTGTATACGTCAGAGTTGTTTTATAGCGCTAAGTTCCAGAATTAAGTTTAAGGAAAAAGTAAAATTTTATTGTCCGTCTTTACAAATGAGTATTTATTGTTCTACGGCCATCAAGCGACGATATTCATCCCAGGCATACAAATCTGTCATTCCGCTGATATAATCCTGAATCAGCCGGCAGCGATAATAATATTCCAGAACCGAATACTCGGCGCACCCCGTCGATATTTTACTAACCGCCTCAACATACGCAAGACGATGGCGGGTAGACAACTTCTGAAATAAACGGGACTCGATAGGAAAACGTTTTACTCTTTCATTGTCGACCAGTTCAGAAAAATCTGACTGAGACATTTTTAATAACGGCTGATAGATCTCCAGCAACCCGCTGATCACCCGATAGCCCTGTAGTTCCAGTTGTTCAACATCCGGATGGCTAAACACATGTTTTACCGCCACATTTTTATAAACACCCAGTAGCTGGCTGAAGCTACTGGCATCTTCTAGCAGCGCATGATTAAAGCTGCCTTCATAAATCTGCGGCAAATTATCAATAAACCGCTGGGCCGCATATGGCACCAGTTTATTCAGCGTATTGACGCGTAAATACATAAAGAACTGATCTTCGGTACTCCGGCTTAATGTATTTGAACGTGACTTCTCCCAGGCGTTTTCAACAACCTGGCTAAACAGGGAACCTTTTTCATGCTGCCCCCACGCCTCATGCAGGTGGTGATAAAGTTGCTCGACGCTAAAGATTCTTTTCTCAACGGCATCTTCCAGATCCGCCACGCAATAAGAGATATCATCGGCAGCTTCCATAATCCAGGTTAATGGAAAGCGACTGTAAGGCGCTAATGATAATTCTTTACGCAACCGCTCAATATACGGTTCTTCAGAAAGGTAATAACCCGGCTTCTTCATTAAATAGTTGTGTGTCTCGGGTGCACTGCCGCGCCACCACGCCGGACGGGTATATTTTAAAATACCGCCAACCTGCGCCCAGGTAAGGTTCATACGCATCAACGTATGCACAAGGCGAATACCCTGCGCATTGCCTTCAAAATGGCACAGGTCCTGGCGCACCTTGCGGCGAATATCATTCAGCGACTCTTCGCCTTCACGCAATCGTAATGCCGTCACCTGGCAACGGTCATCACTTAGGGGCTGACTTTCTGCGTCTGCGGGATACAGTCGCTGGCGAAACCAGTCATTAATTGCCGCCTCCCCAAAATGGCCAAACGGCGGATTACCAATGTCATGCATCAGGCAGGACATTTCGACAATACTCTCAAATGGCCCTGTCAGTTCATCCAGGCCATACTGCTCCAGCAGCTTTAGTTCTTTCAGTCGGCTGAGGATCTCTTTCGCGATATAGCGCCCAACCTGCTGAACTTCCATCGAGTGCGTCAAGCGCGTGCGTACTGCCGCATTACGCTCCAGCGGAAAGACCTGCGTTTTTTGTTGCAGTCGGCGAATTGCCGGAGAATTGATAATACGTCCGCGATCGCTTTCGAAAATACGCAGGATCTCATGCTCAGTCTTCACGCCCTGCGGCGAACGGTAACGACGATGCCAGTTTATTTTTTTTCGGAAATCGATCTGTGCCATGTCCTCTCCCGCCTGAGAAATGCGCTACCCCTTAAGCGCATGATAGACTATGCCCTCAAATCTGGCTTATCGCGAGTAAATCTATGAAAATCGGCATCATTGGTGCAATGGAAGAAGAAGTTACGCTGCTGCGTGACAAAATCGAAAACCGTCAGACCATCGCGCTCGGCGGTTGTGAAATTTACACCGGCCAACTGAACGGTACAGAGGTTGCGCTGCTGAAATCGGGTATCGGTAAAGTGGCTGCGGCACTGGGCGCTACGCTGCTGCTTGAACGCTGCAAGCCGGACGCCATCATTAATACCGGTTCTGCGGGTGGCCTGGCCTCTACGTTGAAAGTCGGGGATATCGTAGTTTCTGACGAAGCGCGCTATCACGACGCCGACGTCACTGCCTTTGGCTATGAATTTGGTCAGCTACCGGGCTGCCCGGCTGGTTTTAAAGCCGATCCTGCGTTGATTGCTGCCGCAGAGTCTTGCATCGCCGAACTCAATCTGAACGCCGTTCGCGGACTTATCGTCAGCGGCGACGCATTCATTAACGGTTCCGTGGGACTGGCTAAAATTAAGCATAACTTCCCGCAGGCTATTGCCGTTGAGATGGAAGCGACCGCAATTGCGCACGTTTGCCACAACTTTAACGTGCCATTTGTCGTGGTTCGCGCTATCTCTGACGTTGCCGATCAGCAGTCCCATCTCAGCTTTGACGAATTCCTGGTGGTTGCCGCGAAGCAGTCAAGCCTGATGGTTGAAACGCTGGTACAGAAACTGGCGCATGGCTAAATTACTCTCCAGGGCGCTGGTCGCCCTGCTTTTCACTCTCCCGGCGTTCCTTTACGCCGCGCCGCGTGTTGTGACGCTTTCTCCTGCCAATACTGAACTCGCTTTTGCCGCTGGCATTACCCCCGTTGGCGTCAGCAGCTATTCAAACTACCCGCCAGAAGCCAAAAATATTGAGGAAGTCTCAACCTGGCAAGGGATGAATCTTGAACGTATTGTGGCGCTGAAACCTGATTTGGTCGTCGCCTGGCGCGGGGGAAATGCTGAGCGGCAGGTGAATCAACTGACCTCTCTGGGAATTAAGGTCATCTGGGTGGATGCCGTTACCATTGAGCAGGTTGCCGATGCGCTACGCCAATTAGCAGCATGGAGCCCCAAGCCTGAACAAGCTAAACAGGCGGCGCAAACCATGCTTGATGACTATGCTTTACTTAAATCTCAGTATGCCAACAAACCGAAAAAACGCGTGTTTCTCCAGTTTGGTGCCAATCCTCTGTTTACCAGTGGAAAAGGTTCTATTCAGCACGAAGTTCTTGAGGTATGCGGCGGAGAAAACATCTTTGCCGGTAGTCGGGTTCCCTGGCCGCAGGTTAGCCGTGAGCAGGTCCTGGCACGAGCCCCCCAGGCTATTGTTGCAACCGGCGGTCCAGGCGAAACTCTGAAAATTGAGCAATACTGGGGAAACCAGCTAAAAATACCCATTATTACACTTAATAGTGACTGGTTCGAACGCGCGAGCCCGCGTATTATCCTCGCCGCAAAACAACTCTGTAATGCGCTTTCACAGATAAATTAGCGCCTGCCCCCACCAGGTCTGTTGTGAGGATTTAAAAATGCTCGTCTATTGGCTTGATATTGTCGGCACCGCGGTATTTGCAATCTCTGGCGTATTACTGGCCGGAAAATTACGTATGGATCCGTTTGGCGTCCTGGTACTCGGCGTGGTTACCGCCGTTGGTGGTGGTACGATCCGCGATATGGCGCTGGATAATGGACCGGTTTTTTGGGTTAAGGATCCGACCGATCTGGTGGTGGCGATGATCACCAGCATGCTGACGATCCTGTTGGTACGTCAACCAAGACGCATACCGAAATGGATCCTTCCGGTGCTGGATGCCGTTGGTCTGGCTGTGTTCGTAGGTATTGGGGTCAACAAGGCATTTCTCGCAGGAACAGGGCCGCTGGTGGCGATTTGTATGGGGGTGATTACCGGCGTTGGTGGTGGGATCATTCGCGACGTGTTAGCGCGTGAAGTCCCGATGATTTTGCGCACCGAGATCTACGCCACAGCCTGTATTATCGGCGGGATCGTGCATGCGACAGCGTTTTATACCTTTGATGTTTCACTGGAAAACGCCAGTATGATGGGGATGATTGTCACGCTGCTGATTCGGCTTGCCGCCATTCGCTGGCATCTAAAATTGCCGACGTTTGCGCTGGATGATAACGGGCGTTGATATGACGATACAGAACATGTAGGCCGGATAAGGCGTTTACGCCGCTATCCGGCACATTGCCCGGTGGCGCTACGCTTACCGGGCCTACAACATCAGACCATCAGTATTACAGACAGCAATCAGATGCTGAAAGAAGAACCACACCCGCAGGTGCTTTTCGCATTCGGGTTAGTCACAACAAAGCGGGAACCTTCCAGACCTTCGGTATAGTCAACCGCGCCGCCCACCAGATATTGCAGACTCATCGGATCAACGACCAGACCAACACCTTGTTTCTCGATGGTCATATCACCTTCATTGACCTGATCATCAAAGGTGAAACCGTACTGGAAACCGCTGCAACCACCGCCAGTGATATACACGCGTAATTTCAGATTCGGGTTATCTTCGTCAGCGATCAGGCTTTTAACTTTATTGGCTGCTGCTTCAGTAAATTGCAGTGGCAGCGCTACGTCATCACTCATATTTTGCTCCAAACGACATCGGCAATTGGGTAAATTTCAACCCAATATTTTGTGCCATTATCTAATACCCTGGTATTTCGTTCAAGTATTCTCGCCAGCGGCAGTACCCTGGCTTTTTGCCGCCTGCTCCGCTTCCTGTTTTGCCAGCGTACGAGCCAGGATAGTCGAGTATAGCGGCTTTCCGCCCATAAATTGGGCTAATAGTGTTGCGCCAAGACAGGTAATAATCATTGGCAAAATGAGCTGATAGTTATCGGTCATCTCCAGCACCAGTACAATACCTGTTAGCGGCGCACGCACCGAAGCAGCCAACAAAGCCCCCATTCCGGCAATGGCAAAGGTTCCGGCCTCCAGGTGATACTGCGGAAAAGAGGCCGCCGCAGCCATACCGAACGCCGTACCAAGCAACGTCCCCAACGCCAGCATCGGGGCAAAGATCCCACCGGGCGCGCCGGATGAGAAGCACAGCAGCGTGGTGACGACCCGGGTGATAAATATAAACAGCAGTAGACCGACGCTAAAATTGCCTGCTGCGGCAATCGGGATCAGGTTAAAGCCACCGCCTGCCGCTTCAGGTTGAATTAATCCCAGGATCCCGCACAGACCGCCGATCGCGCCGCCCATCAGCACCCATTTTTTAATTTCACCGCCGTGAAAGCGCTGGAACATATCCTGGGTGCGCAACACCATGGTGTTGAACAATGGCCCGACACAGCCAAAAATAAGCCCGAGCACGAGATACAGCCACAGCGTATTCACCGGCGCATTAGACAGTTTCCCGACTTCAATTATCGGGGCTTCACCGTTGAAAACACGAAACACAATGCTCGACATAATAACGCCGGTAAACACGGCTTTGATCGACACAAGGTTATAGCGAAACTGCGGGCGCATCTCTTCAATGATGAACAGGATCCCCGCCAGCGGAGCGTTAAACGCCGCCGAAAGGCCCGCAGCCGCACCGGTAGCCAATAAGGTATGCCGCGCTTCGGCGCTACGCATGCGGAAAATATCCAGCACCATGCGCCCGAGGTTACCGCCAATCTGCACGGTCGGACCTTCTCGCCCAAGCACCATGCCAGCACCCAGCGTGCCCATGCCGCCGATAAATTTCACCGGCAGGACACGCCACCAACGCACAGGTCGCAGCTCTTCCAGCGCACCTTCAATCTCTGGGATCCCCGAACCACCGGCTTCCGGCGCAAATTTACGCACCAGGAAATAGCCGACCATCGCCAGCAACGCCGAGAGAATAAACGCCAGCGGCCACAGCAGAATGTCATGGTCCGCAACCTGAGCCAGCGCGCCAATGCGCTGATTCTGCACCCAGGTCACCGCTTTCTCAAATGCCACGCCAACAAGCCCTGTCACAGTACCTACTACTGCAGCCATCAACAGGATCGCCAACGGCGTTTTGTCTCGTTCCAGGAGACGACGAATTTGATCCCTGCGGCGTAAACGCACAATTTGCTGTGCTTCAAAAGAGGGAGTGTCTGTCTTCATCAGATGATCATTAATTGGTAATACAAATACGGAATCGGCATTCTACTCGCACATTTCGCGAAAATCCCCTGCAAATCGCATTGTTTCAAATGCGTAAAACTTTCATAACCTTCTCTGAATAACTAGAATAGCGGGCATTTACTTTTTCTACGAACCAGGACCCCATCCATGAGTAAGTCTGAAAATCTCTACAGCGCAGCACGCGAACTTATCCCAGGCGGCGTTAACTCCCCCGTTCGCGCCTTTACTGGCGTGGGTGGTACTCCGCTGTTTATCGAAAAAGCGGACGGCGCGTATCTGTACGATGTCGATGGTAAAGCCTATGTCGATTACGTCGGTTCCTGGGGACCGATGGTACTGGGTCACAACCACCCGGCAATCCGTAATGCGGTGATTGAAGCTGCGGAACGCGGTTTAAGCTTCGGTGCACCGACCGAGATGGAAGTGAAAATGGCGGAGCTGGTCACCGAATTAGTGCCGACCATGGACATGGTGCGCATGGTGAACTCCGGTACGGAAGCGACAATGAGCGCAATCCGTCTGGCGCGCGGTTTCACCGGTCGTGATAAAATCATCAAATTTGAAGGCTGCTACCACGGCCATGCTGACTGCCTGCTGGTCAAAGCCGGTTCCGGCGCGTTAACGCTGGGCCAGCCGAACTCCCCTGGCGTTCCAGCTGATTTCGCGAAACACACCCTGACCTGCACCTATAACGATCTCTCTTCAGTGCGTGCAGCGTTTGAACAGTACCCGCAGGAGATCGCTTGCATCATCGTTGAGCCGGTCGCCGGCAACATGAACTGCATCCCGCCGCTGCCGGAATTCCTGCCGGGCCTGCGTGCGCTGTGCGATGAGTTTGGCGCACTGTTGATCATCGATGAAGTGATGACCGGTTTCCGCGTAGCGCTGGCCGGAGCACAGGATTATTACGGCGTCGTGCCGGATCTGACCTGCCTCGGTAAAATCATCGGTGGCGGAATGCCCGTTGGCGCATTCGGCGGTCGCCGCGATGTGATGGACGCACTGGCACCGACCGGTCCGGTTTACCAGGCGGGGACGCTTTCCGGTAACCCGATCGCGATGGCGGCAGGTTATGCCTGTCTGACCGAAGTCGCCCAACCGGGTATTCATGAAACGCTGAACGAACTGACGACGCGTCTGGCGGAAGGTCTGTTGGAAGCTGCCGAAGAAGCGAATATTCCGCTGGTGGTTAACCATGTGGGCGGGATGTTCGGGATTTTCTTCACCGATACAGAAACCGTAACCTGCTATCAGGATGTGATGGCATGCGACGTCGAACGCTTCAAGCGCTTCTTCCACATGATGCTGGATGAAGGAATTTATCTGGCGCCGTCTGCTTTCGAAGCGGGCTTTATGTCCGTGGCGCACAGTGAAGACGATATCAATAACACCATCGACGCCGCGCGCCGGGTGTTTGCGAAGTTGTAAAAAAGAGAACGTGCAGAAATGTAGGCCGGGTAAGGCGAAGCCGCCACCCGGCTTTTTTATTGCCGGATGTCGACGCAAAGCGTCTTATCCGGCCTACATGAAAGGGGTCAGCCTCAGCGGCTCTGCTTTCTCAGCAGATAGATAAAGTACGGCGCACCAATAAACGTCGACAATAATCCCGCCGGGATCTGATACGGAAACAGCACCATCCTGCCGCACCAGTCAGCAAAGACCAGCAACACGCCACCCGCCAGCGCCGAAATCAGCATATGCGGCATCGCCCGACGAAAACCCATCATACGGGCAATATGCGGAGCCATCAGCCCGACAAAGCTCAACGGTCCAATAGTCATGGTGGCTGTCGCCGTCAGCCCTGCCGCCAGCAGCAGTAACCCCACGCGTGATGGCGTGATAGCCATACCTACAGCCCGCGCCGTATCGCCGCCGAGCGGTAAAATTATTAGCCAACGGCGGCACAGAGGCGTCATCGCCAGCAGAATCACCATCACAATCCCGGTACGCAGTACTTGCTCTCCGCTCGCGTTATAGGTTGAACCGGAAATCCAGGTCAACACGCCCGCCATGCGCGGATCGCCGCTGGCCTGCAGCATCATCAGCAGCATAGTAAAGGCCGTACTGAGCGCCATACCGGCCAACAGCATACGGTGCGGTGAAAAACCACCGCGCCCGGCAGCAATCATAATGATAAGCAGAGTAGCCGCGGCCCCGAGGCTTCCGGCAGGCAGCAGCCAGCCAAAAGCATTTCCGGGGACCAAAAACAGCATGAGCACCACGCCAAATGCCGCACCGGAGCTAATGCCCAGCACTTCCGGGCTGGCCATCGGGTTGCCCGTCAGACGTTGAATAATACAGCCCGCTACCGCCAGCATCACCCCGGCAATCAGGGCCGCCAGAATGCGAGGCCAGCGCCAGGGCATCAGCTCATCCAGCATCGCGCCGCTGGCCCATGTCCAGCCATGTGCGTCGCGGCCAAACGACAGCGCCACCACGAGGGTTAGCAGCAAGATTACGCCACCTGCCAGCGCAAACATCAGCACATTCTGAAGCTCAGCGGCGATGTGATTACTGGCGTTCATATCCGGGGCACTCATACTCCTCAAGCGCGGCAACAACCACAGTAGCAACGGTGCGCCAATCAACGCCGTCACTGAACCGGTGGAGACTTCCATCCATACGCGGGTCAGCCACAGAATGATTTGGTCGGAGAGCCAGAGGATCAACGCACCAATCAGCGGGGCCAGTACCAGACGTGCCAGCAAACGACGCGCACCGAGCATTTTCGCCAGCAGCGGTGCAAACAGGCCAATAAAGCCGATAATCCCAACCGCGTTAACCAGTAAGGCGCTGATGACAATGGCCAGCGATAACGCCGCCAGACGTGCCAGCGACAGCGCCAGACCGAGGTTACGCGCCACGCCGTCATCCAGTCCCATCAGCGTCATTGGGCGTAATAACAACAGAGTCAGCATCACACCGCCCAACAGCTGCGGCCACAGACGCTGTACGCCGCTCCAGTCGGTTTGCGTTAACGTGCCGCTGCTCCATAAAAACATGCTTTGCAGCTGATCGTGATGGAAGATAACCATCAACTGGTTAATCGCCCCGCAGTACAGGCTGACCACCAGCCCGGCAAGGATTAACGTCACCGGAGAAAGACGCTTGCCCCAGGCAACGCCAAACACCAGCGCCCCAACGACACATGCTCCCGCCAGCGCCGCAAATTGCGTGGTCAGCGCACCAGGAATAGCCCACAGCGTGGTAACCGTAATGCCCAACTGCGCACCAGTCGCAACGCCCAGCGTGGTTGGCTCCGCCAGCGGGTTACGCAACACCTGCTGAAACAACACGCCGACCAGGCCCAGCCCGGCGCCGACCAATAGCGAAATCGCCAGCCTCGGCAGCAGGCTATAGTGAAAAACCATCTGCTCAATGATGTCGATATCCGGTGACCAGATAGCCTGTTGCCACTGACTGCGCGGTAGCGCAACGGAGAAGTTAACCCATGTCAGCCAGCAGGCAGCAACAAACAGCACCAACAACAGCAACGCCGGATGGCGGCTTCGCCTTATCCGGCCTACAAAGCGCCCAAACCGTAGGTCGGATAAAGCGCTTTTCGCGCCGCCATCCGGCATTTCAAGTTTCCTGCTCACGCTTTGCCTCCCAACGCATTATCCAGAATACGGGCAAAATGCATGGCCGATAGCGTTGCGCCATAGAACCAAACGGCAGGCACACGTTGAAAACGTCCGTCACGGACAAACGGCATCGCCTGCCATAATGGCGTAGACATCAGCGCAGCCATCTCTTTATCGTTGCCGTGATCAAAGCACAGCACATCGACATCCTTATAAGCAGCCAGACGGTCAATACTCACGGCAGTACTGCCCCAGAAGTTTGTTTCTCCCTGCCAGGCGTTAGGGATCCCATATTCGTCCAGTACGTCCTGGAACAGGCTGTTTGAACCAAACACCAGCATATGCCGCGAATCAAGCAGGGATGTCAGGAGCACGGGACGCGCGCCGCGTTGCATAAAGCGCGGTTTCAGGCTGGCGATAAAACGATCGTACTCAGTCAAATGGCGTTCAGCAGAGGCTTGCAGATTGAACAATTGCGCCATTTCCTGCAGCGACTGTCGCGCAACGGCCAGCGGCTTTTTGCCATCGCTGAAATTAAATCCCCGGCCTGGTGCAATCCGCGCCAGCTTTTCAGGAGAAGGACCGTAACCTGCCGACCAGAGCAGAAATGAGGGCTTCATTTCGGTCAGCAGTTCGAGATTGGGTTCCGTACGTAGCCCGACATCAATTACCGAGTCCGGTAGAGGAGGCTCACTGACCCACAGCTTGTAGTTAGGGATGTCTGCGATGCCATACGGCGTAATACCCAGCGCCAGCAGCAGCTCTACCGGCAGCCATTCCAGCGCTACAATGCGCTGGGGATCAACCGCCGCGGCGTGCGCCGTATTCATCCGCCACAGCAGAGGCGACAGCGCCATCGCCGTAAGCAGCCGCCGACGAGTAATATGATGTAATCCGATCATTAATAGACAAAACTCACGGGTGCGGCACCGGCCGGATGCGGCAAAATGCCCATCGGGATACCGTAAATTTGTTCCAGAGTTTCACTGCGCATCAGTTCAGCAGGCGTTCCTTGAGAAATCATCTCACCGCCGCGCAGCGCAACGAGGTAATCGCAGTAACGGGCCGCCATATTGATATCATGCAGCACCGCAACCACCGTCAGCCCGCGCTGCTGGCTTAAGCGGTGCACCAGCGCCAGCACGTCAACCTGATGGGCAATATCCAGCGCGGAAGTCGGTTCATCAAGCAGCAGACAGCGGCTGTCCTGTGCCACCAGCATGGCAATCCACGCGCGTTGGCGTTCCCCACCGGACAGGCTATCGACCAGACGGTGCGCCAGCGGCTTTAAACCTACCAGCGAAATTGCTTCTTCTACCTTCTCTCTGTCGGCAACGCCAAAACGCCCCAGCGCCCCGTGCCACGGATAACGACCAATCGCCACCAGTTCGCGTACGGTCATCCCTTCTGCCTGCGGCAGCTGTTGCGGCAGATAGGCGACCTTGCGGGCAAACGCTTTACTACTCCAGCTCTCCAGCGGCTGTTCGTCGAGCAGGATTTCACCTTCTGACGGCGGCTGATGACGTCCCAGCATTTTCAATAATGTCGATTTACCGGAACCGTTGTGGCCGATAAGACCCGTCACTTTCCCTACAGGAAAAGTTAATGAGAGAGGATGCAAAAGCGTGCGACCAGGCACACGAAAGGAGACATTACGCAACGCAAAAGTGGTGTCGGGATGGGATCTGTTTTCCTGCATAGCAGCCAACTTGTAAAACGGGCACGCAAAGCGTGCCCAAAGAGAAATTAGAAACGGAAGGTTGCAGTTGCAACGACCTGACGTTCTGCGCCCCAGAAGCAGCCATAAGTATTGAAGCAGCTGGCGACGTATTCACGGTCAAACAGGTTGTTCACATGCAGCGCCACGTTGGAGCCAGCCATACCAACACGCGCCAGATCGTAACGTACTAACGCATCTACCAGCGTGTAGCTTCCCACTTTGAAGGAGTTTGCCGGATCGCCATAGCTGGAACTAGTATAACGAACACCCGTACCCAACGTCAGCCCGGAAAGCGCGCCATCATAGAGGGTGTAATCCCCCCACAGTGATGCCATATGTTTTGGCACCTGAGCAGGCGTATTGCCTTTGTAGTTGGTGTCGGTGGTGTATTCCGCATCGGTGTAGGTATAAGAACCCACCACGTTAACGCTGGCAGACAGTGCCGCTTTCGCTTCGATTTCCACACCGCGTGAACGAATTTCACCGCCTTCAACTGACCAGATCGATCCATTCGGATCGGCCATCAGGTTGTTGGTTTTGGTCAACTGGTAAACGGCACCGGTCAACACGATCGGACGATCGCTCGGTACGTACTTCACGCCCGCTTCGTACTGCTTACCTTTAGATGGCGCAAAGATATTGCCGCTTTCCCCAACCTGAGAATTTGGTTCAAACGATTCGCTGTAGCTGAAATACGGGGTTACACCGTTATCGAACAGGTAGTTAACACCGCCACGCCAGGTGAACTGTCGGTCATCACGGGAGTCCAGCACACCAGAAACGCGGTTCAGAGAGTCCTGCTTAGCCCAGTCGTAACGACCGCCCAGAGTGACCAGCACCTTATCCCACTGCATCTGATCCTGAGCGTACAGGCCCGTTTGTTCCTGTTTATTCAGAACGCGATAAGCTGCGCCAGGTCCAGGGTGCGAGCCAAAGTCAAAATCGCTACGGTCAAGATTATAGATATCAGACGGCGCTACCGAACCAGCCCAACCGAACCAGGAGTTGATATCGTTACGCATACGCATATAGTCAACGCCGGTCAGCAATGTGTGATCCAGGGAACCGGTGGCGAATGTGCTCTGCAACTGGGTATCAACAGAGAAATTCTGCAATTTTTCATTGTCGTCAACGTACTGACGAGTCAGCGTGTGATCCCAATCTGACTGAGGGATGCTGGCGCAAGGACTGTTAGCCGGATCTTTGGTATACAGCGGATCGGAGCACATGCCGTAGCCGTACACGCTTTTCTGCGACACTTTGTTTTGCGCATAACGCAGGTTCTGACGTACGGTAAAGGTGTCGTTAAATTCGTGGTCGAAGCTGTAGCCCACCATCTTCTCGTTACGAGAGTAGGTATTGTTGTCCGCACCTTCGTTGAAATCGGTCGGCAGACGTGAACCATTTGGCAGCTTAGACACGGTCCCCTCTTTCGGCAACCAGCCGTAATAACCGGTTTCCGGCTCGTTCTGGAAGTAGGAGAGGAAGGTGAAATTCGTCTTATCATCCGGACGCCATGTGAAAGATGGCGCGATAGCATAACGCTGTTCTTCTGCGCCCTGCTGCTGCGCATTCGCGGAACGCGCCAGGCCGGTCAGGCGGTATGAGTACACACCATCGTCATCCAGCGCATCGCTGAAGTCAAAACCGGTCTGGAACAGGCTGTCAGTGCCCATTTTGAACTGAACTTCTTTCAGCGGCTCCGTTGTCGGGCGCTTGCTGACCATGTTCAACAACCCACCCGGGTTGCTCTTTCCGTACAGAACGGAAACCGGACCGCGCATCACTTCGGCGCGCTCCAGCATATAAGGGTCGATGACCGCATCATTGTAGAAGTTGCCCTGCATCTTCAGGCCATTCAGATAGTTATTCTGACTTTGGCCGTCTGCGGCAAATCCGCGAATAATCAGGTAGTCATAGGTATTGGACGCGCCACGCGTACCCACGGCAACGCCCGGGGTGTAGCTGAGCGCCTCTTTGACCGATTTTGGCTGATGCAACGCCATCTCTTCGGCGGTGACCACTGAAATAGACTGAGGAACTTTTTGAATCGGAGTGTCGGTTTTGGTCGCCGTAGCAGACTGTCGTGCAGCGATGGTTGCCGCAGGCCCCCATGCGCTTTCCTGCGGAGCAGGTGCAGCAGTTACGGTGATGGTTTCTTCTTTCGGGTCAACCGCCGCCTGTGCATAGACAGACATGCCGCTAACCGCTGTGGCTACCACTACTGCGATTTTACGCAGTGATGAACTTGGCTGAGCAGTTTTAAGACGCGCCATTGGTATTTCTCTGATGAAAGTGAATGATAACGTAAACGAGAATTATTATTATAACGGCAGCATAATATTCGAAACTCTGGCGAGATAGCAAGCAATACACGTCCCTACTAAAACTGAGGGGTTAAGAAATAACCAGATGAAAAGAAAGGGTTAATAAATTAGGCTGGAATGTTGAAAAGAAAAGCCTGCAAATACACAGGCTATTTTTGGCTAGCGGTAAAAAACGTTAAATGTCGCAACAGAGTCAACCTTTCCCGCTTTTACAGTTCCTGTTTGTACATATCTTGCTTTCAAAGGGATAGTGACAGACTGCCTATCGGTTGTTTGCGCTACCGCGTTGTAATCTTGATCAAATTTCAGCACATTATTGTTGCTGTCGAGAATTTGTAATCCGACCCCTTCGGCTGCGTCATTACCACTGGCGATCTCCAGGATGTCGCTATTGCCACTCACGCCAGTTGAACCGGCAGTGGTGAATTTATAATCAAGTTTGATGCCCGCGACACACTGTTCCAGCTGAATCTTGAAACTATCATCAGACACAACATCGGAATAACCGTCCACAATATCGCTAGTCATGATTCTCTTAAGTGGCACAGTGATATTTTTTTCAACCAAATTGCAGGTGTTAGCAGTAACGTTAATCGCTATTGGCGCAAAGCGAATTTGAGCAATAACCTGCGAATCATAAATCCAGTCCGCATTGAGCATGTTGACGTCAATAACTCCTGACTGCACAACACCAGTGACGACAAATTCAGCTCTCGCACGTGATTGAATACTATAGTCACTTAAGTGGGTTGTTTTTGCCGTCCCTAGATGCATAGGGGTAACCACCGAACCTTCTGTTAGGGCGGAAGCGTTATCTTTAACCCAGGCGACCCGAAAACCTATTCCCGGAACATTTGTTTGATAAACGCGGCTAAGGGGATTATCCGTGCGGGCATCGCTACTCGTGAATACGGTATAGCCTGTATAGATATCGCCATTATCTGTACAGTCCACGACTTTAATAAGATCGCCAGTCACTTCCTGGGTTGCAATGATCGTACCTGGAGCAGCGTCCGCATTTACCGTAAACGACGGCATATTGAACGTAGAGGTTGACGGCGACGCATCATTCTCAATTTTGCAGGATGCCTGAACTGATTGCTGTGCGAACAATAGACCGCAACATAGAATCAATCTAAAAATCATATAATTATTCATATTCCCACAGTCCATTTTATGTTTTCCCTTTACACTATCGACACTCAACCGCAGCCTGGTAAATAGAGGACTCGATATCGTCAGGGATCTGCGCATTTCCTTCACAGCGCTGTTCTGGAGCACTACCCCACTGTACTTTAAACGGTACATTACCTTTCAAACCGGTCAGATAAACTTCGCCACCATCTCCGACTATTGAGGAGCCCCCCTCAATTGACAGTACCGCGCCGAAAGGCACAAAACTCGATCCATGGTGAAGTGTTAATAAGGCGCGAATACCCTGGCGGGCAGAGAAATTAGCTGCGACAACTGCCCCTTTCGTAGGTACGACATCTTTGGCCGGTTTTTCGATATCCAGATCGTCGCGTTCCCCGCTGTTCACCGTGACGGTATTACGACGATAATTAGTTAAATATGGTACGACCGCATTTCCCCAGTAGTCAGTATAAATACCTTGCATATTCTGGACTTTAACATCTGCTCCCTCGTCAATATGGACAATAGCAAAAGCATCCTGGACAGATTGCCCCAGCGTAATACCATAAGGATGTGCGACGACGGATCCTTGCGCGCTGTAGTTCCACTGTTTGCTATCTTTGGCATAGCTATAGTTCGCCCCAATTTCACCGTATGAGCCACGATAACGCCCCGTCATGCTCGCACCATATCCAGTATCGTGATCGGTATAGCTTTGCTGCAGGTTATAACTTAAGTTGTTATCTTCCAGCGCAGTCCCGCCAATCCCAACCTGATGCACGGTATTGCCATTTTTAGCGCTGTTTAGGTTGTAGGTCGCCCAACTGTTTGACAGCCAACGTGACAAAGGAATATTGACGGAAAATGCAACCTGCTGGTCATTATCGCTGTTTGGTGTTTTTGTCAGGCTATAGTTCACGGACCAGGTGATGTCCTGCCAACTGGAGCTGAACCCCATACTGGCACTGCGTTCATGCCCACTCATATCCCAGTAATCTTGTTGATAACCATTGATATACACAGCCCCTACAGAGCCCAATGATTGCGACATACTCAACTGTAAACGGCTACGACGATTGTTTGTTTTACGGTAATTGTAAATTCCATCATCTTCGCCTCTATCACGTTGATCGAGTGCTTCCTGGAAGGTATAAAAACCAGAAGTGGAATAACGGTAACTGGCCAGCGTCACCGTGGTATCTGTTGCAGAAAAGTCTTTGGAATATTGTGCGCGCCAGGATAAACCATTGGCATTACCACGCCCGTCGTCAAACTGAGTTCTGGCCGCAGTAACATCTACAGACACAGAACCAAGCTCACCGAGATCGGCCCCCGCCCCGACCAGACCGGCACGGTAAATTGATGCGTCGAGCGCTCCGCCATACAGCGTAATGCCATGAGGCATGCCGTAGATTACCGTCGCCTGACCAAACCCAGGTTCCTCGCCGTTATCGCTATCGCGGTATTTTCCACCAGCAAGGCTATATTTCAGCGCACCTTCACGCTGTAAGATGGGTACCGAAGCACTTGCCTGAATAAACGAATGCTCGCTTCCATCAGCTTCTTTAACGGTAACTTGTAAATCTGACCCTGCTGTTACCTGACTGAGATCTCTGATTTCAAAGGGGCCGCTGGAGACATAAGTCTGATATATCGTGTAGCCATTTTGCTTAATCGTTACTTTTGCATCGCTATTGGCAATTCCGCGTACAACAGGCGCAAACCCTTGTAAGCTATTGGGTAACATGCTGGTATCGGTTTCCAGCTTCACTCCTGTCATCTGTACGCTGTCAAACAGTTCGCCGTTGGTATATGTCTGGCCGATTTCAAGCTGGCTTTGCAGAAATTTAATATCCCGCTCCAGCGTGGTGCTGATCGCATCCCAGCCATCCGAATTGCTGTAGGTACTTGAATTACGAAGCCGCCAGGCGCCAAGATTTAGACCGGAATTAAGGCTTGCCCAGTTCGAGTTATCGTTCTCGCCATTTACTTGCTGGCGGTTACCGCTAATGTAATAGCTGCTCCATGCCGCAGGAATGCCATCGTCCCAGTCTTTAATAGGGATAGCGCCAGCGACTTGCTGGTCGCGATAAATTTGCGGGATCCGCATGAAAAGAGTTTGGCTATCGAGTTGAAAATCAAACTTTGCTCCCGATATGTACTGGGCGATGTCGCCAACTGGAGCCGTATCAGCCAATGATTTCAAGCCGGGAAGGCTATCGACCTTCACCCCCAGCTCTCTGAGATCCCCTTTGCTGAACTGCGGGAGTAACTGCGTCTTATCCTGCGATAGTACGTATGTAATATTTCGCTTATCAATGCGATCATAATCCCACATAACTTCAGTCAAATAAGTCCCTGGTTGTAACCCATTATTTTGCAAAAAGGTTTCCAGTGTTGACGTATTCTCTAACGGTGTACCGAGTTCCAGAATATGCAAATTGAATTCATCTTCAGCACTCGCTGGGTGCAAAAATGAGCATAATGCCAGCGTAATGCTGTTGAGCAAAAAGAGTCGGCAAGATCGCAAAGGATAAGGCTGCATATAATAAAGTCCCTTTAATTTTTACCCATACGCGTCATTGCGTTTATAGTTGTTGGTGCTTTTTCACCGTTGCAGCACCATAGTCATTCACTGCAGCCCATGACACATCACCTACTGCTGCTGCAGGTATTGAAAATATTTGTTCCCCAAAGGGAGGAATCGTCATTGACAATGACTCAGGTACAGAACTGTCTGCGAGAGGTTTTACCCGCTTTCCACCAACAGAGAGTTCTAATAACGAAATATGAAATGGCGTTGGATTCTTTGCGGTTAATTGAGAACCCTGACGGCTAAACCGTAATTTTTCCCACGCACCGGCAGCGGCCGATTCTTTAAGACTCACTGGCCGCCAAAAAAGTTTCAGCTGTGTTTTCATCGCAAACTGCAGCGTATTTTTATCTTTTAATTCATCAGGCATAGCCGAAACAGATTTAAAGTTGGCAACAAACATCGACTCACGGTCTTGTGGTAGCGATCCTTTATCGCCAATAAAGACGATATGCAGCAGAGCCTGACCATTAGCGTCCATTTTATAAATCGGCGGAGTGATAATAAAAGGCGCTTTTGTGTTATCTGTCTTTGTTACCCAGCTTTGTATCAGATATTTATTGGCATCTTCTTTATTCTTAATAGATATCTGTACTTCTTTTTTATTCTCCGGGTAAATGATTCTAGTTCCCCCCAGGACAATGCTGGCCTGTGCATTTATGGCAATAAGCCCAATAATGGCAAAACAAATTCGCGCATATAATTTCACCCGCAATACTCCCTGGTCAGGCAGCCCTGAAGGGCTGCCTGTCATACTTAACGATAGAACACGGTAAAATTCGCGGAGGCGTGATATTTACCTGCAGTCGGTTTGTCATCACCAATCTGAATCACTTTCGCGGTATAGTTGAAAATAGAAGGCGTTGCTTCATCGCCAGTATTCGCCACATCCGTGGTTGATACCGGAACGGAGTCATCAATCACAACGTCAGTGTTACCACCATTATTATTGGTCACGGTAATACCCACATTTGTTGCAGCACTCGCATCACTAAGGTCGTTCTTCAGGCGTAAATTCTCGCCGTCAGTAGTGTCACCACTGAACCTCAGGTTTAAACTTGCTATGGCAGGGTCACATTTAGCCAGAGAAATCTGGAAATCTTTTGTCGGGCCAATTGACCCATCCTTCTCAAAATTATCCGGGTAAGCATCAGCAAAAGTCACCACGGTATTTGCTCCTGCGCCATCGACATCAATAACGCAAGTGTCGGCAACAATACGGCCAGAAAACTCTACCTTACCCGTATCTTCTGCAAATGCAGAAGTATTTACAGCGGCAATCAGGCTTCCGGCCATCAGCACAGTAAGAAGCTTTTTATTCATTAGAATCCCTTAATCAGAACGATTGAATGACAAAGTCCCATTACCAATAATAAATTACTGGTGAGAAATATTGAGGGTGAGCACGGAGAGAAAAGAATAAAGATATGCAAAAAAACATGATCTTCTGAAATCCATTCGTCAAATCAATACAATGAATCGCGTATAATGAATCTTGTATAGTGTTCACTCGCGGATTAAATCAAACCACCGGAGAGACTGTCTATAGCCTGCAATTTTTCACACATCATAAAAGAAGTTAACCATTTAATTTCCAATGTTTTTTGCAAACATTTATTTTACTTAATCTGTTCTTAATTAAAATTAAATCAATACAATTACATCATGAAAAAATAAAACTCATTTTACCCAGAAATAAAAACACCCGCTAATAGCGGGTGTTTAGGTCTAATTTACTACTGAATTAATTACTACCAAACATCTCTTTAATCCAACCGGCTACGCCATCGCCGTCCTTCTTCTCTTGCTGCGGCGGTTGCTGCTGTTGAGGCTGCTGTTGCTGCGGCTGCTGAGAAGATTGATCGAACGGATTACCCGACTGCTGCAGCATCTCACCTTGCTGACACAGTGAATCCGGATCGGTGGTCCATACAGGAAGCGTGCGCATACCCCCGCTACAAACGAAGTTACCGTCGTAGTCTACGCCCATATCCACCACATCCTCCGGTGGCGTCAACACCAGCGGTGTTGGCGTCTGGTTGGCCAGATAACGCTGATAAATAGACATCGCGCCGCTGGCACCGTACAGCTTGGTTGGCTGGTTGTTATCGCGGCCCACCCAGGTAATGGTCACCTGGCTGCCGTCGATCCCGGCAAACCAGGTATCCACGTTGTTGTTGGTGGTCCCGGTTTTCCCTGCCAGATGCAGACCCGGATACTTCGCGCCAAGTTGGCGACCCGTACCACGCTGAACCACCTGCTGCATAGTCCACAGCGTCATATACGCTGCCTGCGCCGGAACGGCACGCTCGGCCTGTGGGAAACTCTGGTACAGTACGGTTCCATCTTCGGCAATCACCGAACGCAGCGCCGACAGCGGTGCGCGGTTCCCGCCGCTGGCGATAGTCTGGAATGCCTGCGCCACTTCAATTGGCGTCAGGTTCAACGCCCCCAGCAGCATGGCCGGAACCGGGTTAAGCTGATCTTTCGGCGCCCCCAGCTTCAACCAGGTATCGGTTACAGCAGGCAGGCCCAGCGCCATCCCCAGATTTACCGTTGGCACGTTCATTGAACGCGTTAACGCATCCACCAGCATCACTTTACCGCTTTCGCTATAGCGACGGTCATCGTTCTGCGGTGACCACACCTGGCCGTTCGGCTGACGCAGTGCAATCGGCGCATCGGCAATCCAGGTATTCAAGCGGTACAACTTCGGCTGGCTGAGCGCGGTCAGATAGGTCGCAGGCTTGGCCAGAGAACCAATCGAACGACGCGCCTGCATCGCACGGTTATAGCCCGCAAACTGCGGTTCTGCTCCGCCGACCATGGCGCGAACTTCACCACTAAAGCGGTCAACGACCACAATCGCGGTTTCCAGATCGCTCAGCTTACGCTGTTTCTTCAGTACCGGAATGCCTTCCACCGCCGCTTTTTCTGCGGCGTCCTGCGCCACGGAATCAAAGGTGGTGAAAATCTTCACGCCGGAGAGATCTTTAACTTTATCGCCCAGCTTCGCCTGGAGCTCCTGACGCACCATCTGCATAAAGGCAGGCTGCGGGGAGATCACCCCACCACGCGGCTGTACGCCTAACGGACGCGCACTCAGCATGTCATACAGATCCTGGTCGATAATCTGCTGCTGTTGCAGAAGACGCAGAACCAGGTTACGACGCTCCAGCGCCAGTTTCGGGTTACGCCACGGGTTGTAGATCGACGCCCCTTTAACCATCCCCACCAGCAGCGCCTGCTGGTCGAGGCTCAGCTCTTCTACCGGACGACCGAAATAATAGAGGCTCGCCAGCGGGAAGCCGCGAATCTCGTTATCACCGCTTTGGCCGAGATAGACTTCGTTCATGTACAGCTCAAGAATGCGGTCTTTGCTGTAACGCGCATCCATGATCAGCGCCATATAGGCTTCGTTGGCCTTACGCCAGTAGGAACGTTCGCTGGACAGGAACAGGTTTTTCACCAGCTGCTGAGTCAGCGTACTGGCTCCCTGTACCGTACGACCAGCTGTCAGGTTCGCCAGCACCGCACGGCCAATGGAATAGAGACTGATACCGTCATGCTCATAGAAATGACGATCTTCGGTCGCCAGCAGCGTGTCCACCAGCAGATCCGGGAAGCCGCTACGCGGAACAAACAGGCGCTGCTCACCGTTAGGTGAAGAGAGCATGGTGATCAGACGCGGATCGAGACGGAAGAAACCGAACTGGCGGTTGTTATCCATATTCTCGATGGTATCCAGATGATCGCCGTCAAAGGTCAGACGCGCACGCACCTGCCCTTCTTTGCTGTCCGGAAAGTCAAACGGACGACGAATCATCTCGATGCTCTTCGCCTGCACGGTAAATTCGCCCGGACGCGTCATCTTCGTCACCTGACGATACTGCGTGGCCTCCAGCAGCTTCACCATCTCGTTTTTGCCGATAGGCATTTCTGGCTCAAGGTTAACCATACGGCCATAAACTGCCGCAGGAAGCTGCCAGACTTTGCCATCAATACGGCTACGAATTTTTTGGTCCAGATAAACGCCGTAAATGGCGATCAGTACCAAAAAGACAATCGACAGTTTTACCAGCAGCCAGAACCAGCCGCGCTTACCACGAGGCTTACGCCCTTTGCCTTTACCCTTACGCGGCATCGGTTCTTCATCCTCATAGTCATCATCATCATAATCGTCGTCATACTCATCATCTCTGAGTTGACGACGGCTCACCTTTTGTTTCACCGGACGCGAGGGTTTTCCTTTACGTCCAATTGGCTCGCGGTCATTCCCCGCCATGCTTTTTCTCCGCAACATTCAGGCGCAAGGGCCCGATTCTCTGTTCTTCCGTCCTGCGACAGAAGAAGAAATCTCTCAATTATTACCGTTCTTTCGCCGGATGCGGCATAACGCCTTATCCGGCCTAAAGTTACATTACGAATACTTTTTGGTGCGCCGCGTTGGCGCGGTATTCGCCGGATCGTCCGGCCAGACATGTTTGGGATAACGCCCTTTCATCTCTTTTTGCACCTCGCGGTACGATCCCTGCCAGAACGCGCTCAGATCGCTCGTCACCTGTAGTGGTCTTTGGGCCGGAGACAGCAGCTCCAGCATCAGCGGCACGCGCCCCTGGGCAATGGTTGGAGTCTTTGCTTCACCAAACATTTCCTGCATCCGAACCGCCAATACTGGAGGATTATCCTCATGATAGCGAATAGCAATCCGGCTTCCCGTCGGCACAGTGTAATGCGCAGGCAGCTCACTATCCAGACGTTGCAACATTGACCAGTCCAGTAAACCGCGCAACGCCTGTCCCACATTGAGTGCTTTTAATGCGCGTAACGAGTGCACACCGCTCATGTGCGGCAGCAGCCAGGTCTCCAGCGACGCCAGCAGAGAATCTTCATCTACCGTGGGCCAGTCATACTCTGGCAACCAGTTTGCCGCACATTGCAGACGCAGTCGAAACTGCTCGGCTTCCGGCGTCCAGTTGAGCACACTTAGCCCTTTATCGCGAATGCCATTCAACATCGCCTGATGCAACTCCTCTTCCGAGGGTTTGGCCAATGGCTGTACTTTTACCGTGAGCTGACCAATGCGCGACCGACGCAATGCCTTTAACGTTCCCTGGGTTTCATCCCATTCGATGGTGTCGGACTGTTGTAGCAGCTCAGGACATGCCTGCATCAGCGACTCGATATCCAGCGGCAGAGCCAGCAAGATACGCGCGTCTGGCGAAGCGCTGCCCTGCAACAAAAGTGGCGCTATCAGCCATTCATGGCGTCCTGAGGCATCATCGGCATCCAGCATGGCGCCCATGCCATTCGCCAGTTGATAGCGCCCTTCCTGCCCGCGTCGACGCGCGATCCGATCGGCAAACGCCCGCGCCAGCAATGAGGGGAGCAGCGTGCTGTCGGGCTGCCCGCTGCTAACGTTAAGCCGTTTCAGCAACTGTTGACTGCGCTGCTGCCAGGTGGGCTGATTTCGTGAAAACGCCACGGTCAGATCGGTACTTCCACCGCGCGGCGGCTCTTCCAGAATCGCGGCCAGTTTTGCCGCCGTAGCCGCTTCGGTATTATTTTTGGCACCGACCAGCATCGCCGCTAAACGAGGATCGTTACCCAATGCCGCCATTTTCTGCCCGCGGGCACTGAGTCTGTCGCCCTCAAGCGCGCCCAGCATCTGCAACAGCCGTTTTGCCGCCTGCAGGTTGATGGCGGGCGGCGTATCCAGCCAGTTCAGTTGTTCAGGTTCGGTACATCCCCATTGCAGCAACTCCATCAGTAGCCCGGACAGATCGCTCTGCAATATCTCCGCTTCCCCCTGCGCTGCCGCTCTTTCTGCCTGCTCTTTGGCAAGCAGATGCAGGCAAATACCGGGCTCCAGACGACCCGCACGTCCCGCGCGCTGAGTCATCGAAGCCTGGCTGATGCGCTGGGTAATCAGTCGCGTCAGACCGGTACGCACGTCATAGCGCGCCACGCGTTCCTGGGCGCAGTCCACCACCAGTCGGATGCCTTCTATCGTCAAGCTGGTTTCAGCAATATTGGTGGCCAGCACCACTTTGCGTTTGCCTTGCGGCGCGGGCACAATCGCCTGACGCTGCTCGGCAAGCGTTAACGCACCATACAGTGGACACAGCACAACATCGCTGCCTACACGCGTAGCCAGCTGCTCCTGTACACGCAGGATTTCGCCCACACCCGGTAAAAATAGCAGCAGTGACCCGCTTTCATGGCGCAATAGCTCCGCCGTCGCTATCGCCACCGCTTCATCAAAACGCAAATGCGCCGCCAACGGCTGATACCGCCGCTCAACGGGAAATGCGCGGCCTTCAGAAACGATCGTCGGCGCATCGGGCAACATCTGCTGCAAACGCCCGTTATCCAGAGTGGCGGACATAATCAACAGTTTCAGATCGTCCCGCAGCCCTTGCTGCACATCCAGCAATAGCGCCAGCGCCAGATCAGCCTGTAAACTCCGTTCGTGAAATTCGTCGAGGATCACCAGCCCGACGCCTGTCAGTTCAGGATCGCGTTGGATCATCCGCGTCAGGACGCCCTCTGTTACCACTTCCAGCCGGGTCTGCGGCCCTACGCAACTTTGTGCGCGCATGCGATAGCCCACAGTTTCACCAGGCTTTTCGTTCAGCAATTCCGCTAATCGTTGCGCCACATTGCGCGCTGCCAAGCGGCGCGGCTCCAGCAAAATAATCCGCCCCGTGATACCGCGATGCTCAAGAAGTCGCAACGGCAGCCAGGTCGATTTCCCGGCACCGGTCGGCGCCGTCAGCAGAACCTGCGGCGAGGCATCAAGGGCGGTAAGCAGTTCAGGCACTACGGCAGCAACGGGCAACAACGTCACAAATGGCTCCAGAGGGTTAACATTCTTCGCGCTGCATTGTAGCATCGCGTTAATTCATAACCGAGTATCCATCATGTCTGAGCCAAAAAGGCTGTTCTTTGCGATTGAATTGCCTGCCGGGATTCGGGAGCAGCTAATCCACTGGCGGGCCGCGCAGTTCCCCCCTGAAGCGGGTCGCCCCGTCGCGGCTGATAATCTGCATCTGACGCTGGCCTTTTTAGGCGACGTCAGCGCTGAGAAGCAACAGGCGCTGTCGCAGCTCGCGGGGCGTATTCGCCAGCCAGGTTTCACGCTCAAATTCGATGATGCCGGGCAATGGCTGCGCTCCAGGGTCGTGTGGCTGGGTATGCGTCAGCCGCCGCGCGGGTTGCTGCAACTGGCGAATATGCTACGGGCGCAGGCAGCGCGTAGCGGGTGCTATCAAAGCCCGCAGCCGTTTCACCCGCATATCACGCTGCTGCGCGATGCCGGTCACGCGGTTCCAATCCCTCCACCGGGCTTTGGCTGGTCATTTCCGGTAACGGAGTTCGCACTTTACTCCTCCTCATTTTCACGAGGACGCACGCGTTATACGCCGCTGCAACGCTGGACGCTGACTGAATAATTAAAGGGACTGCTTATGCAATTTTCTCCACCTTTACAACCTGCAACGCTCATTCAGCGCTATAAACGCTTTTTAGCGGATGTGATCACACCCGATGGCACAGCGTTAACGCTACACTGCCCAAATACCGGTGCGATGACCGGATGCGCAATGCCAGGTGACACCGTTTGGTATTCGACATCAGAAAATACTAAACGCAAATATCCACATACCTGGGAATTAACGCAAACCCAATCCGGTGAATTTATTTGTGTTAACACGCTGTGGGCCAACAGATTAACGAAAGAGGCGATTCAACAGGCGTTAATTTCGGAAGTTTCAGGCTACAGTACTTTGAAAAGTGAAGTAAAATACGGCGCCGAAGGGAGCCGCATCGACTTTTTGTTACAGGCAGATTCCCGACCTGACTGCTATATTGAAGTGAAATCAGTCACGTTGGCGGAAAAAGAGCAGGGTTATTTTCCCGATGCCATCACTGAACGAGGTCAGAAGCATCTTCGGGAATTGATGAGCGTAGCGGCTGAAGGCAAGCGGGCAGTGATATTTTTCGCCGTGCTACATTCAGCCATTACACGGTTTTCACCCGCGCGCCATATCGATGCAAAATATGCGCAATTATTAGTTGAAGCACAGCTTAAGGGGGTTGAAATTCTGGTTTATAAAGCGGAACTTTCTGCCCACGGTATGACTCTTAAAGAGCCGTTGCCCATTACCTTGTAATGGTGTAAATATCTGGTCAATTAGTATTCTGGGCGCGTGGGCAAATACGCTTTTCCTCACAGGGTTGTCAAGTGTTACGTTTAGATAATTGCTATCCGGAAAAGCATCTGCTATTTATAGCGACCTGATTTTTCCCCCGAACATGGGGATCGATAGTGCGTGTTAAGGAGAAGCAACATGCAAGAAGGGCAAAACCGTAAAACATCGTCCCTGAGTATTCTCGCCATCGCTGGGGTGGAGCCGTACCAGGAGAAACCGGGCGAAGAGTATATGAACGAAGCCCAGCTGTCGCACTTCAGGCGTATTCTTGAGGCATGGCGCAATCAACTTAGGGATGAAGTCGATCGCACCGTAACTCATATGCAAGACGAAGCGGCTAACTTCCCTGATCCGGTGGACCGCGCCGCACAGGAAGAAGAATTCAGCCTTGAGCTGCGTAACCGTGACCGTGAGCGCAAACTGATCAAAAAGATCGAGAAGACGCTGAAGAAAGTAGAAGACGAAGATTTCGGCTACTGCGAATCATGCGGCGTAGAAATTGGTATTCGCCGTCTGGAAGCGCGTCCGACAGCCGATCTGTGCATCGACTGTAAAACGCTGGCAGAAATCCGCGAAAAACAAATGGCAGGTTAATTCCGGTCATTTTTACCACGTTTACTACAGGCGGGAGCTTCTCCCGCCTTATTATTTGTTAGTCCGCAAAATGAGCGATTCACACTATATAGGCCGCTTCGCCCCTTCCCCTTCTGGCGAACTGCATTTCGGTTCACTAATTGCCGCCCTCGGGAGTTACCTGCAGGCCCGCTCACAGCGCGGAATCTGGCGAGTGCGCATTGAAGATATTGACCCCCCTCGTGAAGTTCCCGGTGCTGCAGATACGATTCTGCGTCAGCTGGAACATTACGGACTGCACTGGGATGGCGATATTTTATGGCAATCCCAACGTCATGATGCCTACCGCGAGGCGCTCGCCTGGTTACATCAACAGGATCTGAGCTATTACTGCACCTGTACGCGGGCGCGTATTCAAAGCGTCGGCGGTATTTATGACGGCCACTGCCGTGAGTTACGCCTCAGACCAGAGCAGGCGGCAGTCCGCATAAAGCAACGTCACCCGGTGATGCAGTTTACTGACCAACTGCGCGGTGAAATTCAGGCAGATCCACAGCTTGCAGGCGAAGATTTTATCATTCACCGTCGCGACGGGCTGTTTGCCTATAACCTCGCCGTGGTGGTTGATGACCACTTTCAGGGCGTAACAGAGATTGTACGCGGCGCCGATCTTATCGAACCCACGGTGCGGCAAATCTCTTTGTATCAGCAGTTTGGCTGGCAAGCGCCTGACTATATTCATCTTCCGCTGGCGCTCAACGAACAAGGCGCTAAACTTTCAAAACAAAATCATGCACCTGCGCTGCCGCAAGGCGATCCGCGTCCGGTGATTATTGCCGCGCTGCGCTTTCTCGGCCAGCGTGCCGATATCCCGTGGCAGGATATGCAGGTTGATCAGATCCTGGAGTTTGCCGTTGAGAATTGGCGTCTGACAACGGTGCCTGAATCGGCGATCTTAAATCCGGCATTCTCAAATGCATCATGCTGAGCTATGATTAGCCGCTATTTTTACACAGCAATACTTGTTCTGATTGAAGTTTGACACTACCGAGGTGCACTATTTTTACCCGAGTCGCTAATTTTTGCCGCAAGGTGCTAAGCCGCGAGGAGCGCGAGGCTGAGCTCGCCGTCGCCCGTCCACATATGACGGTAATTCCGCGTGAGCAGCACTCTATCTCCCGCAAAGATATCAGTGAAAATGCCCTGAAGGTAATGTACAGGCTCAATAAGGCCGGATACGAGGCATGGCTGGTTGGCGGTGGTGTACGCGATCTTTTGCTGGGCAAAAAACCGAAAGATTTTGATGTCACCACTAACGCAACGCCGGATCAGGTGCGCAAACTGTTTCGTAACTGTCGCCTGGTCGGTCGCCGTTTCCGTCTGGCCCATGTCATGTTCGGCCCAGAAATTATCGAAGTGGCAACGTTCCGCGGCCATCATGAAGGCAGCGAATCCGATCGCACAACATCGCAGCGTGGGCAAAACGGTATGCTGCTGCGTGACAACATCTTCGGCTCCATCGAAGAAGATGCCCAGCGTCGCGACTTCACGATTAACAGCCTGTATTACAGCGTGGCCGATTTCACCGTACGTGATTACGTCGGGGGAATGCAGGATCTCGAAGAGGGCATCATTCGCCTGATCGGTAATCCGGAAACGCGCTATCGCGAAGATCCCGTGCGTATGCTGCGCGCCGTGCGCTTTGCCGCCAAGCTCGACATGCGTATCAGCCCGGAAACCGCGGAGCCTATCCCGCGTCTGGCTACCTTGCTTAACGATATTCCTCCTGCACGCCTGTTTGAAGAAGCGCTCAAGCTGTTACAGGCGGGCTATGGGTACGAAACCTATAAAAAACTGCGTGAGTACAGCCTGTTCCAACCGCTGTTCCCAACCATTACGCGCTACTTCACCGAAGACGGTGACAGCCCAATGGAACGCATCATTGCCCAGGTACTGAAGAATACCGATAACCGCATTCACAATGATATGCGCGTTAACCCGGCGTTCTTGTTTGCTGCCATGTTCTGGTATCCGTTACTGGAAGCCGCACAGAAAATTGCGCAAGAAAGCGGTCTGGCCTATTACGATGCTTTCGCGCTGGCAATGAACGACGTGCTGGACGAAGCCTGCCGCTCGCTGGCGATCCCGAAACGTCTGACCTCACTGACCCGTGATATCTGGCAGTTGCAGTTACGTATGTCGCGTCGCCAGGGTAAACGCGCCTGGAAGCTGATGGAGCATCCAAAATTCCGCGCAGCTTACGACCTGTTAGCGCTGCGTGCTGAAGTCGAACACAACGCGGAATTGCAGCGACTGGCGAAATGGTGGGGTGAATTCCAGGTTTCTGCGCCGCCAGAACAAAAAGGCATGCTGAACGAGCTGGATGAAGAGCCAGACACACGTCGTCGCCATCGTCGCCCGCGTAAACGCGCGCCACGCCGTGAAGGCTCCGCATGACCTATCACGTATACCCAACAAATTTCGAGTCGTATCAAGGTGGTGACACAGATGCAGCTTGAAAAACGACGGGTATATATCGCCCTCGGCAGTAATTTAGCCTCCCCTCTGGAGCAGGTTAATGCTGCCGTGAAAGCGATCGGGGAAATCCCTGACAGCCGAATCGTGGCTGTCTCCTCATTTTACCGTACGCCACCATTAGGCCCACAGGATCAACCCGATTACCTGAACGCCGCCGTCGCACTGGAAACCACCCTTGCGCCGGAAGAATTACTCAATCACACCCAACGCATTGAGTTACAGCAGGGCCGGGTGCGCAAAGCCGAACGCTGGGGACCACGAACGCTGGACCTCGACATTATGCTGTTTGGCGATGAAGTGATTAACACCGAACGTCTGACCGTACCGCACTACGACATGAAAAACCGTGGTTTTATGCTGTGGCCGCTCGCTGAAATCGCGCCGGATCTTATCTTTCCAGACGATAAACAACCACTTGCGTTTTTCATCCAGCAAACCACTCCTCGTCCGGCGCAATGGTAACCGCGTTATATAATAAATTAATTATGAAAAGCCTCACTCAAATTAATTAAACTACATTTTCCTTTCAGTAAATCTAATTAACACATACTACTCAGACATCATCCATGCAAAACAATTATTATTAAAGACCAGTAGTTGTTTGTTCCTTGCGCTTTATCACACAAACCTATATCCCATAAAAATATATTTCAAAAAACAAAGAAAGCCCTCCTACAATAATTTTAAAATAAAATGATTTTATAAAACTCATAGGCCCAAGTTATTTTACAAAACATTACTAACCGCTAGAATATGCCCCTGCTATTTAATATAGCAAAGTAGTAATTATCTAATATTTCAAATCCTGTAAGGATACAGTAATGAAAAAAGCAATTTTGGCAGCAGCTATGGTTATGGCAATGGGCTCAACTTCGGCAATGGCAGCGGATGCAGAAGGCGGTCAGCTTAATTTTCACGGTTTAGTCAGTGCTACAACCTGTTCTAAAGTCGTTTCCACCAGCCGTGGTGATGAATCCACTGATGGCAACATCTATCTGGAAACCGCAACCCCGGCGGATATCACCACTGAAGTCGCTGATGCTACTTACGGCGCAAAAGCAGAACCTTTCTCCATCGTTCTGAACTGTAAAGATGCATCCGGAGTCACTGGCGGCACCACCGTTGCAAAACTGTCAATGGTCTCTTCTTTTGGTAATACCAAAGGCACGCTGGATAACGACACCAACCTGACTGCCGCCGGTATGGCTGCTGCGAAAAACGTAAACATCGCGATTCACGATGCAGACACCAAAACGCTGATGAAAGTTGACGGTGCAGACGTTCACGAAGCCACCTTCGATGCCAGCCAGGTCGCTACCTATAACTTTGTAGCTTCTTACGTTAAAGCAAACGGCATTGATGACGTAACCCCAGGTCACGTTACCACTAACGCAATGTATACCTTTACTTATCAGTAAGCATTAACGCTTTACTGATGAAATAAGTATACAAAAAAGCGCGTTAATAGCATTAACCGGAATTATTACACCGTTTGTCATTAACACAGCTTGTAATAACGAGGTGAGAATTACGATTACTATCGCACCTCGTTTCTTAAATTAAGAACACCAAATCATCCACTGGCAAGGAATGCTCATGTTGAATTTTAAGAAAACGCTTACCACATTGGTACTAGCAGGAAGCTTATTGAGTAATACCAGTCATGCCGATATTATCATTTCCGGCACGCGTATCATTTATGATGAAAATAAAAAAGATGTCAGTATCCGCCTGGAAAATAAAGGTACCCGACCGCTGCTGGTGCAAAACTGGATTGATCTCGGGAATGATAATGCCGATCCAGGCAGTATTAAGGCCCCATTCGTCTCCACTCCTCCCGTTTCACGTATAGAACCAAAGCACGGTCAATCCGTGAAAGTAATGTTTACCCAAACCACAGCATTGCCAAAAGACCGTGAAAGCGTGTTCTGGTTTAACGTGCTGGAAGTACCGCCAAAAGCAGACGCCAACAAAGAAGAAAACAAAAGTTTGCTGCAGTTAGCTTTCCGCACTCGTATCAAACTGTTTTACCGCCCTGCCGGTTTACAGGGTTCGCCTGCAGAAGCCACCAAACAGTTGAAGTGGCAGATGGGGAATGAACAAGGCCATACGACGCTAAAGGTTAATAACCCAACACCTTACTACGTTTCATTTAATGATGCTGTCGTTACGGTTGGCGGGAAGCGCTATACCGTTGATGCCACCATGGTTGCGCCTTTGAGCAATGCCTCTTTTAACGTCAAAGGTCTACAAAATACCGTATCAGGCAAACTGGACTACCACGCCATTAACGATTATGGCGGCATGATCGAAGGCTCTGTTTCACTGTAATCGATTAATCAAAACGCAGGATGCAAAAGACGGTGCAAACTTTCCTTATACCGAATCGATGCCGAAAAAAACGCTACTGGCGATGTGCTGTGCACTGCTTTACAGCCAGCCCGGTTTTGCCGCAGAAAACGTCGAGTACGACAGCTCATTTTTAATGGGAAGTAGCGCGGCTAGTATCGATATCAGTAAATATTCCGACGGCAACCCTACGCCAGCGGGAACCTACAGTGTGAAAGTTTTCGTCAACGAGAAATCAGTAGCAAGCCTGACCCTTCCCTTTGTTGATGTTGGTAAAAATAGCGCGCAAGCCTGCCTGACGTCGAAGAATCTGGCACAGCTGCACATTAAGCAGCCTGAGATCGGCAACGAACACGCTATTCTGAAAAAAGGTGATGAAGATGGGGATGACTGCTTAAACCTACCTGCACTTATCGAGCAGTCAAACGTAAGCTTTGATATGGGTGAGCAGCGCCTGGATATCTCCGTTCCTCAGGCGTGGCTCATTAAAGGTTATTCTGGCTATGTCGAGCCCTCCTTGTGGGAAAGCGGCATCCCGGCTGCCCTGTTTTCCTATACCCTTAACGGCTACCACAGCACCAACCACGATACTGACAGCGATAGCTTGTATGCTGCATTTAATACGGGCATCAATCTCGGTGCATGGCGTCTTCGTGCCAGTGGTAACTACAACTGGGCGAAGGACGGCGGCAGCAATTTCGAATACCAGAACCGTTATCTGCAGCGCGACCTCCCGGCACTACGCTCACAGCTGATTGTCGGCGAAGCCTATACCACTGGCGAAACCTTTGACTCGGTGAACATCCGCGGGGCACGTCTGTATAGCGACACGCGTATGCTGCCTTCACAGTTGGCTAACTATGCGCCTATTATCCGCGGCGTCGCCAACACTAACGCCAAAGTGACCGTGACTCAGGGCAGTTATAAGATTTATGAAGCGACCGTTCCGCCGGGACCTTTCGAGATCAACGATATCAGCCCTTCCGGCTACGGTAGCGACCTGATCGTCACCATCGAAGAAGCTGATGGCAGTAAACGTACTTTCTCCCAGCCGTTTTCTTCGGTCATGCAGATGCAGCGCCCGGGCGTCGGACGCTGGGACGTGAGCGTCGGGGAAGTCAATAACGACGAACTTCATGACAAACCAAACCTGGCGCAGGGCTCATACTACTACGGTCTGAACAACTTTCTGACGGCCTACACCGGTATTCAGGCAACGGACAACGACTATTTCGCTGGACTCCTCGGTCTGGGTCTGAATACCCCCTTTGGCGCACTGGCGGTTGACGTTACCCATTCACGCGCAGATATCCCTGACGACGATACCTATCAAGGCCAAAGCTATCGCTTGACCTGGAACAAGCTGATTGAAGCGACCGATACGTCGTTCAACGTCGCGGCCTATCGCTACTCGACGCGAGACTACCTGGGCCTGAATGACGCGCTAGAGCTAATCGACGATGCCAAATTCAAAGGTACTGACGCTGAACGCAATACCATGAATAACTTCTCGCGTATGAAGAATCAGGTCACCGTCAGCATGAACCAACCTTTGCAGTCCGCTGAGGTTGATTACGGTTCATTTTATCTGTCAGCCACCTGGACCGACTACTGGGCAAGCAACGAGAGCCGCAGCGATTACAGCCTGGGTTATGGCAAAGGATTTTCCTGGGGCAGCATGAGTATCAACCTGCAGCGCACCTGGGATGAAGAAGGCGATAAGGATGATTCGCTTTATATCAACTTCAATATTCCGCTGGAGAACCTGCTGGGTGGTGAACGTCGCCGCTCAGGATTCAGCAACTTGAGCACCCAAATGCGTACCGATTTTAACGGTGGGCACCAGCTCAGCATGAACAGTAGCGGCAGCAGCGAAGACAATAAGCTGAACTACAGCGTGAATACAGGCTACACCATGCAAAAAGAGGGGAAGAACATCTCCGATATTGGTGGATATACCAGCTATCAGTCCCCATGGGGAGATCTTTCAGCATCCGCCTCGGCGAATAACGACAGTAACCGTCAGTATTCGCTCTCCACTGACGGCGGTTTTGTGTTGCACAGTGGTGGCTTAACGTTTACCAACGACAACTTTGGCAACAGCGATGCCATTGTGCTGGTGAAAGCGCCTGGCGCTAAAGGCGCTCGGATTAACGGTGGAAGCAGCACAATTGATCGTTGGGGTTATGGCGCAACGAACTCATTGACGGCCTACCGGGAAAACCAGGTCAATCTCGACATCGATACGATGGATAACGACGTCGAGCTGAAGAGCACCAGTACCACACTGGTACCACGCGATGGCGCGGTCGTTTTCGCCAGTTTCGAAACCGATGAAGGACGTTCAGCCATTCTCAACATGACGCGCAGCGATCACCAGACGATCCCATTCGGCGCCGAAGTTTATGAGAACAATGTACAGATCGGCAATATGGGCCAGGGCGGCCAGGCTTTTGTCCGCGGTATTAGCGATAACGGCGAACTTACGGTGCGCTGGTTTGAAAATAACCAGCCCGCAACCTGTACGGCAACCTTCCAGTTGCCAGCAACGCAACAAACGGTCGGCACCAGCCAGACCCTACTGTTAGACAACATTACGTGTCGTGTCATTAACCACAATACAAATGGAATCCCCAATGAAAAGGAATAAGCGCTTTTTAGCTGCCTCCGTACTCGCGGTACTCTTTCCGCTGGCCAGTCAGGCGGAAACACTTAACGTCGACTTCACCGCCACCGTGTTGGCCACTACCTGCAGCATGACCATTGCCGCCCTGGATGGCTCATCGGTTTCTGGCGATGCCACCAACGGCTATAAGCTAACGGTGGGCGATGTTGGTCTGGATAAGATCATTAAGAAATCAGCGGAATCGCAGAAGAACTTTAAGTTCGTCGCCAGCGATTGTGCCGGTTCATTGACCAGTATCACCACAGCACTGGCAACCTCGACCTCCGCCAGCGGTAACTTCATTAAAAATGAATCCGCTGATTCAGGCGCCGCCACCAATATCGGTATGGGCTTTAAACGTAAAAGCGTCAGTGATGAAACCTATATGACGCCAGGTTCTGGTTCCTTCACCTGGACCACTGAAGAACGTACTAACAATGCCGTCGAAATGACAGTGGCACTGCGCGAACTGACGGATGGCGCAGGTACCACCGGCGCATTCAGCTCTAAAGCGACCTTCACCTTCACTTATCAATAACAGGGACGATGATAATGAAAAAACAACTTTTGCGCGGGTTAATGATTGGCGCACTGGCAACGATGGGGGCGGGCGTTTCCACCATGGCGCAGGCTGACGGTACTGCACAGTTGGACTTAACCGTAGAGGCAAATATCACCGCCGGTACCTGTGCGGCATCAGTGCTTGACGGTGAGACCGCCACCGCTACGATTGGTCTTGGCGACGTGTATGTCTCGGAAGTTTTCGCAAAAAGCAAATCGAAATCCTTTAACCTACGCTTTAGCGACTGCGCAGGGTTAAAAGATAAAACGGCAAAACTGCGAATTGCTTCGTCAAACACCTTGTGCACCGGTTCAAATTCCAAGAACCCTGAGTTTGCCAACAACTCAACGTCAGCAACCAAAGCAGGTAAAACCGGTATGGAGATATGGTCAACAGCAACACCTGCTGGCACAGATAGCATCCAGTTCAACTGTGGCGACCCTACATCAAGCGAGCAAACTATCGACCTCTCAACCGCGACCTCTACCACCCCTGTCGATTATCCGTTAAGTGCGCGTCTGGTGCCGGTATCCAGCCCAGTAACAACCCTTTCTCAGATAACTGCGGGTGATTTTCTGAGCAATACTGTTTTCACCATTACTTACCAGTAACGGTAATCACCATGATGCGTTTGCGTAGATTCACACTCTCCGCGTTAATTCCGGGGCTGGCAACAGCCCTGGTTGTCGCGCCGCTGTATGCCGACACCAACGTGGATTTCACCGCCACCGTGCAGAAGGATACCTGCCAGTTAGAGATTAACGGCAGTGGAACGGTAAATTTCGCAACCGTAGGTCCCGCCTATTTTGCCGACGGCATTACTGCGGAAACTGATTATGAAGGCGGTCAAGAGTTTTCAATTAAACTTCTGCATTGTCCAATCAGTGACGGAGCCATCACTAATGTTACCTTTAACTTTACCCCCCAAAGCGGCCAGTTTGCGAAGGGCAATCAGCAGGTATTTGCGAATGATCTAACTCAGACCTCGGGCGGTGTGGCAAATGTAGGAGTAGTGATTTTCACCACAGATTCACCACGTCAAAATGTGTTGAATACTGACGGCTCGTCAAGGGCGATATTTTCCGCTACAGATTATAGCGATACAACCTGGACCTTTTATTCACGGATGCAGAAAATCCTGAGTACCGAAACGGTTACCCTCGGCGAATTAAGTAGCCATGTACTTGTCAATGTCACCTACCAATAAAATTCGGAACGACCATTAATAGGGAAATTAGCCATGAAAAAAAACATACTCCTTTTAATATCATCTCTATTTTTATGGTTAGGAGCCAGCAACGCTTATGCCTGGTCTGTCTATATTGGGCAAGCGACCTCGTATCAAGGAGGTGCAGAATATGCAGATGTACAAGACTACTCAGCTCCATTCTCATGGAACCTGCTCCCTTCAGTTGCCGCCCATACAGAATCAGGCTTACGCGAACTTGCCGTTTCTGGTGCGACAGAATTTGATCCCAAGCATGGGCTTAATTGTAACTATAACCACGATGTTCATAGTGTAAATCTTTATCATGGTTTTCAGAGTGCGGGTATTAAAAATAATAGCGGCAATCCATTATGGAAAACAAATACTACGGGTTTGTATCTTGGTATGGAAATTACCAAGATTAACTTTGGCACCGCCTATTACCCAGGGAGTTCATTTTGGGTTGACTGGAACGGCGGTGGTACGGATTATAAGTCCTTTGATCTGAATTTCATTAGTACCTCTTATGCAGATTTCTCCACTTTCTGTGATTCAATCGCATGGAAGAAAGGTTATTTTGAAATGGGGGGAATTGTTCTGTGGATTAAATTCCATCTTTATGCTGATGATACATTTAAGCCAACCACATCAGCAGTTAACGTTACCTTTCCAACAAGTACCGGTTACAACTTCCGATTTAAGCTTTCAGACACCAGTATCGGTGGTGGCAACCACTACCTTGATTACGTCATCAGTCCAGGTTCAATAACGATTCACTACCCAACATGTACTGCCACTGCCGTTACAGGTGAAGGTGTTTCAGGATCTACCGTGCCTTTTGGCAGTCGCAACGCAGAAGAACTGAAAGGCGATGGTGTGACAAAAGACTTTTCAATAAAATTAAGTAACTGTACCTACATTAAAAATGTCGAAGTGAAGTTAGGATCAACAATAACAGGCAGCAGTGACAACGCATTATTGGGTAATACTTTAACATCTGGTGCCGCCAGCGGTATTGGCGTGACGGTTGCCGGCGAGAAGAACCCAGCAAGCATCAGCGACTGGATGACGATCATGCCAAACAACTCCAGCTCCGTTTATAAGTTTACGAATATGGAAGACTATACTTATAGCAATATCGGTAACCCCGATCAGATTCTGAATTTCAGAGCAACGCTGAAACAAGACGGTAGCAACACCATCAAACCCGGCGAGTTCAAAGCGACAGGCAGCTTCACTATCGACTACCCCTAAGCGCGTTAATCCGGCGGCTCTCGCTGCCGGGAATACACACAAAGGGCTAACGCTTTTCTGCTTCATTCCCCTACAATGCGGCCATTATATTCATCAATATTATGGCCGGAGAGGTTATGAGCAAACCCACCACTATCGCTGTGTTGCAAAAATGCAAACAAGAGAAAAAGCGCTTCGCGACTATCACCGCCTACGACTACAGCTTCGCTAAGCTGTTTGCCGATGAAGGCATCAACGTGATGCTGGTCGGTGATTCGCTGGGCATGACGGTACAGGGGCACGACTCCACCCTGCCCGTCACCGTTGAAGACATTGCTTACCACACCCGAGCCGTGCGTCGCGGCGCACCGAATTGTCTGCTGCTCTCCGACCTACCGTTTATGGCTTATGCCACTCCGGAGCAGGCGTTTGAAAACGCTGCGGTGGTCATGCGCGCGGGCGCTAATATGGTCAAAATCGAAGGCGGCGCCTGGCTGGTAGATACGGTGAAAATGCTCACCGAACGCGCGGTGCCGGTTTGCGGTCATCTGGGATTAACGCCCCAGTCGGTGAATATCTTCGGCGGCTATAAAATTCAGGGCCGCGGCGACGCCGGGCAGGTACTGCTGGATGATGCGCTGGCCTTAGAAGCCGCTGGCGCTCAGTTGCTGGTGCTGGAGTGCGTGCCGGTTGAACTGGCGAAGCGCGTCACTGAAGCGCTGTCGATTCCTGTAATTGGTATCGGCGCCGGTAACGTCACCGACGGTCAAATCCTCGTCATGCATGATGCCTTTGGCATTACCGGTGGCCATATCCCGAAATTTGCGAAGAATTTCCTCAATGAAGCAGGCGACATGCGCGCCGCAGTGCGGCAGTATATGGCTGAAGTGGAGTCCGGAGTTTATCCGGGCGAAGAGCACAGCTTCCACTAATTTTCTGACCGTGCCGGATGACGACGCTACGCGTCTTATCCGGCCTACGGTACCTCAGGCAACTCAAGGAGTCTTGTCGTGTTAATCATTGAAACCCTGCCGCTGCTGCGCCAGCATATTCGTCGTCTGCGTCAGGAAGGCAAACGCGTCGCACTGGTTCCCACCATGGGTAACCTGCACGACGGCCATATGAAACTGGTCGATGAAGCAAAAGCGCGGGCTGATGTGGTGTTCGTCAGCATTTTCGTTAACCCGATGCAGTTTGACCGACCAGACGATCTGGTGCGCTATCCGCGCACCCTGCAGGAAGATTGCGAAAAGCTGAACAAGCGTAAAGTCGATTATGTCTTTGCTCCGGCCGTTGAAGAGATCTACCCGCAGGGTCTGGAAGGCCAGACTTTCGTTGATGTTCCCGGCCTCTCTACCATGCTGGAAGGCGCCAGCCGCCCAGGCCACTTCCGTGGTGTTTCCACTATCGTCAGCAAGTTGTTTAACCTGATCCAACCCGATATCGCCTGCTTTGGTGAAAAAGATTTCCAACAGCTGGCGCTGATCCGCAAAATGGTAGCGGACATGGGTTATGACATTGAGATCGTTGGCGTACCGATTATTCGCGCCAAAGACGGTCTGGCCCTCAGCTCACGTAACGGTTATCTAACGGCAGAACAGCGTAAAATTGCGCCAGGCCTGCACAACGTGATGAACGGTATCGCTGAAAAGCTGATTGCGGGTAATCGTGAGCTGCAAGAAATTATTACCATTGCCGAACAAGAACTGAATGAAAAAGGCTTCCGCGCCGACGATATTCAGATTCGTGATGCCGACACGCTGCTGGAGTTGACTGAAACCAGTAAACGCGCGGTGATTCTGGCCGCAGCATGGCTGGGTCAGGCTCGTCTGATCGATAATCAAAGCGTTACATTAGCCCAGTAGACAGGGGTTAAAAATCGGGCAATACTGCCTGAAGATTTCTCAAAGCAGGCCAGTCGCGCCTGCTTAGCCAAGGTAAACGACAGGGTATAGAAGTTATGATTCGCACCATGCTGCAAGGCAAGCTCCACCGCGTAAAAGTCACGCAGGCGGACCTGCACTACGAAGGCTCCTGCGCCATCGACCAGGATTTCCTCGATGCCTCAGGTATTCTGGAAAATGAAGCTATTGATATCTGGAACGTGACCAATGGTAAACGTTTCTCAACCTATGCCATTGCGGCTGAACGCGGCTCCAGAATCATCTCGGTGAACGGTGCAGCGGCGCACTGTGCTGAAGTTGGCGACATTGTGATTATCGCCAGCTTCGTCACTATGTCTGACGAAGAAGCCCGTACATGGCGTCCGAAAGTGGCCTATTTTGAAGGCGACAACGAAATGAAACGCACTGCAAAAGCCATTCCGGTACAGGTCGCCTGACAGCCCTTACCCCTGCGGCTGATTGACTATCAGCCGCGACATTGTTTCCAGCGAATCCGTCCGCAGGATATACAGCCGCTTTAGCAACATCGGGTTATCGCCAGGCTTCACCTTCCCTTTCACCGTCGTCACCGCCAAATGAAAACCAGCGTCATGCGCCGCTTTCACCGCCGTCGCGTTATAGCCGCCAAACGGGTAGGAAAGATAGAGCACATGCGGATTAAACTGCCCGAGCGCCCGACGGGAGTGTTCAAAATCAAACAGAATATTGTGATAGTTACGGCTGAGTAAAATTGGTCGTCGCTGGCCATCCACCCGATGCAAGAAATGGGTGTGCGACTGGAAGTCGAAAACATCTTTAATCCCTTCCAGCTCGGAAATACTCATAAACTGCAGCGATTTCGGATCCCACTTCTGTGGGTGGCGCTTGATACGTGAGCTAATGATAAACGCCGTCGCCTTAAAGCCATACTGCTTGAGGACGGGATGCGCATAGCGGCTAACGGACTTCAGGCCATCATCAAACGTAATAACGACCGAACGCGCCGGAAGGTTTGCGCGATTATTGAGGTAGTCTTCTAACTGATACATCGTCAGCGTGGTATAGCCCATATCTCGCAGCCAGGTCATCTGGTTACTGAACGCGCGCACTGATGTGGTGGTGGAGGTATGACGAAAACGCGTGTTCTCTTCATCGCGCAGAATATGATGGTAAGTCAGAATCGGGATACCGTTATCCTGCTGAGCATCCAGCGCGCTAATGTAGGCCAGTCTGCCGCCAATGCGGATCTGGTACCAGGTCTGGTTGAGACGGTCTTTAAGCTTGCTGATAACCGGATATCGCAGATTATCCGCCAGCACGCCAAACGGAGCGCTACCGACATCCGGAGCGTTATACACCGGCGTATCTTTCCAGGTAATCAGGTTCTGGTTACTCAACGGTTTATTTAAGTCACCCAGGCCGTCTTCCACACGCTGATGCCCCTGCACAGGTTCCAGGTGCCCTTTGTCGATGTAGCCTTTGCCAAAACCGAAGTTGAAGGTGTAGTAATCCTTTGCATCCGGTTCAACGGCAATAATCTGTCCCGCGCGTAAATTACCGACAGTCTCAGTCTTATTGCCAACATGTGCCCAAATCACCGCATCTTCCGTGGTTTGCATATAGCGAGCGGGCAAGGCCGCACCTACGCCACCAGAAAACAGGAGCAACAGAACAAACAGAACGCGCATAACCATATGATTTAACCGAGGCGAGAAACCTCGGTTATTGTAGCAAAAGCATCATCAATACCAATGATTAATACTCATACAAATCATGCTTCAACACGAAGGGGGGATTTTTTTGTTGTTGATGCCAGAGGCTGGAGACTTCGGGGCCGCCAAGCGCGACGATGCAATCGCGAAACGCAGAACTGCTCAGCGATTCCCGTGACGAAATCATTCGCTCAAGCAATGGATAGCTGATACCTGAAATCACTTCGCACTGGGGATGTTTATGACTCATTAACGAAGCCACACGGTAAGGCGCAGCCCCGGCCATATCCGTCAGGAATACTACCCCTTCACCAGAGTCTGTGGCATGCAGGGCATGGCACATCATGCGGCTTAACATATTCGAGCTGAGCCCACGCCAGAAACTTACCACCTGACATTGCTCCAACGGGCCGTACTTTTTCTCCAGACGATGCAGCATATCCTGTGCCTTATCGTCATGACAGGTAATTACCCAACCTAACATTGCCTACCTCCTTAGCAGGCAAGTAGTTTATCAGGGTGATAAATCGGTAATGGTGATAAGCATCAAAAGTCTTCCTCTCCCGAGTCAGGAGAGGAAGAAAGAATTAGCTACGCAGGCCGCGTCCGCGCTGAATCAGGTACCAGCACAGCAAGTAAAACGCCGCAATGAACACCACCAGCACGCCAAACGTGGTGACCAGCGGAACATCATGAATACCCAGGAAGCCGTAGCGGAAGCCGCTAATCATGTAGACAATTGGGTTCAGATGCGACAGTCCCTGCCAGAACGGCGGCAGCAGCGTTAACGAATAGAACACGCCACCCAGATAGGTCAGCGGCGTCAGCACGAAGGTGGGGATCAGGCTGATATCGTCAAAGGTTTTAGCAAAGACTGCGTTCAGCAAACCGGCCAGCGAGAACAGTACCGCCGTTAACACCAGCGTGAGCGCCACAAAGACCCAGGAATGCACCTGGAACGGTACGAAGAACAGTGAAATAGCCGTGACCAGAATGCCTACGCACAGGCCACGCGCCACGCCGCCGCCGACGAAACCGGCGATAATCACGTGCGTCGGCACCGGGGCGACCAGCAGCTCTTCGATATTGCGCTGAAACTTGGCGCTAAAGAATGACGATGCCACGTTCGCGTACGAGTTGGTGATCACTGCCATCATAATCAGCCCCGGCACAATAAACTGCATGTAGCTAAAACCATGCATTTCGCCGATACGCGAGCCGATCAGGTTACCAAAGATAATAAAATAGAGCGTCATGGTGATGACGGGAGGCACCAAAGTCTGGATCCAGATACGCATAAAGCGGTGGATCTCTTTCGCCCAGATGCTTTTCAGCGCAACCCAGTAAAGCTGCATCATGCGCGATCTCCTTGTTTTTCATGCACCAGAGAAACAAACAGTTCTTCCAGTCGGTTCGCTTTGTTACGCATACTCAATACCTGAATGCCCTGTGCGCTCAGCTGAGAGAAGACGCTGTTGACCCCTTGTTCACGCAGAACCTCCACTTCCAGCGTGGAAGTGTCGACCAGTCGGTACTGATAACCTTCCAGTTTCGGCAGCGGACTTTTTGGTGCCAGATCGAGGATAAAGGTCTCGGATTTCAGCTTGGAGAGCAGACTCTTCATCGAGGTGTTTTCCACCAGCTCGCCGTGCTGAATAATGCCGATATTACGACACAGCATTTCCGCTTCTTCGAGATAGTGAGTGGTCAGAATAATGGTGGTGCCTTTGTCGTTTAAATCCTTTAAAAAGCCCCACATTGAACGACGCAGCTCAATGTCGACGCCCGCCGTTGGTTCATCCAGAATGAGTAATTTCGGCTCGTGCATCAGCGCACGGGCAATCATCAGACGACGTTTCATCCCACCAGACAGCATGCGCGCGCGCTCGTTACGTTTTTCCCATAAATCGAGCTGCTTTAAATATAGTTCGCTGCGTTTGACCGCTTCTTTATGCTCAACACCGTAGTAACCCGCCTGGTTGACCACGATCTGCTGCACGGTTTCAAACGGGTTAAAGTTAAACTCCTGTGGTACCAGGCCAAGCTGGCGTTTAGCATTAACCGTATCTTTTTCAAGATCGTATCCGAAGACACTCACCCGCCCGGAGGTTTTATTCACCAGCGAGCTGATTATTCCAATGGTGGTGGATTTTCCTGCGCCATTCGGTCCCAAAAGCGCATAAAAATCACCCGCTTCGACTTGCAAATCTATCCCGCGTAACGCCTGAACGCCACCGGGGTAAGTTTTTTTAAGTTGTTGAAGTTCCAGAGCAATGGTCATGTTTTTATACTTACCTTACGTTCTGACATTTTATATATAGTTTAAATAATGATGGAGTTACCCTATATTAGCCCATCGAATTTATCTGGCTTCGGGTCGTGCTACTCCATGAAAGACATAGATACACTCATCAGCAACAATGCACTATGGTCAAAGATGCTGATAGAAGAAGATCCCGGATTTTTTGAAACGCTGACACATGCCCAGAATCCGCGTTTTCTATGGATTGGATGTTCCGATAGCCGCGTTCCCGCTGAACGATTAACCGGTCTTGAACCGGGCGAATTATTTGTTCACCGCAATGTTGCCAATCTGGTTATTCACACCGACCTGAACTGTCTCTCAGTGGTTCAGTATGCGGTGGATGTGCTGGAAGTGGAACATATTATTATATGCGGCCACTATGGATGCGGCGGCGTCCAGGCGGCGATTGAAAATAAAGAACAGGGGCTGATTGATAACTGGTTACTGCACATCCGCGATATCTGGTTCAAACACAGCTCACTGCTGGGCGAAATGCCGCAGGAACGTCGTATGGACACCCTGTGCGAACTGAATGTCATGGAACAGGTCTATAACCTGGGCCACTCAACCATTATGCGTTCAGCCTGGAAGCGCGGTCAGAAAGTGACCATTCACGGCTGGGCTTACGGTATTCATGATGGCCTGCTGCGCGATCTCGACGTCACCGCCACCAGCCGCGAAACGCTGGAACAGCGCTATCGCCAGGGGTTGTCTAACCTGAGTCAGAAACACAGTAACCATAAATAATGTGACATTGCCGGGAGGCGGCGACGCCTTACCCGGCCTACAAACCTGCGCCATCAGGCGCTCTAGCCAGTTACTCGTCCAGCAGCACCACTTTGCCAACGTACGGCAGATGGCGATAACGCTGGGCATAGTCAATGCCGTAACCGACCACAAACTCATCAGGAATTGAGAAGCCGATAAACTCGACCGGAACATTCACTTCACGACGAGAAGGTTTGTCCAGCAGCGTACAAATAGCCAGGGATTTCGGCTCGCGCAGGCTCAGAATTTCACGCACTTTGGACAGCGTATTGCCGGAGTCGATGATGTCTTCGACAATCAGCACGTCCTTGCCACGAATGTCTTCATCCAGGTCTTTCAGAATTTTAACATCACGCGTGGTAGACATTCCGCTGCCATAGCTGGATGCCGTCATGAAATCGACTTCGTGAGAGACATGCACTTCACGGCACAGATCCGCCATAAACATAAATGAGCCACGTAACAGACCAACCAGCACCATATCGCTGCCGCTGTCCTTGTAACGTTCGTTAATCTGACGCCCCAGTTCAGCAATACGCGCTTTGATCTCCGCTTCCGGGATCATGACTTCAACAGTATGTTTCATATATCTAACCATATGATTTAAAAACAAATCACTTAATGCTTACTTTAAATAAGCCAGCATCTAAGCGCAAGGCACGCAGTATACCAGCAAAAGCATTCATACGCGGCATCTGTTGATAAAGTTCATAATGTGACAATGGTCACGCGTTTTAGCTCCTATAATTAACTGCTATTAAAGAAATAACACATGTGATGGTATTTTTTATGGCAAATAACAACGTACGTTCTCAACGGCTTATCGTGACCCTGAGCGCCGTATTCGCGGCACTTTGTGGACTGTATCTCCTGATTGGCGGAGGTTGGCTCGTCGCCATTGGCGGCTCTTGGTATTACCCGATCGCGGGCCTCGCCATGCTCGGTGTGGCGCTTCTTTTATGGCGCAGTAAACGCTCTGCCCTTTGGCTGTATGCCGCCCTGCTTCTCGCCACCATGCTTTGGGGCGTATGGGAGGTCGGATTTGATTTCTGGGCGCTGACGCCGCGTAGCGACATCCTGGTTTTCTTTGGTATCTGGCTTATCCTGCCTTTCGTCTGGCGTCGCCTTATTATCCCTTCCAGTGGCGCAGTAGCGGGGCTGGTGGTGGCCCTGCTGATTAGCGGCGGTATCCTGACCTGGGCTGGCTTCAACGACCCACAAGAGGTTCACGGAATGTTGAGTGCTGATGCCACCGTGGCCGAGGCTATCTCTCCGGTTGCCGATGAAGACTGGCCTGCTTACGGCCGCAATCAGGAAGGTCAACGCTACTCTCCGTTGAAACAAATCAACGCAGACAACGTTCATCAGTTGAAAGAAGCCTGGGTATTTCGTACCGGGGATTTAAAACAACCCAACGATCCCGGTGAAATCACCAATGAAGTCACGCCCATAAAAGTAGGCGATACCCTTTATCTGTGTACCGCCCACCAGCGACTTTTTGCCCTGGACGCAGCCAGCGGTAAAGAGAAGTGGCATTTCGATCCTCAACTTAATACCAATACCAGCTTCCAGCACGTAACTTGTCGCGGCGTTTCCTATCATGAAGCCAGACCGGATACGGCTTCAGCAGAGGTGATGGCCGACTGTCCGCGCCGTATCCTTTTGCCGGTCAATGATGGACGACTGTTTGCATTGAATGCCGAGACCGGCAAGCCATGTGAAACCTTCGCCAATAAAGGCATTTTGAATCTGCAGACCAATATGCCGGATACCACGCCGGGTCTGTATGAGCCGACATCACCGCCCATCATCACTGATAAAACCATTGTGATTGCCGGATCGGTGACTGATAACTTCTCCACCCGCGAAACCTCCGGCGTTATCCGTGGCTTCGATGTGAATACCGGTAAGCTGCTGTGGGCGTTCGACCCAGGCGCCAAAGATCCTAATTTCATTCCTTCAGATGAACATACCTTCACCTTTAACTCGCCGAACTCCTGGGCGCCTGCGGCCTACGACGCGAAGCTGGATCTGGTATATCTGCCCATGGGTGTCACCACGCCGGATATTTGGGGCGGTAACCGCACACCGGAGCAGGAACGTTATGCCAGCTCCATCCTGGCGTTAAATGCCACTACCGGGAAATTGGCCTGGAGCTATCAGACCGTTCACCACGATCTGTGGGATATGGACTTACCGGCGCAGCCAACTCTGGCGGATATCAACGTCAACGGAGAGAAAGTTCCGGTCATTTACGCCCCGGCAAAAACCGGTAATATCTTTGTGCTCGACCGCCGTAATGGTGAACTGGTGGTGCCAGCCCCGGAAAAACCGGTGCCGCAAGGTGCAGCCAAAGGTGATTATGTCAGCAAAACCCAGCCGTTCTCCGACCTCAGCTTCCGTCCGCATAAAGATCTCAGTGGCGCGGATATGTGGGGCGCAACCATGTTTGACCAGTTGGTGTGCCGCGTAATGTTTCATCAGTTGCGCTATGAGGGCATTTTTACCCCACCTTCAGAGCAGGGCACACTGGTGTTCCCGGGTAATCTCGGCATGTTCGAATGGGGCGGCATCTCTGTTGATCCTAACCGTCAGGTCGCCATTGCCAACCCAATGGCGCTGCCGTTTGTTTCGAAGCTGATCCCACGCGGTCCCGGCAACCCAATGGAACCGCCAAAAGACGCCAAAGGTACAGGCACGGAGTCCGGTATTCAGCCGCAATACGGCGTACCGTTCGGCGTAACGCTTAATCCGTTCCTTTCACCATTTGGCCTACCGTGTAAGCAGCCAGCATGGGGTTATATCTCCGCGGTGGACCTGAAAACCAATCACGTGGTGTGGAAAAAACGTATAGGTACACCGCAGGACAGCATGCCGTTCCCAATGCCGGTTCCGGTGCCGTTCAATATGGGGATGCCGATGCTGGGCGGACCTATCTCAACCGCGGGGAACGTGCTGTTTATCGCCGCGACTGCAGATAACTATCTGCGTGCGTACAACATGAGTAACGGTGAAAAACTGTGGCAGGGCCGTCTGCCGGCCGGTGGTCAGGCAACGCCGATGACCTATGAAGTGAACGGTAAGCAGTATGTGGTGATTTCCGCTGGGGGCCACGGCTCATTTGGTACGAAGATGGGCGATTATATCGTGGCATACGCGTTGCCGGACGACGCGAAGTAAAATGGTTAACGCCCGCGATTCAGCGGGCGTTTTTTTATTCAAACTTCAGTGACAGTAGCGACGCTTTTGCGGCTTCCTGATACTGAGCCACCAGATCTTTGGTCATATTGAAGGAGACCTGCACCGCTTTCTCATTTTGCGAGGTAATCAGCAGCATATTGAGAATTTCAGTATCCGGCGCTTGAGAACGGAAGGTAATCAGCCACGCTTTATGCCCATCAACCGTGACAGGTTCGGCCTGCGGATTGAAGTTGGTCAGCATCTTCAGCGTCGCATCCTTTGCCATATCCAACTGAGCGGCAGGCAATGCGTTGCGCCCGGCGGTAATACCTAAAGACGCTTTACCGCGTTCGTCACCGTAAATCACCTGTGGACGGTTTTCAGAAGGGTATTTGATTTTTGCCATTTCGTCCGGCATCGGCGTGAGCGTCTGAGGAATTTCAAGGCTTAAATTCAGTTTTGAAATCTGTTGGCGTTCCATCTTCATCGCAGCTTGTGCCGAAACCGCCAGAAGCATAATAAAAGATGCCGTCAGTACTTTACGCAAAAGGGTCATGCATACCTCGTGATAAGTGATTAACCTCATCAGTATATGCATGCTTCTACTGGACGATAGGGTAATAATCCGTTTTTGGAATAAACATTTAGCGGATAGCGCCACCGCTATCCGCCGCTGTTTATACGGTGAAGCCGAGCATCATCCCGGTATCTTCATGCTCTAACAGATGGCAATGCGCCATATAGGCATGCTCTTTTGGCGCGTCGTGGTCAAACTTCACTAACACCTCGCTCACGCCGCCTTCTACCCGCACAGTGTCCTTCCATCCCGCGCGGTGTGCGGCAGGTGCTTTGCCATTCTCAGACAGAATACGGAACTGCGTGCCGTGAATGTGGAACGGATGCAGCATCATGTCGCCCTGGCCGGAAATCACCCAGCGTTCGTGCTGACCTTTCGCCGCGGCAAACATCGGTTTATTCATATCAAATGCCTGGCCATTAATCCGGTTGGCATTATGGAAGTCGAATGATCCATGCTTCATGTTGCCCATGTCGCCATGCTGCATATTCCCCATCTTACCGTGGTTCATATTGCCATGATTCATATTGCCGTGGCCCATATTGTCATTATTCATATGGCCCATCATCTTCCCATGATCCATACCCGCCATGGCCTGACCGCCGTATTTCTTCATCAGCATTTGCATGCCCATCATATCGAGCATCGGATCCATCGACAGCTGCAGCTTGCGCACCGTCAGCCCTTCCAGTGACGGCAGCGATGGCATGGATGTCAGCGAATCTGGCAGCGTGCCGGAAGCGGTAATCAGCAACGGTTGAACGCGCATGACTGGATGCGGCTTATCGAATGGCGCAATCGCCATCCCCATCTGGCTGACTGGCAGAGTGACCAGATCAAAAGCTTTGCCGTCGCTCACATCCACCAGCACTTCAAAGCGCTCGCCCATCAGCATAGGAAGCTCGGTCACTTTTACCGGTTCCGCCAACAGTCCGCCGTCGCTGGCAATGACGTACAAAGGACGATTGTCGCTGGCCGCAATGTTCAGTGAGCGTGCGTTACAACCATTCAACAGACGCAAGCGCAGCCAGCCGCGCGGTGCCGCATGCTGAGGATAAATCGCCCCGTTGGTCAGCAGCGTATCGCCAAACCAGCCGACGGCGGCGGTCATGATGTCCAGTTGATAATCAACCTGCCCATCAGCAGAGAACTGTTTGTCTTGAATGATCACCGGCACATCATCAATGCCCCACTGCTTAGGCAGCAGCAGCTTGCGAATCTCTTCATCTTCAATCAGCACCAGTCCGGCCAGTCCCATCGCTACCTGACGACCGGTCTTTCCATGCTGATGCGGGTGGAACCAGCAGGTTGCCGCCCTCTGATCCGGCGTGAAGGTCACCGAACGTTTCCCGCCCGCCGGGATAATGCCTTGCGGTCCACCGTCGACTTCACCGGGGATTTCCAGGCCGTGCCAGTGCAACGTCGTCTCTTCGGCAAGCTGGTTATGGATATCCACGGTCACCGACTGCCCTTTGTTCAGCTTGACCGCAGGTCCGAGTAAATTGCCGTTATATCCCCATGTGGTAGCAGTTTTACCTGCAAAGCTCGACTGCCCGGCTTGTGCAATCAACTGAATGCGATTAGAAGCATCGGCGGTTAACAGGTCTGGAATGGGTAATGCGGGACGGTCTGCGGCGAATACGCTACGGCTCCACAGAGGTAATGCTGACGCGACGCCCAGCGCCACGGAGTACTTTAAAAAGTCACGACGTTGCATAATCACTTCCTTATATTCAGCAGCTTAAGCAGGCTATCTTTTAAGCATAAGCCTTCCCCTTACGGGAAGGTCAAGTAAACGGCTAATAATAAAGGTCGTCGCTTCGCTCGCAGTGTGCTAACGTTTAAATTCCGTGATGCAGTGGTAGAAGCAATGAAGACGTTTTTCAGAACAGTTTTGTTCGGCACCCTGATGGCCGTATGCGCAAATAGCTACGCGCTCAGCGAGTCCGAAGCCGAAGATATGGCCGATTTAACGGCAGTTTTTGTTTTTCTGAAAAATGACTGTGGATACCAGAATTTGCCAAATGGGCAGATCCGTCGCGCACTGGTCTTTTTTGCCCAGCAAAACCAGTGGGACCTGAGCAATTACGACACCTTCAACATGAAGGCACTGGGTGAGGACAGCTATCGCGATCTCAGCGGTATCGGCATCCCAACAGCAAAGAAATGCAAAGCGCTGGCGCGTGACTCTCTGAGCCTGCTGGCCTACGTTAAATAATCTCCGGCGCAATCAGGGTTGAGATTGCCGTTACTCTGGCTGTACCAGCGTCAGGGCAACGGATTGCGCTTTTAATTCAGTCTGCGCGTTTGGCGGTAGATTCACATCGGTAACAACATCGGTAAAGCAACTAAGCGGCGCGACGTTAAATAACGAATGTGCGCCGTACTTACTGCTATCCGCCAGCAATACCTTCCGTTGGGCATTCGCAATAATTTCCTGCTTTAATCCCGCTTTGTCTTCCGTTGGCGTGGTTACACCCTTTTCCATACTCCAGGTGTTACAGCTCATAAAAGCAATATCAGGATAGACGCTGCGCAACATTTTCCGGCCAAACTCACCAATACAGGACTGGCTGCTGTCATCGATGCGTCCACCGACGATCGTCACCTCTATCTGACGGAATTCTGACAAAAACAGGGCAATATGCAGATCAACGGTAATCACTCGCAGCGGCAAATGCGTCAGACATTTTGCCAGCTCCAGCATTGTGGTACCGGCATCAAGCACCACGGCATCGCCCGCACGCACCATTGAGGCGGCAAAACGCGCAATCGCCCGTTTCTCAGCAGGCGATCGCAGTTGCTTTTCGTTTGTGGTTGGCTGCGCAGCTTCAAAGCGTCGTAACGCAACACCGCCGTGGCTGCGGCTGATCACACCCTGTTCATCCAGCTTGATGAGATCGCGCCTGATCGTTGCTGGAGAGGCGTCAACCGCGTCAACCAACTGTTCCACGGTAACCAGCGTATGATTTTTCAAATACGCCACAATCTTATCCAGACGGTGTTGCCCTTTCATAACAGTAAATTACGCCAGTTGCATTGCCAGTTTGATCGATACGGCCATGCTCTCAGATTTTGCTTTTCCCGTCCAGGCGATATCAAATGCCGTACCGTGATCGGCAGAGGTACGAATAAACGGTAAACCTGCTGTGATATTTACACCATCATAGAAACCCAGCAATTTCAGCGGGATATGCCCCTGATCGTGGTACATCGCCACCACCATGTCATACTGACCTTCATAAGCCTGTAAAAACACGGTATCCGGCGGGCACGGACCGTAAACATCCATCCCCTTCGCTCTCATATTCTCAATCGCGGGTCCGACAATACGAATTTCCTCATCGCCAAACAGGCCATTCTCTCCGGCATGTGGATTCACCCCCGCAACGGCAATACGCGGGTGTGCAAAGCCTACGCGCTTCAGGAAGGTATCTGCGATACCAATCACCGTTTCGACACGTTGCCCATTGAGCGTATCAAGGAATTTGCGCAGTGCGATATGCGTCGAAACATGGATAACTTTCAGCTTATCGGTGTACAGCACCATCGCATAGTCGCGGCTTTCGGTTAGCGTTGCCAGCAGTTCGGTATGTCCAGGATAATTGTGTCCGCCGAGATGCAGCGCTTCTTTGTTCAACGGCGCGGTCGCGATGGCATGTACATCCCCCTTCATCGCCAGTTCAGTCGCCCGCTTCACACAGCGATAGGCCAGATCGCCCGCCTGCGCCTGCACTGTACCAGGGACCAGTTCGTCAGGTTTCGCCAGCGGTTCATCAATCACATGAATCGTATCTGGCGTGAATCTGGCATCGGCGACCTGTTCAATAGCGCGAAATGTTACTCCGTCAGCCAGCCCCTGAGCCTGTAACCGCTGCAGCGTTTTTAGGCACCCAACCACCACCAGCGGTGCACCATTAAGTTCATCTTCGCGTAGCGCTTTAACAATAATTTCCGGACCAATCCCCGCCGGATCTCCCATCGTAATCGCAATTGTTTTAGTTACCACGGTACATCTCCTCAATAAAATACAGCGCATCGCAAAGGGTCGTATCAGAACCGAATCCACCCGCTTTGGTAATAACCGGCAAGTCGTCAATCTCGCTATTCACAAACGTTCCGCACGGAATACAGGGGGCGACCTCACTGTGGATGCGATACCCTTCAGCACCCAACGCACTGGCGACCGCCGTGGCAATATCGCCTCCGGTCAGGAACAATCCGCCGATACGTGCTTGTTCAATAATGCGCAGCGTTATCTCCCCTAGACGCTGACTCAGCAGTTCTCCCAACTGCTGGCGACTCATCCCCACGTTGAAACACAGCGTGTCGATCATGTCCCGGTCTTCTGCACATCGACTGGTGCGTAAGATCGTGTGCTGCTGCTGGCTCAGTTGCGCGCAAGCCTGTTCAATAACAGAGTCCATTTCCGGTGCAAATGACGATGCAACCAACCGCGCGGCATCGATATCAACGACTTTTGCCCGACCTTGACACACTGCTTTTTCCACCTGACGTCGCGTTGCCTCACTCATTGAGCCAGCCACAACCAACACCGGTAATTCCTGCTTTTCTTGCATAAACGTTGCGGCCGGTAGCGCATTGGCCAGCCCTGCCGCCCCTACGAGCAGCGGCATCTGTTTTTGCTCACAAACCGCCTGTGCAATGAGCGCGAGATCTCGCTCTTCCATGGCATCCACCACCACCATACATTCGCCGGCTTTTGCAAAAGCGCTCAGCAGCGCACTCAAACTTCCCCGACGCACATCCACCAGCGACACCTCATGTACAGGGACATCGCTTTGCAGTGCGACCAGTTCAGCAATACGCGAAGAGTGAATGGGCGTTTTTGGATCGCTGGCGAATTCCGTTTCCAGCAGCGGCACACCATGGACCAGGCACAAGCCATCCTGCGTGGTGCGCCCGGCAGCAGGAATTGCCGCCGCAATCACGGCCAGCGTCCGACCGGCTGTACGCATGGCTGCAGTGACTTCAGCCCCCACATTGCCACGAAATGTCGAGTCTATTTTTTTGTATACCAGCGGTGTTGCTTCGCCCTCACACCATGGTGCTAACGCTTGTTGTACAGCCGCGGCGGCCTGCGTTGCCGGCATCGCCCGGCTTTCCGTATTGATGACCAGAACATCGGCGCGGCGCGACGGTTTCTGCGCTGGGGTCAGCATTACTTCGGTACGCGCCCCTTTTTTCGCCAACTGTACGCCGGTATCGTTAGAGCCCGTAAAGTCATCGGCGATAACGATCATTTTCATGCTTTCTTCTCCTGCACGGTCTGACGAGACTGCCTTTTCGCGACCCACGACGTAAGAATTGGCGTCAGAATAGCGGTTGTAATGACTGACGCAGCGATCAGCGGCGCTGCCGCAGCGGCAACCTCTGCCAGCGAGGGATCGGCCTGTGCTATGGCCAGTGGCGTCGCGACGGCGTTCCCCGCAGTACTGGATGCCGCAGCACCAGCAATACCACTCCCGCCTACCAGACGATCGGCACGAATGTTAAAGAAGCCGCCCACAAAGGTGGTCAGCACACCCAGCAGAATGCCCGCCAGACCACCTTGCAGCAGCATTTCCAGGTTAATACCGGCTCCAAGTGCAAACGCAAAGAAAGGAATGAGCAGTGGACCGCCTTTGGTCAGGAAGTCACGCATATTGGCGTCGAGGTTACCGAGGATCATGCCAACCACCAGCGGAACAAGAACCGCCACCAGCGCCATGATAGGAATATTTGCCATACCCGCCGCGCCCAGCGCGATCATGGTAAAGAAAGGCCCGTCATTCAGAGACAAAATGGAGATCGCACCGACATCACGTTCATTGCCAAACTCGCCAACCAGCGCCGCGTAAAGCCCGCCATTGGAGTTACTCATTGCCGCAATAATGGCAACACCGCTTAAGCCAAAGATGCCCTCCGCGCCAAACAGGTGTTCAACCCCGAGACCAATTGCAATCGCGACCAGTAACTTGGTCAGCGTAATCGTGCCGCCTTGTAGCAAAGCTTGCGGCGCCGCCTTTACGCTAATTCCCGCCCCCATACAGAGCAGGAACGCGCCAATCAAGGGAGCCGCGCCATTTTTAAATAAAGCCGTGGTGAATCCACCGATCTGCAACGCCTGCGGGGCAAAAGTGTTGATAATGGCACCGATAACCAACGGCACAACCATCATGCCGCCGGGTACGCGTTCTATTGCCTTCTTGATGTTCATGGTCTTCCCGCCTGTTGTTATGTTGTGATTAAATAAAATCACAACGATTATATTCAATCAAAATAAGATCACAAACGCGGCAGATCACAGTTTTTGAATGATTAATAAAAATCAAATAATCATTCGGATGAAAAAAAAGCCGGGTTTGTCTCACCCGGCTTCATTGATATCTGAAATATCTCAGGATTGATGCACAAATTCGCGGTATGCCGCCACAACCTGAAGAAAGTCCTCTACACCACAGAGCGAAAAACTTTCTTCGTCGTAGTAGCTCATCCCCTCTTCCATCTCATCGCCAGAGAACTCCAGCTGATTAGCGCGAACCATCACTTCTTCGCCATCCAGCCAGAGCGTGTATTCATGCCCTGCTCGCTGCCAGGAGCGCTCACTGCCCTTAACCGCACGCGCTGCCTGTTCCACTTCATCAAGTAAGGCCAGGTTTTCTTTCACTTCCTCATTAAACCAGTGCCCCACCACCTCGTGGCCCATGGACATACGCACTTTTACCACCCCGGTAATATCGCGCAGAAATTCGTAATCCATAATGTCTTCCTCTACTCCCGGCAATGCGCCAATACCGCATTGCGCCTTGCTGTAATTATCGCAGCAGCGCGGCAGAAAAAAAGCGTAGTGGGTATAAGGAATAGAAATAAAAATGCCCGGAGAAGCAGACTTCTCCGGGCATTGATGCGTTTTTACACAAAATGCTTTAGGGCATTACACCGCGGTCTGGAAAATCACACCATCGGCTTTCTCGGTGTACTGAGACAGCTGGTCGAAGTTCAGATAACGGTAAGTATCTACGGCCGTTTTATCTACCTGCGCCACATAGGTCTGGTACTCTTCCGCCGTCGGCAGTTTGCCGATCAGCGCCGCAACCGCCGCCAGCTCCGCAGAAGCCAGGTAGACGTTCGCTCCGGTACCTAAACGGTTCGGGAAGTTACGGGTAGAGGTCGACACCACCGTTGCGCCGTCGGCTACACGCGCCTGGTTACCCATGCACAGAGAGCAGCCTGGAATTTCGATACGCGCACCGCTCTTACCGAACACGCTGTAATAACCTTCTTCGGTCAGCTGTGCCGCATCCATACGGGTTGGTGGAGCCACCCACAGACGCGTTGGCAGTTGGCCTTTGTGCGCATCCAGAAGCTTACCAGCGGCACGGAAGTGGCCGATGTTAGTCATGCAGGAGCCGATGAACACTTCGTCGATCTTCTCGCCCTGTACGTCAGACAGCAGACGCGCATCGTCCGGATCGTTCGGTGCACACAGGATTGGCTCTTTGATATCCGCCAGATCGATGTCGATCACTGCCGCGTATTCTGCGTCAGCGTCGGCTTCCAGCAACTGCGGATCCGCCAGCCATTTTTCCATGCCCTGCACACGACGTTCCAGCGTACGGCGATCGCCGTAACCTTCTGCGATCATCCACTTCAGCAGAACGATGTTAGAGCTCAGATACTCAACGATCGGCTCTTTGTTCAGCTTGATGGTACAACCGGCAGCAGAACGTTCAGCGGAGGCGTCGGTCAATTCGAACGCCTGCTCTACTTTGAGATCCGGCAGACCTTCGATTTCAAGAATGCGGCCAGAGAAGATGTTCTTCTTACCTTTCTTCTCAACGGTCAGCAGACCCTGTTTGATCGCGTACAGCGGGATGGCGTGTACCAGATCGCGCAGGGTGATACCCGGTTGCATTTTGCCTTTGAAACGCACCAGAACGGATTCCGGCATATCCAGCGGCATCACGCCGGTCGCCGCAGCAAACGCCACCAGACCAGAACCTGCCGGGAAGGAAATACCAATCGGGAAACGGGTATGGGAGTCACCACCGGTACCTACGGTATCCGGCAGCAGCATGCGGTTCAGCCAGGAGTGAATAACGCCGTCGCCCGGACGCAGCGACACACCGCCGCGGTTCATGATGAAGTCTGGCAGCGTGTGATGCGTGTTCACGTCCACCGGCTTCGGATAGGCCGCGGTGTGGCAGAAGGACTGCATCACCAGATCAGCAGAGAAGCCCAGACACGCCAGGTCTTTCAGTTCGTCACGGGTCATAGGGCCAGTGGTATCCTGAGAACCGACGGAGGTCATCTTCGGTTCGCAGTACGCGCCCGGACGGATGCCTTTCACGCCGCAAGCGCGGCCAACCATTTTCTGTGCCAGGGAGAAGCCACGGCTGCTTTCCGCCACGTCTTTCGCCTGACGGAATACGTCGCTGTGCGGCAGGCCCAGCGCTTCGCGCGCCTTGGTGGTCAGGCCACGACCGATGATCAGCGGGATACGGCCACCGGCGCGTACTTCGTCGATCAGGACTTCGGTTTTCAGCTCAAAGCTTGCCAGCAGTTCGCCGGTTTCGTGGTTGCGTACTTCGCCTTTGAACGGGTAAACGTCAATCACGTCGCCCATGTTCATGTTCGACACGTCCACTTCAATCGGCAGTGCGCCCGCATCTTCCATGGTGTTGAAGAAGATAGGTGCAATTTTGCCGCCGAGGCACAGGCCGCCGCCACGCTTGTTCGGCACATGAGGAATGTCGTCACCCATGAACCACAGCACGGAGTTGGTTGCGGATTTACGCGAAGAACCGGTACCGACAACATCACCCACATAAGCCAGCGGGTAACCTTTTTTCTGCAATTCTTCGATCTGTTTGATCGGGCCAACCACGCCCGGCTGATCCGGTTCGATACCTTCACGGGCGTTTTTCAGCATCGCCAGCGCGTGCAGAGGGATATCCGGGCGAGACCATGCATCCGGTGCCGGAGAAAGGTCATCGGTGTTGGTTTCACCCGTCACTTTAAAGACGGTAACGGTGATTTTTTCAGCCAGAGCTGGACGGTTCAGGAACCATTCGGCATCAGCCCAGGATTGCATTACCTGCTTCGCATATTCGTTGCCCGCTTTGGCTTTTTCTTCTACATCGTAGAAGTTATCGAACATCAGCAGCGTTGAAGAGAGCGCTTTGGCGGCAATCGGCGCCAGTTTTGCATCGTCCAGCGCGTCGATCAGCGGATGAATGTTGTAGCCACCCTGCATGGTGCCCAGCAGTTCAATGGCTTTTTCTGGGGTAACCAGCGGGGAGGTGGTGTCGCCTTTTGCGACAGCGGCGAGAAAACCAGCTTTAACATAAGCGGCTTCATCTACGCCAGGAGGAACGCGGTTGATCAACAGGTCTAACAGGAATTCTTCTTCGCCCACAGGCGGGGTCTTCAGCAGCTCGACAAGTGCAGCCATTTGGGTTGCGTCTAAAGGTTTTGGCACAATCCCCTGGGCAGCACGCTCAGCTACGTGCTTACGGTATTCTTCTAGCACGACGATATCTCCTCGCTCTCATTGTCATAATGCGGCGCTTTTGTAGATGGGCGATTCTCTTCACGCTCCTGTGAGACAGTAGTTAGTAGGGTAAATGCCCGGTACCGCATAAGGCACAATAACAGGATTTTCATTAAGTGTTAATCCGTTTACAAAAAAGCAACATAAAAAATTGGCTGAATCGTTAAGAATGGTATAGCGACAAGGCGAGGTGAAATTAAGTCAGCTTAAAACCACCCATAAACGGTTAATTTTCAAGCACGATCGGCTGAATATTCCAGCGATTTTTCCGCCATCACATATAATTGTGTAATAAATACTCACACTCTTTTTTCGGACCTACCTGGTGAATCAACCATAAAAGTCAAAACTGTCTAACACGGGTGAATAATACTCGCGGCAACAGGAACGCCTCACGGCACAGCGCTCGTCTCGTTGGAGTCATTTTATGAAGTTGCCCCTTAAGCCACATCTGCTTGTCCTTTTGTGCAGTGCCGGGCTGTTTGCCGCCTCTGGCGTGATGTTTGTTAAAAGTCGCACAACGGAGCCTGCTGCTCCGGCCCCCGTTGCGCAGCAACCGTCAACACCGGCCCCAGCTCCCGTAGCGGCCCCCGCCCCGGTAGAGCAAACTGCGCCCGCCGTGGCACCAACCTACTCAGCAGCACAAATCGATCAGTGGGTTGCGCCTATCGCGCTCTATCCAGACTCGCTGTTGTCGCAAATTTTGATGGCCTCAACCTATCCGGCTAACGTCATCCAGGCCGCACAGTGGTCAAAAGACAATCCCAAAATGCAGGGCGATGCCGCCATTCAGGCCGTGGCCAGCCAGCCCTGGGATCCCAGCGTGAAATCGCTGGTCGCTTTTCCTCAGTTGATGTCGCTGATGGGTGAAAATCCGCCGTGGGTACAAAGCCTGGGCGATGCTTTCCTCGCACAGCCGAAGGACGTCATGGATTCCGTTCAACGTCTGCGTGTACTGGCGCAACAAACCGGCGCGCTGCAATCAACACCGCAACAGACCGTCACCACCGTGACCAAAGCGGCACCGGCGAAAACCGCCACCAGCACGTCGACGACCAGCACTACCACCACGACAAGCCCTACTGTCATCAAGATTGAATCCGCCGATCCGCAGGTGGTGTACGTTCCAACCTATAACCCGAACACGGTTTACGGTACCTGGCCGAATACCGCCTATCCGCCAACCTATCTGCCACCAACGCCCGGTGAGCAATTTGGTAACAGCTTCGTCAATGGTTTAGGCTTCAGCCTTGGTGTCGCCACAACCTATGCCATCTTCAGCAACATCGACTGGGATGACGACGACGACCACCATCATAATGATGACTGGGATAACCATGGCGGCTATAACCGCAACGGTGATAACAACATCAACATTAACGTTGATAACTTCAATAAAATCAGTGGTCAGCGCCTGACAGATGCCAACCGTACCTGGCAGCATAATCCGGCCTACCGTGAGGGTGTGCCTTACCCAAATAGCCAGCTCAATAACCGCTTCCACTCCACTAACACGGCAACCGGGTTAAGTTCGACCCAGCAAAGACCAGTCAACCGTGATAACCAGCGCCAGGCCGCGATGAGCCAAATGGAAAAATCGACGGGGAAAACATTCCCGCAGACGGCGCGTACGGGCACGAGAGACGCCCAGCGTCAGGCATCGAATCAACAACTGAAGCAAATTTCCCAACGTAATAACTACCGCGGTTACGATACCAAACCGCAAACCGCGAAGCGGACGAGCCCTCAGCAGCGGGAGAATCGCCAGGCAGTCGCCCAGCGACAGGAGAAACGGGTCACGCAACCGGCACAACAACGCAATGTGCAACAGCGCAATCTTCAACAGCGAACCAGCCAGCCACGCGCCAATGCGCTGAGCGGTAACGACAGTCGCTCCGCCAACTGGCAGGCACAGCAACAGCGAGGTGCCCAGAGCCGGCAGGTCGCCCGTAATCAGCCATCGCGCCAGCCTTCTGGCGGGCGTGCTGAACACCGTGAATTCCGTCATCGTTAAGGGAACCGACATGAAAAATAAACTACTCAGTGGAATGGTGTTGTTCATGGTTTCGGCCACCGCGATGGCACAACAATCCTTCAGCACACCAGACCAGGCAACAGATGCGCTGGCAAACGCTATCAGTGAGCAAAATGAAAGTGCAATGAGCAACCTGCTCGGGGAAAACTGGCGTGATTTTCTGCCGCCAGAAGGCGTCGATCCTGATGCAGTTGATCGCTTCCTGCGTGACTGGAAGGTACGCCATAGCACTGTCATCGACGGCAATACGGCGCATCTTGTGGTTGGGGACAGCGACTGGCAACTGCCAATCCCGGTCGTCAAAAACGCTTCAGGCTGGCAATTTGATATCAAGGAAGCAGCCGAAGAGATCCTGACCCGTGAGATTGGACGCAACGAACTTGCTGCCATTGAGGCGTTGCACGCCTATGTGGATGCCCAGCAGAGCTATTTTTCGATGAACCAGAAATACGCGCAAAAGATTGTCAGTTCTGAAGGGAAAAAGGATGGTCTGTACTGGCCTGTTTCGCCGGGCGAAGCGCCAAGCCCGCTTGGCCCAGCCTTCAGTCCACAGGAGCCGGGCATGGGCTATCACGGCTATCGCTTCCGGATCCTTCCCGATAAAACCAGCGGTTTTGCCATGGTAGCCTGGCCCGTTAGCTACGATCACACCGGCGTGATGAGTTTTATGATTAACGGTGAAGACAAAGTCTACCAGGCCGATCTCGGTGTTGAATCACAGCAGAAAGCACAAGCGTTAACCACATTCCATCCGGATAAAAACTGGCAACCTGTAGCGCCCTGATACCGAGTCGGAAGGTTAGTAGGCCGGGTAATGCATAGCCGCCCCCCGGCAACCCCAACAAATTAAATGCAGCAACTTTATCCGTTGTCACTTTAGCTTTGCTGCACATAGAGATTTGCAGGTCAGTAACCATGGTGTAGTTCACCTCTTCCACCATCGCATCCGCAGCCATGCCGATCAGCCCCGCCGCGATACCACCACCCAGCGTCGCACCAGAGGTGTTGCTGTTATAAGCGGTGGTTATCGCACCACAACCAGCCAGCGTTATTGCCCACACGCTCACGTCAGCGTGGATTTGTCTGACGTGAGCTCGGAGAGTTAATTCTGATGCGGCATTAATTCAGGATAACCTTTAAACGCCGGCTTAGTGCTGATAAGTGCTATTTCGTCAGCTCGAATGCTGCCAGAGTTTGTTGCCCATACACCTTCCTGTGTCTGGTTAATCTGCTGATGCTGCGCATTCAAATTTTGTCCCATTGCCGCAATATGTGTGCTTTCGGTACCACCGCTGTTGGTAGCCCATGGAATGGCGGCATCCTGCGCCAGCGCCATGCCGGAAATAAACACGGTAGTTATTACTGCTGCTTTTAAAAAACGTTTCATCATTTCCCCTCCCAATTTATTATCACGCTATTAGTTTACAGGGTTATTAATTTCATCTGATGACAAGATAAGGTGATTTATTTCTTGTGAAACAGTATGTTGATTTGGAATGCTGATTTCATGCGGTTCGGGAGTTTGATGCAGTACGGTAAAAAACATTTTCTGGCAATTCGGCTAGTTACCTTAATCTTTGCCAGATCTTGACACTATTATGTAACAAATACATAAAAAAAGCGGCCATTCAGCCGCTTTTTATCATTTCGGAAAAATTACTTTTTCTTCGCTTTAGGGTTTGGCAGGTCGGTAATGCTACCTTCAAAGATTTCTGCCGCCAGGCCCACGGACTCGTGCAGAGTCGGATGCGCGTGGATGGTCAGCGCGATATCTTCTGCGTCACAACCCATTTCGATCGCCAGACCGATTTCGCCCAGCAGCTCGCCGCCGTTGGTACCGACAATCGCACCACCGATAACACGGTGAGATTCTTTGTCGAAAATCAGTTTGGTCATACCGTCTGCGCAATCGGAAGCGATAGCACGGCCAGAAGCAGCCCACGGGAAGGTGGCGGTTTCGTAGCTGATACCTTTTTCTTTCGCTTCTTTCTCGGTCAGACCAACCCATGCAACTTCTGGTTCAGTGTATGCAATGGATGGGATAACTTTCGGATCGAAGTAGTGTTTCTTACCGGCGATAACTTCAGCGGCAACGTGACCTTCATGAACACCTTTGTGTGCCAGCATCGGCTGACCGACGATATCGCCGATAGCAAAGATGTGCGGTACGTTGGTGCGCAGTTGTTTGTCAACGCGGATAAAGCCACGGTCGTCAACTTCCACGCCAGCTTTGCCCGCGTCGAGGTTTTTACCGTTCGGTACACGACCGATAGCGACCAGCACAGCATCGTAACGCTGAGCTTCGGCAGGGGCTTTTTTGCCTTCCATGGAAACGTAGATACCGTCTTCTTTCGCTTCAACGGCGGTTACTTTGGTTTCCAGCATCAGGTTGAATTTCTTGCTGATACGCTTGGTGAAGACTTTAACCACGTCTTTGTCGGCAGCCGGGATAACCTGATCGAACATTTCAACCACGTCGATCTCTGAACCCAGCGCATGGTACACGGTACCCATTTCCAGACCGATGATACCGCCGCCCATTACCAGCAGGCGCTTAGGAACAGTTTTCAGTTCCAGTGCATCGGTGGAATCCCACACGCGCGGATCTTCATGCGGAATAAACGGCAGTTCGATCGGACGGGAACCCGCCGCGATGATTGCGTTGTCGAAGTTGATCACGGTTTTGCCGTTTTCGCCTTCAACTTCCAGGGTGTTTGCCCCGGTAAATTTACCCAGACCGTTAACCACTTTCACTTTACGGCCTTTGGCCATACCCGCCAGACCGCCGGTCAGCTGAGTGATAACTTTTTCTTTCCAGGTACGAATCTTGTCGATATCGGTTTTCGGCTCGCCAAAAACGATACCGTGTTCAGCCAGCGCTTTGGCTTCTTCGATAACTTTTGCTACGTGCAGCAGCGCTTTAGAAGGGATACAGCCGACGTTCAGACAAACACCGCCAAGGGTGCTGTAACGTTCTACGATGACGGTCTCCAGACCTAAATCTGCGCAACGGAAGGCAGCAGAGTAACCTGCAGGGCCTGCCCCAAGTACCACGACCTGAGTTTTGATTTCAGTGCTCATCATGACCTCTTAATTTATACCCGTCGTCCAGCGGGTCGTTCTATCCGCCCGTATTTTACAAAATTGTTAACAATTTTGAAACAACAAACGGCAACCGATTTGTCTTTCGCACAATAACCTCACTGACTTCATGAGATTACCAGAAAAAAGCCGGCCGTCGGGCCGGCTTTTTCGCTTACATCACCAGGCGGCGAATGTCAGACAGCATGTTGTTGATGATGGTGATAAAGCGCGCACCATCCGCACCGTCAATTACACGGTGGTCGAAGGAGAGCGAAATCGGCATCATCAGACGCGGCATAAACTCTTTACCGTTCCACACTGGCTCCATAGAGGACTTGGAGACACCGAGAATAGCCACTTCCGGCGCGTTCACAATCGGCGCGAAGTGGGTAGTACCCAGGCCACCGATGCTGGAGATGGTGAAGCAACCGCCCTGCATTTCGCCAGCGGTCAGCTTGCCATCACGCGCTTTCTTGGAGATCACGGTCAGTTCACGAGACAGCTCGGTAATGCTCTTCTTATTCACGTCTTTGAAGACCGGAACAACCAGACCATTAGGAGTATCAACCGCTACACCGATGTTGATGTATTTCTTCAGGGTCAGGCGCTGACCGTCTTCAGACAGGGAGCTGTTGAAGCGCGGCATCTGTTCCAGAGCTGCGGCAACGGCTTTCATGATGAAGACTACTGGGGTGAATTTCACGTCCAGTTTACGTTTTTCAGCTTCGGCGTTCTGCTGTTTACGGAACGCTTCCAGATCGGTGATATCGGTCTTATCGAAGTGCGTAACGTGCGGGATCATCACCCAGTTACGGCTCAGGTTAGCACCAGAGATTTTCTGGATACGGCCCAGTTCCACTTCTTCGATTTCACCAAACTTGCTGAAGTCCACTTTCGGCCAAGGCAGCATGCCCGGGATACCGCCACCTGCTGCTGCAGCCGGAGCCGCTTCAGCACGCTTGATAGCGTCTTTCACGTAAGCCTGAACGTCTTCACGCAGGATACGACCTTTACGGCCAGAACCTTTCACTTTCGCCAGGTTCACACCGAATTCGCGCGCCAGGCGACGAATCAGCGGCGTTGCATGAACGTAAGCGTCGTTCTCAGCAAACTCAGATTTGCCTTCCGCTTTCGCTGCCGGAGCTGCGGCTTGCGCAGGTGCTGGTGCAGCGGCCGGAGCCGGAGCAGCTGCTTGCGCAGGAGCGGCTGCAGGTGCTGCGCCTTCGACTTCGAAGACCATAATCAGAGAACCGGTTTTAACTTTGTCGCCGGTGCTGATTTTGATTTCTTTCACGGTACCCGCGAACGGTGCCGGAACTTCCATCGACGCTTTATCGCCTTCAACGGTGATCAGTGACTGTTCAGCGGCAATTTTATCGCCCACTTTAACCATCACTTCAGTGACTTCAACTTCGTCACCACCGATATCCGGTACGTTAACTTCTTTCGAGCCAGAAGCTGCCGGAGCCGCCGCTGCTGCTGGAGCAGCCGCCTGAGCCGGTGCAGCAGCAGGCGCTGCGCCCGCCACTTCGAAGACCATAATCAGGGAACCGGTAGACACTTTGTCACCCGTGTTGATTTTGATCTCTTTAACGGTACCCGCGAACGGTGCCGGAACTTCCATTGACGCTTTGTCACCTTCAACGGTGATCAGAGACTGTTCAGCCGCAACGGTGTCGCCCACTTTAACCATGATCTCGGTAACTTCAACTTCGTCGCCGCCGATGTCCGGTACGTGTACGTCTTTCGCCGCAGAGGCAGCAGGTGCTGCTGCCGGAGCCGCTTCTTTCTTCTCTTCTGCCTGAGCAGGTGCAGCTGCTGCTGCACCGTCGGCGGAATCGAAAATCATGATCAGTTTGCCGGTCTCAGTTTTGTCGCCAACAGAGACTTTGATCTCTTTAACGATACCCGCCTGAGGAGACGGAACTTCCATAGAAGCTTTGTCGCCTTCTACGGTGATCAGCGACTGTTCAGCTTCAACTTTGTCGCCCACTTTGACCAGGATCTCGGTGATTTCAACTTCATCAGCCCCGATGTCCGGTACATTGATTTCGATAGCCATTATTCTTTTACCTCTTACGCCAGACGCGGGTTAACTTTATCTGCATCGATGTTGAATTTGATGATTGCGTCTGCAACCACTTTCTTATCGATTTCGCCACGTTTAGCCAGTTCGCCCAGGGCCGCTACAACCACGTAGGAAGCATCAACTTCGAAGTGGTGACGCAGGTTTTCACGGCTGTCAGAGCGACCGAAACCGTCAGTACCCAGTACGCGATAATCATCAGCCGGTACATAAGTACGAACCTGTTCGGCAAACAGTTTCATATAGTCAGTAGATGCTACTGCCGGAGCGTCGTTCATCACCTGAGCGATGTACGGAACGCGCGGAGTTTCCATCGGGTGCAGCATGTTCCAGCGCTCACAATCCTGGCCATCACGCGCCAGTTCAGTGAAGGAAGTTACGCTGTAAACGTCAGAGCCTACACCGTAGTCGTTCGCCAGAATCTGTGCTGCTTCACGCACGTGACGCAGGATAGAACCGGAGCCCAGCAGCTGAACTTTACCTTTCTTACCTTCGAGGGTTTCGAGTTTGTAGATACCTTTACGGATACCTTCCTCGGCACCTGCTGGCATTGCCGGCATGTGGTAGTTTTCGTTCAGCGTGGTGATGTAGTAGTAAACGTTCTCTTGTTTCTCACCGTACATACGCTCCAGACCATCGTGCATGATGACCGCAACTTCGTACGCGTAAGACGGATCGTAAGAGATACAGTTCGGGATAGTCAGAGACTGAATATGGCTGTGACCATCTTCGTGCTGCAGACCTTCACCGTTCAGCGTCGTACGACCAGAAGTACCCCCTACCAGGAAGCCGCGAGCCTGTTGGTCGCCAGCCTGCCAGCACAGGTCACCGATACGCTGGAACCCGAACATGGAGTAGTAGATGTAGAACGGGATCATCGGCAGATCGTTGGTGCTGTAAGACGTCGCAGCAGCCAGCCAGGATGCGCCTGCACCCAGTTCGTTGATACCTTCCTGCAGGATCTGACCTTTCTCGTCTTCTTTGTAGTAAGCAACCTGCTCACGGTCCTGCGGGGTGTACTGCTGACCGTTCGGGCTGTAGATACCAATCTGACGGAACAGACCTTCCATACCGAAAGTACGCGCTTCGTCAGCGATGATCGGAACCAGACGATCTTTGATCGACTTGTTCTTCAGCATCACGTTCAGGGCACGAACGAAAGCGATAGTGGTGGAGATTTCTTTGTTCTGCTCTTCCAGCAGCGCACCGAAGTCTTCCAGAGCTGGCAGTTCCAGCTTCTCGGTGAAGTTCGGCTGACGAGCTGGCAGGTAGCCATGCAGTTTCTGACGCTGAGCGTGCAGATAAGTGTGCTCTTCAGAACCTTCCGGGAAGGTGATGTAAGACAGGTTTTCAACCTGCTCATCGGTCACAGGAACGTTGAAACGGTCGCGGATATAACGCACGCCGTCCATGTTCATTTTCTTAACCTGGTGAGCGATGTTTTTACCTTCAGCAGTGTCACCCATGCCGTAACCTTTGATGGTATGGGCCAGGATTACAGTTGCTCTGCCTTTGGTTTCCTGCGCTTTTTTCAGTGCAGCGTAGACTTTCTTCGGATCGTGACCACCACGGTTCAGAGCCCAAATCTGCTCGTCAGTCCAGTCAGCAACCAGTGCTGCGGTTTCCGGGTATTTACCGAAGAAGTGCTCACGTACGTATGCGCCATCTTTGGATTTGAAGGTCTGGTAGTCGCCGTCAACGGTTTCGTTCATCAGCTGGATCAGTTTACCGCTGGTGTCTTTACGCAGCAGCTCATCCCAACGACCGCCCCACATGACTTTGATAACGTTCCAGCCAGCGCCCGCGAAGATGCCTTCCAGTTCGTTAACAATCTTGCCGTTACCGGTTACCGGGCCGTCAAGACGCTGCAGGTTACAGTTGATAACAAAGACCAGGTTGTCCAGTTTTTCACGGGTCGCGATGGTGATCGCACCTTTAGATTCTGGCTCATCCATCTCGCCGTCGCCCAGGAAGGCGTAAACGGTCTGTTTAGAGGTATCTTTCAGGCCACGGTGTTCCAGATATTTCAGGAACTTAGCCTGGTAGATAGCACCGATTGGGCCCAGACCCATAGATACGGTCGGGAACTGCCAGAATTCTGGCATCAGTTTCGGGTGCGGGTAGGAAGACAGGCCTTTGCCATGTACTTCCTGACGGAAGTTGTTCATCTGCTCTTCAGTCAGACGACCTTCCAGGAATGCGCGTGCGTAGATGCCCGGAGAGATGTGGCCCTGGAAGTACACCAGATCGCCGCCATCTTGCTCGTTGCGTGCACGGAAGAAGTGGTTGAAGCAAACATCATATACCGTTGCGGAGGACTGGAAGGATGCCATGTGGCCACCCAGCTCGAGGTCCTTTTTAGACGCGCGCAGTACGGTCATGATGGCGTTCCAACGGATAGCAGAACGAATACGACGTTCCAGCTCCAGATTGCCCGGGTATTCCGGTTCATCTTCAACGGCAATAGTGTTTATATAATTGCTGGCCCCTGCACCTGCCGCTACTTTCACGCCGCCTTTGCGGGCTTCTGAAAGCAGTTGGTCGATCAGATACTGAGCACGCTCAACACCTTCTTCACGGATGACCGATTCGATCGCCTGTAGCCAGTCGCGAGTTTCGATCGGATCCACGTCATTTGGGAAACGTTCTGACATGGGGGTATTCCTTATCTATCTAATACGTTGAGTTATCTGGAACCTGTCCCATTACGTTCTCGCCAGAGAGCGTAATAAGACAGGTTCTGCGTTTAGTTGCCGCGCACTTTATATGGCGCTTGATTTACAACATCTTCTGGTTAACGTTCTACCAGAAAAATCACTAATTCTTTCGTTGCTCCAGACGGCGTAAGGCGCGTTCACGACGGCTTTCCTCACGGCTTCTGTCCAGCAGGATCTCTTCGATAAACGCCAGGTGACGGTGGGACGCTTCACGCGCCTCTTCCGGCTTCCCGGCAATAATTGCTTCAAAAATACGGGTACGGTGACTGCTAACCAGTGGCAGCATTTCACGACGCGCATACAGCAATTCGAAGTTTTGCCGAACGTTCTGGGCCAGCATCGGCTCCATACACCTTAGCAAATGGAGCAGCACCACATTGTGTGCCGCTTCGGTGACAGCAATTTGATACTGGAGTACCGCATCAGATTCGCCGTCAAGATCGCCGGACTGTTGAGCAAGCTCGATCGCATGGTGGAGTTCACGGATACGCGTTTTGTCTTCATCCGTGCTGCGCAGTGCAGCGTAATAAGCCGCAATACCTTCCAGCGCATGGCGCGTCTCAAGCAGGTCAAACTGGGATTCAGGATGGTCGGAGAGCAGCTCTACCAGTGGGTCGCTAAAGCTCTGCCACAGGCTGCTCTGAACAAAAGTGCCACCGCCCTGACGACGAAGCAGTAAGCCCTTCGCTTCAAGGCGTTGGATCGCCTCGCGTAAGGAGGGGCGGGAGACGTCGAACTGTTTTGCCAGCTCGCGTTCCGGTGGGAGTTTTTCTCCGGGGCGAAGTGTCCCCTCAAGAATTAAAAACTCCAGCTGCTGCTCAATCACATCGGAGAGTTTTGGTTGGCGGATTTTGCTGTAGGCCATGATTTCCTGTCTTAAGCCATTTGCCCGGAGTCAATTGGTCTTACCAATTTCATGTTCTTGACGCTAAAGTAACAAAGTATTCACCTTCTGTCCATACAGGTTTTGATTGAAATCAGTAAAGGAGGCATATTTTAACAACATTACAGAAATAACGTTTCAAACATGTAACTATGCACAAATGTTAAATTTACCCACCCCGGGGTAGTTTTAACGGAATTGAAACGAAAAATTATCTCATCTGAACCGATTCACCTGCTTATTTATCGATATATCAACCACTATTAATGAATAGAAATTCAAAATGGAAATTTTGTGGTAGATAAACTCGCATTTACAAATGGTTTCTTTTTATTCAACTCGTCATCTTCCCCGCATAAAGCAGGTGCATTCGCGCTCGCATATCATTATTCTGATCAAGACAAAAGTATTAAGGCAACATTTTATCAAAAGCATCTGTAAACAAATTAATACAACAAACGGAATTGCAAACTTACACACGCATTGCTGCGTAGTTCAAAAAATAAGCACTCGAAATATGAAGAGTAAAACCACACACGAGGTTTCATGATGGAAAGTCAACAGCATGGCGATCAGCTCAAGCGCGGCCTTAAGAACCGCCATATACAGCTAATCGCACTGGGTGGCGCGATTGGTACCGGGTTATTCCTCGGTAGCGCATCCGTTATCCAGTCTGCAGGACCGGGTATTATTCTGGGTTACGCTATTGCCGGCTTTATCGCCTTTTTGATTATGCGTCAGTTAGGTGAAATGGTGGTTGAAGAGCCCGTTGCAGGCTCATTTAGTCACTTTGCTTATAAATACTGGGGCGGTTTCGCGGGGTTCTCTTCCGGCTGGAACTATTGGGTGCTGTACGTGCTGGTTGCCATGGCTGAGCTAACTGCCGTGGGTAAATACATCCAGTTCTGGTACCCGGAGATCCCAACATGGGTGTCTGCGGCTGCCTTCTTTGTGCTGATCAACGCCATCAACCTGACCAACGTGAAAGTGTTTGGTGAGATGGAGTTCTGGTTCGCCATTATTAAAGTCATTGCCGTCGTAGCGATGATCCTGTTCGGCGGCTGGTTACTGTTTAGCGGTAACGGCGGCCCGCAGGCCAGCGTCAGCAACCTGTGGGACCAGGGAGGCTTCCTGCCGCATGGCTTCACCGGTCTGGTGATGATGATGGCTATTATCATGTTCTCTTTCGGTGGGCTGGAGCTGGTCGGGATCACCGCAGCAGAAGCGGATAACCCGGAGCAAAGCATTCCCAAAGCGACTAACCAGGTTATCTACCGTATCCTGATTTTCTATGTGGGTTCGCTGGCGGTTCTGCTTTCCCTGATGCCGTGGACGCGTGTCACGGCGGATACCAGCCCGTTTGTCCTTATTTTCCACGAGCTGGGCGACACCTTTGTTGCTAATGCCCTGAACATCGTAGTGCTGACTGCCGCCCTTTCTGTCTATAACAGCTGCGTATACTGCAACAGCCGTATGCTGTTCGGTCTGGCACAGCAGGGCAATGCGCCGAAAGCGCTGATGAACGTCGACAAACGCGGTGTACCGGTGAACACCATTCTGGTTTCCGCACTGGTGACGGCTCTGTGTGTGCTGATCAACTACCTGGCACCGGAATCCGCCTTTGGTCTGCTGATGGCGCTGGTGGTTTCCGCACTGGTGATCAACTGGGCAATGATTAGCCTGGCACACATGAAGTTCCGCAAAGCCAAACAGCAGCAGGGTGTTACCACCCGCTTCCCGGCGCTGCTCTATCCGCTGGGTAACTGGGTGTGCCTGATTTTCATGGCTGCAGTACTGGTGATTATGCTGATGACGCCGGGCATGGCGATCTCGGTGTACTTAATCCCTGTATGGATTGCTATTCTTGGCATCGGCTACTTGTGCAAACAGAAAACAGCCGGCGCGGTTAAAGCGCATTAATCCCCCCTCCCCCCACCTGCGTCAGGTGGGGGTTGTTACCTGTCTCACACTTTCCCACTCACGACTGTTTAGTCCATATCAGCGGCGTTATCCTGCAACGCAAAAACACCGGTGCCGGACAATAATTCTCTCCATATCTCATTAATGGAGTGCAGTTGATGGAAACCAGTAAGCTCACGGTGAAAGAAAAGATCGGCTATGGAATGGGCGACGCCGGATGCAACATCATCTTTGGCGCCATCATGTTGTTTGTTAACTATTTTTACACAGACATTTTTGGTCTGGCACCTGCACTGGTCGGCGTATTACTTCTCTCAATACGCGTTATCGACGCCGTTACCGACCCTATAATGGGCGCGATGGCCGACCGCACTCGTAGTAAATATGGTCGATTTCGTCCATGGCTTTTATGGATGGCTTTCCCGTACGCATTATTCAGCGTACTGATGTTTACCACCCCTGAGTGGACCTATAACAGCAAAGTTATCTATGCGTTCGTTACCTACTTCCTGCTATCTATTACTTATACAGCGATCAACATTCCCTACTGCTCGCTCGGTAGCGTCATCACCAACGATCCGAAGGAACGCGTCGCCTGCCAGTCATATCGCTTTGTGTTGGTAGGCATTGCAACCCTGCTGCTGTCCCTCACCTTGCTGCCAATGGCCGACTGGTTCGGCGGGGAAGACAAAGCCAAAGGGTATCAGATGGCGATGGCGGTTCTGGCTTTCATCGGCATGTGTATGTTCCTGTTTTGCTTCGCTACGGTCCGTGAACGCGTACGCCCTGCTGTCCAGACCAATGACGATTTAAAAGCCGATCTGAAAGACGTGTGGAAGAACGATCAGTGGGTAAAAATTCTGCTGTTAACATTGTGCAACGTCTGTCCGGGCTTTATTCGCATGGCTGCCACCATGTACTACGTGACATGGGTTATGCAGCAAAGCACGCAGTTCGCAACGCTGTTTATCAGTCTTGGTGTGGTCGGCATGATGATCGGCAGTATGCTGGCGAAGGTATTAACCGATCGCTGGTGCAAACTGAAAGTCTTCTTCTGGACCAATATTATCCTGGCGATTTTCTCTGCCGCGTTTTACTTCTTCGATCCGAAAGCCACCATGATGATTATGGTGCTCTACTTCCTACTCAACATCCTGCACCAAATCCCTTCTCCGCTGCACTGGTCGCTGATGGCGGATGTCGATGACTATGGCGAGTGGAAAACCGGTAAACGCATCACCGGAATCAGCTTCTCCGGTAACCTGTTCTTCCTGAAACTGGGCCTGGCGATTGCCGGAGCGATGGTCGGCTTCCTGCTATCCTGGTACGGCTACGACGCAGGGGCGAAAGCGCAAAGCGACTCTGCCATTAACGGTATTATGCTGCTGTTTACCATCATACCGGGCGTAGGCTACCTGATTACCGCAGGCGTGGTTCGTCTGCTGAAAGTTGACCGCGAGTTTATGCAGCAAATCCAGACAGATTTAGAAAAGCGCCGCGCCAACTACCGTGAACTGAATGAATACCACGATATAAAAACGACTGAAACCGTAAGGAAAGCCTAATGAATCAGTGGCCAAATCCCTTTATTGAACAGCGTGCCGATCCGTTTATCTTACGTGACGGTAGCCACTATTATTTCATTGCTTCAGTACCCGAATATGACCGACTGGAGATACGCCGGGCCGACTCGCTGGAGAGGTTGCGCACCGCCGCCCCGGTTGTCGTCTGGCGCAAACCAGAAAGCGGCCCCATGAGCCAACTCATCTGGGCACCCGAAATCCATCATCTGGCAGGCAAGTGGTACATCTATTTTGCTGCCACCCACACACAGTCGCTCGACAAGCTGGGGATGTTCCAGCATCGCATGTTTGCGCTCGAATGTGCCGACGCCGATCCGTTGACCGGGCAGTGGACGGAGAAAGGTCAGATTAAAACGCAGTTTGATACCTTTGCGCTTGATGCCACCACCTTTAACCATCAGGGAAAACAGTGGTACCTCTGGGCGCAGAAGTCGCCCGATATCGCCGGAAACTCCAATATCTATCTCGCTGAGCTGGAAAATCCATGGACGATTAAAGGCGAGCCGATCATGCTAAGTCATCCTGAGTATGACTGGGAATGCCGGGGTTTTTGGGTCAACGAAGGTCCTGCCGTCATGGTTCATGGCGATAAGCTGTTTATCAGCTATTCAGCCAGCGCCACCGATGAGAACTACTGTATGGGATTATTGTGGATTGACCTCAACGCCGATCCGCTCAACCCGCAGAACTGGCACAAATCACCGCGTCCGGTCTTTACCACCAGTTATGAAAACCGCCAGTTTGGGCCAGGACACAACAGCTTTACACAAACGCCGGAAGGTGAAGATGTACTGGTGTATCACGCAAGAAACTACACCGAAATCGAGGGCGATCCGCTGTACGACCCAAACCGCCACACTCGTCTGAAGCTCGTGCGTTGGGACGAAAACGGCATGCCAGATTTTGGCGTGCCGCCTGCTGATACGAACTAAACCGTTGCACTGCCCGGTGGCGCTAGCGCTTACCGGGCCTACACGTTTTTTCATTGTAGGCCGGATAAGCATTAGCGCCATCCGGCACAACGCTATACTAATGCCCCATAAATGGTGAGCACCGCAATAACCACCACCACCACAAACGAGGTTTTCTTCGCCAGCGAAACGGCGGCTTTTGGCGTTTCGACTTTATCGGTGTGCGGTTCACGCGCCAGCGAGAACTGCGCCAGACGCGTAAGCACCTGATATTGCGACGTGTGCAGATCCGCAAGCGAGGCAAACCAGGCCGGCAGCGCTTTCTCACCATGTCCCAACAGCGCATAGACCACGCCCGCCAGACGCACCGGGATCCAATCCAGCACATGCAGGATCGCATCAATGCCTGATTGCAGACGCTGGTGCGGTGTCTGATAGCGCGCCAGCCAGGACTGCCAGGCGCGTAAAAAAGCATAACCAACCAGCGTCACAGGTCCCCACGGACCACCGACAATCAGCCAAAATAACGGCGCCAGATAAAAGCGGAAGTTGTTCCATAACAGCGCGTTCTGCAGTTCGCGCAAGAATTCACGCTCATCGCAGTCCGGCGGAACCCCATGGATAAGCGTCAGCTCGCTGGCCATCGCATCACGGGCGTGAGCATCATCGCGAGCAGCCGCGTTCAGGTAAGCGTGATAGTGAAGGCGCGCCTTGCCAGCACCGATGCACAGCAAGCCAATTAAGATCCACGCCACCAGCAACGGAACATTAAACAACAGCCCATGAAGTGCGCGCAGTAGCAGAAACGTCACTCCCATCGCAATCAGAGTCATGCCTACCGTACGCATCATCGAAAAATGCTTAATCCGGCGGAAAAAAGCTTCAATCCGGTGATCAAGCTGCCAGTGCTCACCCAGCTTAAACAGGCGTTCAACAATCAACACCAATAATGTTGTAAACAGCGTCATGTCATCTCCTTGTGCGACGAGGGGGTGACCAGGGCGCGGAACCTTGCCCAGTCAAAGGACGGCCCGGGATCGGTCTTACGCTCGGGCGCAATATTGCAATGTCCTGTCATGTTGTTAGCAATGGCCGGATAACGCGTAATCAGAGTATTCGTCACGGCAACCAGTTGCTGATACTGCGCATCGGTATAGGCCAGCGTATCCGTCCCTTCCAACTCAATACCAATTGAAAAATCATTACAGCGTTCTCGCCCTTGATAGCTCGACACACCCGCATGCCAGGCGCGTTTATCAAAAGGCACATATTGCACGATTTCACCGTCACGGCGAATCAAACAATGGGCCGAAACACGCAGATGGGCGATCCCGGCAAAATAAGGATGGGCGTTGGGATCAATCGTGCCCGTAAACAGCGCGTCTATCCACGGGCCGCCAAACTCGCCGGGCGGCAGGCTGATATTATGCACCACCAGCAGAGAAGGGTTTTCGTCATCCGGGCGGCAATCGTAATGCGGAGAGGGAACGCGTCGCGCCTCTGCCAGCCAGCCCTCGTCTAACAACATGCAGAATCTCCTTATTGGTGGTGCTCATATCAGGTTCAGGGTAGCATGTTTCCACCTTATGATTCGTTAGCAATTTGGAGTTTTATCATGCCGCCTCGCCGCTATAACCCTGACTACCGACGTGACGCGCTGTTGGAACGCATAAATCTGGATATCCCTGCCGCTGTAGCTCAGGCGCTGCGTGAAGATTTAGGCGGAGAAGTTGATGCCAATAACGATATCACCGCACAGCTTTTACCCGAAGACATGCGCTCCCATGCCACCGTAATCACCCGCGAAGATGGCGTTTTTTGTGGAAAACGTTGGGTGGAAGAGGTCTTTATTCAGCTGGCTGGCGGTGATGTCAACATCACCTGGCATGTCGAAGATGGCGACAGCATAAAGGCCAATCAGCCGCTGTTTGAACTGGACGGCCCTTCCCGCGTTTTACTGACCGGTGAACGTACTGCGCTGAATTTTGTGCAGACGCTTTCAGGTGTAGCGAGTGAAGTGCGTAAATACGTCGACCTGTTAGCGGGAACCAAGACCCAACTGCTGGATACGCGCAAAACCCTGCCGGGACTGCGTACCGCGCTAAAATACGCCGTATTGTGCGGCGGCGGCGCGAATCATCGTTTGGGGCTGTCCGACGCCTTCCTGATTAAAGAAAACCACATTATTGCTTCCGGCTCGGTACGTCAGGCCGTCGAAAAAGCCTTCTGGTTGCACCCGGATGTGCCGGTTGAAGTCGAAGTAGAAAGCCTGGATGAATTGGACGACGCGCTGAAAGCCGGGGCCGATATCATCATGCTCGATAACTTCGAAACTGACCAAATGCGCGAAGCGGTAAAACGCACCAACGGCCAGGCGCGTCTGGAAGTGTCGGGCAACGTCACCCATGAAACGCTGCGCGAATTTGCCGAAACCGGTGTGGACTTTATCTCCGTTGGCGCGCTGACCAAACATGTTCGCGCACTCGATCTCTCCATGCGATTTCGCTAATTGCTGATTGTATTGCCCGATGACGCTTCGCTTATCGGGCCTACTACACAGGTTTATTCCGTAAGCCGAATACGGCATTTACACCACCACCCGGCAGTTTCTTCGAGTCTCTTCGCAAATACATTGTCTGACTCTGTAATTTCGTAAAAATCCTCTGAACCCGCTTTCCCGTTTTGTTTTTTGTCTCTCGCCGTCCTCCCGTCGGTTTGCCAAAGTAGCGCCAGCAAACTCAAGGAGCGAACGATGAACAAGCAACGAGGCTTTACGCTTATCGAACTCATGGTGGTGATTGGCATTATTGCCATCCTTAGCGCCATCGGCATTCCGGCATATCAAAACTATCTGCGCAAAGCCGCGCTGACAGACATGCTGCAAACCTTTGTCCCCTATCGCACGGCGGTTGAGCTCTGTGCACTGGAGCATGGCGGAACAGATACCTGCGATGCCGGAACGAATGGTATTCCCTCTCCAACAACTACCCGTTACGTCTCAGCCATGAGCGTTGAAAAGGGAGTTGTCAGCCTTAGTGGGCAGGAAAGCCTGAACGGGCTAAGCATCACCATGACGCCAGGTTGGGACAATGCCAACGGCATTACCGGCTGGAACCGAAACTGCGTCATCCAGAACGACAGCGCATTGCAGCAGGCCTGTGAAGACGTTTTCCGCTTTGATACCCACTAAGGAACAGAGATGAATACCACCCAACTTACGGCACTATGCCAACGTTATCAGGCAATATTACTGGATGCAGACAATGAAGTGGTGCATATCGCCGTCGTAGACGCCCCATCACACGAACTGCTGGATGCGCTGCATTTTGCCACCACCCGACGCATCGACATTGTCTGCTGGACACGTCAGCAAATGGAAGGCCACACGCATACACCGCAGAAAATGCTCCCGGCAGTAGTCACGAAAAGCAGCGCCAGCGCGGCAGACTTGCTGAATCAGACGTTTCATTCCGCTCTGACGCAACGGGCTTCTGATATTCATTTTGAACCCGAAGAAAATCACTATCGAATCAGATTACGCGTAGATGGCGTGCTTCACGCTTTACCGGAAGTCACGACCGAGATGGGCACTGCCATCACCGCAAGGTTAAAAGTATTAGGCAGCCTGGATATCGCCGAGCATCGGCTTCCACAAGACGGACAATTTACCGTTGAGATTTCAGGAGAGCCGGTCTCGTTTCGCATCGCCACTCTGCCCTGTCGCTACGGCGAAAAAGTCGTGTTACGGCTACTTCATCAGGTCGATCAGTCACTGGAGATCGCGGCGCTGGGAATGCAAGACGCGCAGCTGGCCGCATTTTCGCAAGCCTTGCAGCAGCCTCAGGGGCTGATTCTGGTTACCGGGCCTACCGGAAGCGGTAAAACGGTCACGCTGTACAGTGCGCTGCAAACCCGAAACACCCCGGATGTGAATCTTTGTAGCGTGGAGGATCCGGTAGAGATCCCGATCGCAGGTCTCAACCAGACGCAAATTCACCCACGCGCCGGTTTGACTTTTCAGGGAGTCTTACGTGCTCTGCTGCGCCAGGATCCCGACATTATCATGGTGGGTGAAATCCGCGATGGCGAAACGGCCGAAATAGCCCTTAAAGCCGCACAAACCGGCCATCTGGTTCTTTCTACGCTGCATACCAATTCCACCAGTGAAACGCTGGTGCGCCTGCAACAAATGGGTGTCGCACGCTGGATGATCGCCTCCGCGCTGACGCTCGTTATTGCACAGCGGTTGGTCAGAAAGTTGTGCCCCCATTGCCGACAACGTCAGAGTACGCCTATCACGCTCCCGAAAACTGTCTGGCCTACACCACTACCGAATTGGCAGGCCCTTGGCTGCAAACATTGTTATCACGGATTTTATGGCCGTACGGCATTGTTTGAAGTGCTCCCTGTTACTCCGGCATTACGTCAGAGTATTGCCAGTGGCACATCAGTAGACGAAGTGGAATCTGATGCTCAGCAATCAGGAATGAGAACGCTTTTCGAGAATGGCTGTCAGGCCGTCAAGCAAGGGTTAACGACATTTGAAGAGCTGATTCGTGTACTGGGCATGCCTCATGTCCGCTAAACAGCTTTGGTGCTGGCAAGGCATTAACAACGAAGGTAAATCGCTGGAAGGAACGCTATGGGCCGATACCCGACCGTCATTGATGCTGGCTCTTGAGGAACAACAGATTACGCCGCTGCGCATTAAACGTATGCGTGTCAAAATCTCGCACTGGAGCCGTACAAGAAGTGCCGAAACCATACACCAGTTGGCGACATTGCTAAAGGCAGGGTTAACGCTCTCAACAGGGCTAGCTCTGCTTGCTGAACAGCATCCCAGCAGTCAATGGCAGGCGCTACTGCGTACGCTGGCTTACGATATGGAACAGGGCATAACCCTCTCCGCCTCGTTATCACAATGGCAACACGTTTTTCCGCCCCTTTACCAGGCAATGATCCGTACCGGAGAACTTACGGGTAAGCTGGACGACTGCTGTTTTGAACTCGCCTACCAGCAAAAGAAACAACAGCAACTTGCTGATAAAGTTAAAAAATCCCTGCGCTATCCGATCATCATCATAACAATGGCGGTGATGGTCGTATTTGCGATGCTGCAGTTTGTACTCCCTGAGTTTGCCGCTATCTACCAGACGTTCAACACCCCGCTACCGGCGCTCACTCAGTGGATTATTACCATCGCACACTGTAGCAGCCAATGGGGATGGCTGGCGGTAGCGCTTGGCCTGGTAGCAGTTGCCACACATCATTTGATAAAGCAGAAACCGTACTGGCTCATTCTGCGCCAGAAATTGCTGCTCAGCCTCCCGGTCATAGGGCCGATAGTGAGAGGGCAAAAACTCACGCAGATATTCACTGTTCTGGCGTTAACGCAAAATGCGGGCATTCCCTTTTTGCAGGGTCTTGAGAGCGTTACCGAAACGCTGGCTAACCCTTTCTGGTCGCAACGTTTAGCACTGGTTCAGCAGGACATCAGCTCTGGAAAACCGATCTGGTTAGCGCTTAAAAATAGCGGTGAATTCAGCCCATTGTGTATACAGCTGGTCAGAACGGGTGAAGCTTCCGGCTCGCTGGATGCAATGCTGCGCAATCTTGCTCATCACCATGGCGAGAAAACCCTGGCTCAGGCTGAGAATTTGGCTGCATTACTTGAGCCTGCGTTGCTGGTCATTACGGGGCTTATCATCGGTACGCTGGTCGTCGCGATGTATTTACCGATTTTCCATCTGGGAGATGCGATGAGCGGGGCGGGATAGATTCAAATGCCGGATGGCGGCGTAACGCCATCCGGCATTTCACAGAACTAGCTGTTCTTACAGGCTATTGAAAACACGGTTTTCTTGTTCCTGTACACGAATAAATGTTGTACGTTTGGTCAGCTCTTTCAGACGGGATGCGCCCACATAGGTACAAGCAGAACGCAAACCGCCAAGGATATCGCGAGCGGTATTATCAACCGGGCCGCGCAGTGGCAGCTTGACGGTTTTACCTTCTGCAGCGCGGTACTGTGCAACACCACCTACGTGACGCGTCATGGCAGATTCAGAGCTCATACCGTAGAACAGCATGAATTTCTCACCGTTCTCTTCAACAATTTTGCCGCCACTTTCTTCATGACCAGCCAGCATGCCGCCGAGCATCACGAAGTCTGCACCGCCACCGAACGCTTTTGCCACGTCACCCGGCATTGTGCAGCCGCCGTCGCTGACAATCATTCCACCCAGACCGTGGGCTGCATCGGCGCATTCAATAACCGCAGAAAGCTGTGGATAGCCAACGCCGGTTTTTACACGCGTGGTACATACAGAACCTGGGCCAATGCCGACTTTGACAATATCAGCACCGGAAAGCACCAGCTCTTCACACATTTCACCGGTGACCACATTGCCCGCACAGATCGTTTTAGTCGGCCATGCTTCACGCGCTTTCGACACGAACTGAACAAAATGCTCTGAGTAGCCATTGGCCACATCAATGCAGATAAAGTTCAACGCGGGGTTGAGCGCCAGAATCTGTTTAGTTTTTTCGAAATCTGCATCAGACGTACCGGTTGAAACCATTACGTGTTTGAGCACATCGGCAGAGCTCTCTGCGATGAAGGCGGCCCAGTCTTCAACAGAATAGTGTTTGTGCACAGCGGTCAGGATGTCGAAGGAAGCCAGTGCCGTTGCCATGGCAAACGTCCCGACAGTGTCCATGTTCGCGGCAATAATAGGTACGCCGGACCAGGTCTGACCTGAATGCTTAAAGGTAAATTGACGTTCCAGCTCAACATCGGAACGGCTTTTGAGAGTAGAACGCTTAGGGCGGATAAGAACGTCTTTGAAACCTAACTTCAGATCTTCTTCGATACGCATGTGCGGATTCCTGGGGTTAATGGCGAAAAATCGAAACTCACAACTCCAGTGACGCTATCATACGCACTAATCAATGCCGCGCAAGACTGCGAAATTCTCTTTTTTTACGCTACAATCCCATAAATTTACCTGGCGAATAGTAGGTTAATCCTGCAGCAGCCTCGCCTTCGCACGCATAACTTTTAACTGTTTGATAATCAAACTTAAACTCCAGGATCGGCATCTATGAGGTATACGGTAGCCTTAACCGGCGGCATTGGCAGTGGTAAAAGCACCGTTGCAAATGCGTTCGCTGACCTCGGAATAAACGTCATTGATGCAGATATTATTGCGCGCCAGGTGGTTGAACCCGGCACACCTGCTCTTAAGGCGATCGAAGAACATTTTGGTTCCGACGTTATAGCCGCAGACGGATCGTTGCAGCGACGCATTTTACGCGAACGCATTTTTTCCAATCCTGAGGAGAAAAGCTGGCTGAATGCTCTGCTTCATCCGCTTATTCAGCAGGAAACCCAGCGTCAGTTTCAGCAAGCAACCTCTCCTTATCTGCTATGGGTTGTCCCTTTGCTGGTGGAAAATTCGCTGTATAAAAAAGCCGACCGCGTACTCGTGGTGGATGTCACCCCCGAAACCCAGCTCAGACGCACCATGCAGCGTGATGACGTCACGCGTGAGCATGTTGAACAAATTCTTGCTGCCCAGGCAACGCGTGAAGCGCGGCTGGCCGTGGCAGACGATGTTATTGATAATAATGGCGCACCGGAAGCCATCGCCTCGGATGTCGCCCGCCTGCACGCGCTCTATTTGCAATGCGCGTCGCAGTTTGTCTCACAGGAAAAACCGTAATGCACACCCAGGTCCTTTTTGAACACCCTCTCAATGAGAAGATGCGTACATGGCTGCGCATTGAGTTTTTAATCCAACAGCTCTCCGTTAATTTGCCCATTACTGATCATGCCGGCGCTCTGCATTTTTTCCGCAATATCGGAGATTTGCTGGATGTATTTGAACGCGGCGAAGTCCGTACCGAACTCCTCAAAGAACTGGAGCGACAGCAGCGTAAACTCCAGGCCTGGGTCGAAGTTCCCGGCGTCGATCAAAGCAGAATCGACTCTTTGCGTCAGCAGCTAAAAAGTGCAGGCAGCATTCTGATTTCTGCCCCGCGTATTGGACAGACGCTGCGCGAAGATCGTCTGATTGGTCTCGTACGTCAGCGTTTAAGTATTCCTGGCGGGTGCTGCAGTTTCGATCTGCCGACTCTGCATATCTGGTTACACCTGGCACAGTCGCATCGTGACGCGCAGGTTGAAACCTGGCTTGCCAGCCTGAATCCGCTCAACCAGGCGCTGTCGCTGGTACTGGATTTAATTCGCAACTCAGCGCCGTTTCGTAAGCAAACCAGCCTGAATGGTTTTTATCAGGACAACGGCGAAGATGCAGATCTGCTGCGCTTGCAGCTGCCGCTTGATTCGCTGCTTTATCCGCAAATCTCTGGTCATAAGAGCCGTTTTGCCATCCGCTTTATGCCGCTGGATAGCGAGAATGGTCAGGTGCCTGAGCGCCTCGATTTTGAACTGGCGTGCTGTTAAGGAGTCAACATGTCTGAACAAACCATCGTCAACTGCCCAACCTGCGGCAAGCCTGTAGTATGGGCTGAGGTCAGTCCGTTTCGCCCATTCTGCAGCAAGCGCTGCCAGTTAATCGATCTGGGAGAGTGGGCCGCAGAAGAGAAACGCATCCCAAGCTCTGGTGATCTGTCAGAAAGCGACGACTGGAGTGAAGAACAGAAGTAATTCTGCTAAAACGGTGGGTCGGATTAGGCAACGCCGCACCCGGCATTTTATGTTGTTTTGCCTGATGGCGCTGCGCTTATCAGGCCTACGAACTAAAACGTAGGGCGGGCAAGCGTAGCGCCCCGCCATAATTTGCCGGATGCGGCGTTGCCTTATCCGGCCTACAGCACCATTAGCCAGCTATCAGCTTTTCAATGACCGGTGCATTCGCGGGCGGGAAATCCTGCGCATTCAGAGCATCTTGCGCAATCCACTGCGCCGGTTGCCCCTCTTTTCCCCACGGCTCGCCTTCCCAGCTTTCAACCAGCCAGAACCACAGAGTGATATGCCTGTCCGGAAACTGATACTCCAGCTTTTCGAACAATGAGCTTTGAGTCGGCGTGATCCCCACTTCTTCCTGTAGCTCGCGAATCAGCGCCTGCTCCGGCGTTTCGCCCGCTTCAATTTTCCCGCCGGGGAATTCCAGCTTATTTGCCATGTGGGCATCAGCCGCACGCTGGGTGATAAAAATTTCATGTTGCTGATTACGAATAATCCCGACGGCGATTTGCAGTATTTTCATCTTTATCGTCCATAAAAAAGGCGCAGAATTCTGCGCCTTTTCAGTAAGTTATTTTCTTAGCTCAGACGGCCGTGGCACTGTTTGTATTTTTTGCCAGAGCCGCAAGGACACGGATCGTTACGACCCACTTTACGATCGCCGGTTTGTGCTGCCAGCTCTTCTGCTGCGGCAGAATCGTCGCCTTTATGACTCAACTGCTGCATCTGCGCTAAGCGCTCAGCTTCTTCACGACGCTGCTGCTCCATGGCTTCGACTTCTTCAGGCATACGCACCTGAACTTTGCTCAGGGTGCTGATCACTTCGTATTTCAGTGATTCCAGCATTGACGCAAACATAGAGAAGGATTCACGCTTGTATTCCTGCTTCGGATCTTTTTGCGCATAACCACGCAGGTGGATACCCTGACGCAGATAGTCCATCGCAGCAAGGTGCTCTTTCCACAGAGAGTCGAGAGTTTGCAGCATCACGCCTTTTTCGAAGTGACGCATCATCTCCGCGCCCACAACTTCTTCTTTACGCTGATAAACTTCGATGGCGTTTGCCAGGATACGTTCACGCAGCGTTTCTTCGTGCAGCTCAGGCTCTTTATCCAGCCACTCTGAAATCGGCATCTCAAGATCGAAGTCGTTTTTCAGACGTTCCTGCAGACCCGGGATATCCCACATTTCTTCCAGAGACTGCGGCGGAATATAGGCATCAATAGTTGCTTTGAAGACATCTTCACGGATGCTGTTGATGGTTTCGCTAACGTCAGTTACGTCCAGCAGTTCGTTACGCTGGGTGTAGATAGCACGACGCTGATCGTTGGCAACGTCATCATATTCCAGCAGCTGCTTACGAATATCGAAGTTGCGGCTTTCCACTTTACGCTGTGCGTTAGCAATTGCTTTGGTCACCCATGGGTGTTCAATGGCTTCGCCAGGCTTCATACCCAGTTTACGCATCATGCCTGACACGCGGTCAGAGGCAAAAATACGCATCAGCGCATCTTCCATCGACAGATAGAAACGGGAAGAGCCCGCATCACCCTGACGACCCGAACGACCACGCAGCTGGTTATCGATACGGCGAGATTCGTGACGCTCGGTACCAATAATATGCAAGCCACCGGCAGCTAATACCGCGTCATGGCGAACCTGCCACTCGGCTTTAATCTGCGCGATTTGTTCCGGAGTTGGGTTTTCCAGCTCGGCAACTTCCGCCTGCCAGCTACCGCCCAGCACGATATCGGTACCACGACCGGCCATGTTCGTCGCGATAGTCACGGCTGACGGGTAACCCGCCTGGGCGACGATTGCAGCTTCGTTGGCGTGGAACTTGGCGTTCAGAACATTGTGTTTGATACCCGCTTTGCTCAGCTCGTTAGACACTACTTCCGATTTTTCAATGGAGATAGTACCTACCAGCACCGGCTGGCCATTTGCGGTACGCTCTTTAATATCTTCAATGATCGCCTGAATTTTTTCCGCTTCGGTCATGTACACCAGATCCGGTAAATCCTTACGGATCATCGGACGGTTGGTCGGCACAACCACGGTATCCAGTTTGTAGATGGAGCTAAATTCAAATGCTTCAGTGTCGGCTGTACCGGTCATGCCGGCCAGTTTTTCGTACAAACGGAAGTAGTTCTGGAAGGTAATAGATGCCAGCGTCTGGTTCTCGTTCTGGATCTCTACGCCTTCTTTAGCTTCAACAGCCTGGTGCAGACCATCGGACCAGCGACGCCCCTGCATGGTACGACCGGTGTGTTCATCGACGATGATAACTTCGCCGTCTTTCACGATGTAGTCTACGTCGCGGGTAAACAGCACGTGCGCACGCAGTGCGGCAGTCACGTGGTGCATCAGCATAATGTTGCCTGGAGAGTACAGTGACTCGCCCTCGTCCATAATGCCTTCGTTAACCAGCAGCTCTTCAATCAGTACCAGACCACGTTCGGTCAGGTTAACCTGGCGCGCTTTCTCATCAACTGAGAAGTGCCCTTCGCCCTGGAACGTGTCGGAATCTTCCTTCTCCTGACGGATCAGGTGCGGGATGATTTTATTCACTTTTTTGTACATTTCCGAGCTGTCTTCAGCCGGACCGGAAATGATCAGCGGTGTACGCGCTTCATCGATCAGGATGGAGTCGACTTCATCGACCAGCGCATAGTGCAGTTTTCGCTGAACGCGCTCTTCCGGGCTAAACGCCATGTTGTCGCGCAGGTAGTCAAAGCCGTATTCGTTGTTGGTACCGTAAGTAATATCGGCATTGTAGGCTTCACGCTTGGCTGGCGCAGGCAGGCCAGACATGTTGATACCCACGGTCATGCCGAGGAATTCAAACAGCGGGCGGTTATTTTCGGCGTCACGCTGAGCCAGGTAGTCGTTCACGGTAACCACGTGTACGCCCTTCCCGCTTAATGCGTTCAGGTAGGCTGGCAGCGTCGCGGTAAGGGTTTTACCTTCACCAGTACGCATTTCCGCGATGCAGCGATCGTTAAGCACCATACCGCCCAGCAGTTGAACGTCGAAGTGACGCATACCGAACACGCGTTTACTCGCTTCACGCACTACTGCGAACGCTTCCGGGATCAGGCTCTCAACGCTGGCACCTTTTTCCAGACGGGCGCGGAATTCAGCGGTCTTCGCTTTCAGTTCATCATCGGAGAGTTTTTCCATCTCCGGTTCCATCGCGTTGATGACATTGACCACTTTACGCATACGACGCAGCGTACGCTCGTTACGGCTACCGAATACTTTCGTTAATAATTTGATTAGCATAATAAAATCTCAAACGCCCCGCGGTGCGGAGTCAAAAATTATAAGTTGGAAGGTTCTTTTTTAGCTGAGGCGTTGAGGACCAGCGCGGATACCCTGCAGCTGGCTGATCCAGACCGGAACGCTAAACGCGGCCTGAGAGGTAAAGTGTGCGTATGTCACGCGACTTACTGTCGCGGGCGGAGTGCCTTCCTGCGTCAGCATCGCGCTGAGCGTATTCAGTAACGCAAGATGGTGCGCCTGGATTGGCAATGGCTCTTCGGCAACGGGCAACGCCTGAGGCGCCATGGCAAAAGAAAGATGGCGGATAACCGTACGAATGGCATGTTGATGCCAGTAATCGACGGTAAAATTTGGGCGGCGATTAGTCGCTTCCAGCAAAGCAAGCTGGCTAAAGTTAACTTTAGCGCCTTGATCGTGATTGCTGGCGGTCGCCTTCGCGGGGGTATTAGGTTCAGCAGCATTACCGAGCGCGGGCAGGCCAAAACTAGCCGCGACCATCCCCAACAGGAGATGCGGCCAGAAGTACCGTCTGCCTAACTGTCGCCAGCGCGTCAGTATTCCACTCACGTTATTGCCACCTGATATACCCTGCGTTTGGGGTTACAAATGCAAAACCATTTTTTGCGCACAAATCTTACCATTAATGCGTTCGCACCACAGCAGTAATGACAGCAAGTCGCGGGTAAATATGCTTAAGAAAGCAGCGATCGAACGGTATTTTAATCTACCTGTGGGGAAAAAGTCGCTTCAGATAAGGTGGTTTGCACTCGGAAGATAAAAAAACGACTGGCTCACCTGGCCGGAGAGAGTGCCAGATTTACCAGTCGAATTTATGCGACAACGTATGTCGTTATGCCAGTACGGTCGATGGTGCTTTGAACGCCAACGGCAGTTCTGCATCGTCCTGGAAGGTCACATATTCCCAGGCTTCCTGTTTTGCCAGGACCGCCTGCAACAGTTTGTTATTCAATGCATGACCGGATTTATACGCGGTAAATGCACCAATAATGTTGTGACCACACATGAACAAGTCACCGATCGCGTCGAGCATTTTGTGACGAACGAATTCATCTTCAAAACGCAGGCCGTCTTCGTTCAATACGCGATAATCGTCAACAACGATGGCACAATCGAAGCTGCCGCCCAGGCACAGGCCGCGGGACTGCAGATATTCGATATCACGCATGAAGCCGAAAGTACGCGCACGGCTGATCTGACGCATGAACGCATCCGCAGAGAAGTTCATCGCGTAGCGCTGCGTGCTGGAGTCGATCGCCGGATGGTTAAAGTCGATGGTGAAATCCAACGTAAAACCATTATACGGCTTGAACTCAGCCCACTTATCGCCATCTTCGACACGAACGGTCTCTTTGATGCGAACAAATTTTTTGGCGCTGCTCAGTTCTTCAATACCTGCATCAAGCAGCAGATAAACGAACGGAGCGGCACTGCCATCCATGATCGGGATTTCCGGTGCGTTAACTTCAATAACGATGTTATCGATACCTAAACCCGCCAGAGCAGCATTAAGGTGCTCTACGGTTGAAATCCGTACATCATGCTCATTGACCAGACACGTACAGAGCATGGTATCACGCACAGATTTGGCATCGGCCGGGAAATCTACCGGAGGATTCAAGTCGGTGCGACGATAGATGACCCCGGTGTTGGCCGGCGCAGGGCGTAATGTCAGGGTGACTTTTTTGCCGGTATGCAAACCGACGCCAGTCGCCTGAACGATACGTTTAAGAGTCCTTTGTTTGATCATCGTATAATCTCGCCAAATTACCTATCCAACCGAAGTGTACTATACATTCGGTGGGCCAGTTTAGCACAAAGAGCCACAATTCCCAAATTCCAGCTAATTCTTAATCAGCTTGCTTACGCAGGAATGCTGGGATATCCAGATAATCCGGCTCTTTGGTGGTTTGCGGCGTATTGTCGTTAACCACTTTCGCTACCGGTTTCTGCTCTTGCGTCAACGGCGCCATGCCGTGCTGCTGGTAACGATCCATTACCGGCTGCTGTACCTGCTTGTTGGTCACCAGAGTGATTTCAGGACGTTTGTCCATACCAATTCCAGTTGCAACAACGGTCACGCGCAGTTCGTCGTTCATATCCGGGTCCAGGGAGGTACCGATAACCACGGTCGCATTATCCGATGCAAAGGCACGAATCGTGTTACCGACGGTTTCGAACTCATCCAGACGCAGGTCGAAGCCCGCAGTAATGTTGACCAGCACGCCGCGCGCACCAGACAGATCGATGTCTTCCAGCAGCGGAGAAGAGATAGCCATTTCAGCCGCTTCTTCTGCACGGTCTTCACCGCTTGCCACGCCTGAACCCATCATCGCGTAGCCCATTTCGGACATCACGGTGCGCACGTCTGCAAAGTCGACGTTCATCAGGCCCGGACGAGTAATCAGTTCAGCGATACCCTGGACTGCGCCTTTCAGCACGTCGTTCGCTGCGCCAAACGCATCCAGCAGGGAGATACCGCGACCCAGCACTTTCAGCAGTTTGTCATTCGGAATAGTAATCAGAGAGTCCACATGTTTGGACAGCTCGGTGATACCCTGCTCCGCGAATGCCATACGCTTCTTACCTTCAAAGTTGAAAGGCTTAGTCACGACAGCAACGGTCAGAATACCTAAATCTTTTGCTACTTCAGCAACCACTGGCGCTGCACCGGTACCGGTACCGCCGCCCATGCCAGCTGCGATAAACACCATATCTGCGCCGTCAAGCGCTGCACGCAGAGCTTCACGATCTTCGTCTGCCGCATTACGGCCTACTTCCGGGTTTGCACCCGCGCCCAGACCTTTGGTGATGCCGCTACCAATCTGAATGGTCTGTCCAACCGCCGTTTTACGCAACGCCTGAGCGTCGGTATTCACCGCGAAGAATTCAACACCTTCGATGCGCTCGCGCACCATGTGTTCAACGGCATTACCGCCGCCGCCGCCGACGCCGATGACTTTAATCACCGCGTCATTGGTAAGTTCCATAGGTTCAAACATAGTTTCTCTCTCCGTTGTGCCTGTCGCCTGAGACCGTTAATGTGCGTTGGTCTCTTTAAAAATTAAAACTCTTTTCGCAGCCAGCTATTGAGTCGTTTGATCCACGAGCCAACTGATGCCGTAACGCGTTTTTCTACTTCAGCCTCACCACTCAAATGGGATTCTTTCCCGTAGTGAAGCAGCCCCACTGCCGTTGAATAATAAGGCTCCTGGGCATAATCCGTCAGACCAGTGATATTCAGCGGTGCGCCAATACGTACTTGCGTATGGAACACGCGCTGTGCGCAGGCCGCAAGACCTTCAATTTGCGCAGCGCCACCGGTTAACACAATCCCCGCCGCCAGATGATGTTTCACACCCTGCTGGCGAAGCTGTTCTTGTAATTGCAAAATTTCTTCGTTGACCAGGTTGAGCAGCTCGGTATAACGCGGCTCAATGACCTCTGCCAGGGTCTGACGTTGCAGGCTACGCGGTGGACGACCACCTACGCTTGGCACTTCAACGCTTTCGTCTTTACCCACGATGGAGCCCAGCGCGCAACCATGACGCACTTTGATGGCTTCAGCATCGCTCGGCGGCGTACCAAAGGCATACGCGATATCGCTGGTCACTACATTCCCTGCATAAGGGATAACTTTAGTGTGGCGCAACGCCCCGCCAGTATAAACGGCGATGTCCATTGTACCACCACCAATATCCACCACGCAGACACCCAGCTCACGTTCATCTTCCGTCAACACGGAATAACTGGCTGCCAACCCGGCAAAAATCAGTTGGTCAACTTTCAGACCACAACGTTCAACGGCTTTGACAATGTTCTTCGCCATGTCGTTGTGGCAGGTAATAAGATGGACTTTTGCCTGCATACGCACGCCGGAAAGACCGACCGGATTTTTAATGCCTTCCTGGTAGTCGATGGCGTATTCCTGCGGAATAACGTGCAGAACACGATGTTCATCGCGAACGCGTACGGATTTTGCCGTATGTACCACGTTTTCCACATCTTCCTGCGTCACTTCCTCTTCGGAAATGGGCACCATACCAATTTCATTTTGACAGCTAATATGTTTACCGGAAAGTGCCAGATACACCGAGGAAATCTGGCAATCTGCCATCAGTTCAGCCTGGTCAATGGCGCGCTGTACGCACTTCACCACTGACTCAAGGTCATTCACCCCGCCTTTATCCATACCTCGCGATGGGCAACTGCCCACGCCAATGATATTGACCATACCGTCGGGCAGAACTTCCCCTACTAAAGCGGCTACCTTCGCGGTGCCAATCTCCAGTCCAACTACCAGTTTTCTGTCCGTCGCCTTGATCATTGTTGTTCTGCCTGTGCCTGATTCTGTTGCTGATTAGATTCCTCAGGAGGCAAGGGAACCCAGCCTACTGCCGCTCCTGAGTCATAACGCAAATCAACGTAGCTAATCCGTTTGCCATCGGTTTGCGCCTGCTGCTGTAAAACCGGGTAGAGTTCCACAAAGCGAGCCAAACGTTTTATCGTATCGCCCCTGCCCAGATTCAGCTTAATATCGTTATTCAGCGTCAACTGCCAGGAACGACGAGCGGTCATCGCCGCTTCCTTCAGGGTGAATCTATCCTTAGCCAGCACCTGCCCCATATCGCGGAACCCTTGCAACACTTCACTTGCGCTGCCTTCCGGTCCATACAACATAGGTAATACCTGCTTATTGGCCCGACCGGTTGGAACACTGAATGTATTTCCTTCAGCATCCACCATATGTTGGTCATTCCAACGCGCAATGGGCACATATTCAACCAGATGAATCTTCAATTCATCGGGCCATTGCTTTCTGACGCTCGCCTGTTTAATCCAGGGGAGGCGTTCAATTTGACTCTGAATGATATTCACATCCTGAGTCATAAAGGTTCCCGGAGCGCCCAGCGCCAAAATGGACTGACGAATATCGTCATTGCGCGTGTAATGTCGTTCGCCGGTTAACACCAGTTTCGATAAAGGCAAACGTTGCGCATCTTCCATCCATCCCAACACTACCCAGCCGCTGACAAACACGGTGCACAGCACTGTCAGCAGGAACAATATTCCTGCAAGACGCGTTCCATTATTGCGGCGTGAGGAGTTTACTTCTTCTTCATCACCGTTTCGCGTGTTCAGCGCAGCCTGCGACATATCAGTCCGCCAACTCCAGAATTCTTACCACCAACTGCGAGAAGCTCAGGCCCGCCTGACGCGCCGCCATCGGCACCAGACTGTGGCTGGTCATACCCGGAGAGGTATTCGCTTCCAGCAGATAAAACTGGCCATCGCTGTCCAGCATGACGTCAATGCGACCCCAACCTTTACAGCCCAATGTGGTCCACGCTTTCAGGACTAATTCCTGTAAACGGGCCTCTTGTTCGACTTCCAGACCGGCAGGGCAGAAATATTGTGTCTCATCAGAGAGATACTTCGCCTCATAATCATAGAAGGTTCCCGCAGGTTGGATACGTATTGACGGTAAAATTTCTTCACCAAGTATCGCAACTGTAAATTCCGGGCCACTGAGCCATTTTTCGATCAGTACTTCTTCATCATGCTGAAAAGCCAATGCTAATGCACCATGCAAAGCATTTTCTTCTTCAACTTTTGACATCCCTACGCTTGAGCCTTCACGGCTGGGCTTCACAATCAGCGGCAAACCTAGCGCAGAAATCTCCGTAACCACCTCATCATTAAGGCCTTTTTCGAACTCAGCGCGGGTCAATGCGACCCAAGGCGCGACCGGTAAACCAGCCCCCTGCCACAACAGTTTGCTGCGCAGTTTGTCCATCGAAATCGCAGAAGCCATGACGCCACTACCGGTGTACGGCAGACCAATCAGCTCCAGCATGCCCTGCAACGTGCCATCTTCACCACCACGACCGTGCAGCGCAATAAACACCTTTTGAAAACCCATCGATTTCAAAAGCGTGACATCGACCTCTTTTGGGTCAATTGGATGAGCATCCACACCACCTTCGCGTAACCCTGCCAGTACGGCCGCGCCGGAATTCAGCGAAACGTCACGCTCTGCGGAGGTTCCCCCTAACAGGACCGCGATTTTATCAGCCATGTTGTTCTTCCTCCGGGTTTTGCGGCTTCAGTTTGATTTCAGCTAAGGAACGCGCGATTTTGCCGATATTTCCTGCGCCCTGCACCAAAATCAGATCGTTGCCGGTTAATACCGGCGCCAGCATGTCTGCCACCTGAGCCGGATCGGATACCAGAATCGGGTCGATCTTACCGCGACCACGGATCGTACGGCACAGCGAGCGACTGTCGGCTCCTGGAATCGCGGCTTCACCCGCGGCGTACACATCCAGCATCAACAGCGCATCGACCTGAGTCAGCACGTTGGCAAAGTCGTCATACAGATCGCGAGTACGCGTAAAGCGGTGCGGCTGGAACAGCATCACCAAATTTTTGTCCGGCCAGCCCGCGCGTGCAGCTTTAATTGTGGCATCCACTTCCGTAGGGTGATGACCATAATCATCCACCAGCATCGCCGTCCCGGCTTTACCGTTTACCGGCTCAAGCGGGAATTCGCCGAGGAAGTCAAAACGTCGTCCGGTGCCCTGGAAACTTTCCAGCGCGCGCAGAATTGCGTCGTCTTCAATGCCTTCTTCTGTTGCAACTGCTACCGCCGCCGCCGCGTTCAGCGCATTGTGACGGCCCGGTGCGTTCAACGTCACGCGTAAATCGGCCATCCCCTGACGCAGCAGTGTGAAGTGTCCTTGTGGACCAATCTGCTGGTAATCTTCGACGCGCACATCAGCATCATCGCTGAAACCATAGGTTGTGGTTTGACGACCAACTCGCGGCAACAACTCGCGGATCACCGGATCGTCAACGCACATCACCGCACGACCATAAAACGGCAAGTTATGCAGGAAATTAATAAACGTCTGCTTTAAATTTTCGAAGTCGCCATGGTAGGTATCCATATGATCGGCTTCGATATTGGTAACAATCGCTACCATCGGCTGCAAATGCAGGAACGACGCATCGCTCTCATCCGCCTCCGCTATTAAATAACGGCTATGACCCAGACGCGCATGGACGCCTGCGGCCTTCACCAGACCGCCGTTGACAAACGTCGGATCCAGCCCCGCTTCCGCGTAGATACTGGAGACCATCGCTGTGGTCGTGGTTTTACCGTGCGTCCCGGCAATGGCGATACCGTGACGAAAACGCATTAACTCCGCCAGCATTTCAGCACGACGGATCACCGGAATGCGCGCTTCATGCGCCGCAACAATTTCCGGGTTATCCGCAGAAATGGCGCTGGATACCACCACCACGCTCGCATCGCGCACGTTTTCCGGGCGATGGTTGAAGAAAATCGTGGCGCCCAGATTCGTCAACTGCTGCGTCACCGGGTTCGGCGCTAAGTCAGAACCGCTGATCTGATAACCTTCGTTGGCCAAAACTTCGGCAATACCGCCCATACCAGCACCACCGATGCCGACAAAGTGAATGTGCCGAACGCGACGCATTTCGGGCACGATGGAACGCAGTTTTGCCAGTTGTTGTGTATTCATTCTTTAGCCATTAACTTCTTAGTTCATGCGATGCAAAAGGCATCACCACAATTACGCCCGGGCAGCCCGGCTCACTTCATTAGCAACGCGCTCTGTAGCATCCGGAATGGAAGCGGCGCGCGCACGTTCTGCCATGGTTAATAAGGTTTCTCGCGACCACCCGGAAAGGGTGTTAGCGACGGCATCCACAGTAAACTGCGGCTGCTCAAGAATTTTTGCGGCGCCCGCTTTCTCCAGCGGCAGCGCATTCCAGTACTGCTGTCGGTCTTTGTGCTGGAAAGGCACAAACAGCGCAGGCAAACCTGCGGCGGCAATTTCGCTTACCGTCAGCGCGCCGGAGCGACAAACTACGACATCCGCCCACGCGTAGGCTGCTGCCATATCATCAATAAACTCAGTGACCTTGTGCTGCGGTTGTCCCGCGTCGGCATACGCCTGTTCAACGGTTTGCTGCGCGCCTTTGCCACTCTGATGCCAGATAGTCACCGCGTCACCAAGCTTTGCGGCAACCTGCGGCATCGTCTGGTTCAATACGCGTGCGCCCTGAGATCCCCCGACGACCAGCACGCGAACCGGGCCTTCACGCCCCGCCAGACGCGCTTCGGGCAACGGCAGCGCCAGAACGTCGGTGCGTACTGGGTTACCCACCACTTCCGCATTCGGGAAAGCGCCAGGAAAAGCCTGCATCACCTTCGTTGCAATCTTCGCCAGCCACTTGTTGGTTAATCCCGCAATGCCGTTTTGCTCATGCAGGACAACCGGAATGCCTAATGACCAGGCAGCCAGACCGCCAGGGCCGGACACGTAGCCGCCCATCCCCAGCACCACATCAGGCTTAAACTGCTTCATGATGGCGCGCGCCTGACGCCAGGCATTAAAAATACGCACGGGGGCGGCAAGTAGCGCGTTGACACCTTTGCCACGCAAACCGGAGATGCGAATAAAGTCAATTTCAATGCCATGCTTCGGCACTAAGTCCGCTTCCATACGATCGGCGGTGCCCAGCCAACGAACCTGCCAGCCCTGGGCCATTAAATGGTGCGCAACCGCCAGCCCCGGGAACACATGCCCGCCGGTACCGCCTGCCATCACCATTAACCGCTTCGGTTGACCACTCATCGTGCACCTCGTGTAAACGCCTGGGCTTTTTCCAGACGCGTTTCATAATCAATACGTAACAAAAACATGATGGCCGTCGACATAATCAACAAACTGGAACCACCATAACTGATCAGCGGTAACGTCAGACCTTTTGTTGGCAGCATACCTGCTGCCGCGCCGACGTTTACCAGGGCCTGGAAGCTAAACCAAATCCCGATGGAGCAAGCTAAAAAGCCTGAAAAACGGTGGTCAATTTCCAGCGCTTTGCGGCCAATCGACATCGCGCGAAAAGCGACGAAGAATACCATTAAAAGTGCCAATACCACACCGATATAACCCAGCTCTTCCCCAATGATGGCGAAGATGAAGTCGGTGTGCGCTTCCGGTAAATACTCCAGTTTTTGCACTGAATTACCTAACCCCTGACCCCAAACCTCACCGCGACCAAAAGCCATCAGCGATTGCGTTAACTGATAGCCGCTGCCAAACGGATCTTCCCATGGGTTCCAGAAGGAGGTTACGCGGCGAATACGATACGGTTCGGCAAGGATCAGCAGCACCACCGCCGAAATCCCCATGCCGATAATGGCAATGAACTGCCACAGTTTCGCGCCAGCGAGAAACAGCATCGCCAGCGTCGTGACAAACAGCACCACCACCGTACCAAGGTCAGGCTGCGCCAGCAGTAAGACTGCCAGCACCAGAATCACACCCATCGGTTTTAAGAAGCCGCGCAGGTTATTACGCACTTCATCGACTTTACGCACCAGGTAGTTAGCGAGATAACAGAACAGCGACAGCTTGGTGAATTCCGCAGGCTGAATACGCAGTGGACCCAGCGCGATCCAGCGCGATGCCCCGTTAACGGAGCTCCCCACCACCAGCACGATCAACAACATGATGATCGAGGCGATCAGCATCGTCGTGCTGTACTTTTGCCAGAACTCCATCGGCAGACGCAGCGTCACCATCGCCAGACAGAACGCGAGGAAGATATACAGCGCGTCACGCTTAGCAAACAGGAAAGGATCGCCTGCCAGGCGTTGCCCTACGGGCATCGATGCCGATGTCACCATCACAAAACCGATCGCTGCCAGACCAAAAGTCAGCCACAGCAGCATGCGGTCATACATGATCAAGCTGTCCGCGTCTTTATCACGCGAAGCCATCACCCAGCCTTTAAGTGCCGCGAAGATCCACGCCAGGACACCCAGTCCCGGTACGCGCGGCATTTTCAGACGAGGGAGAGAGAAGCGCATCAACCCAACTCCTTCGCTAAACGGGTAAAGACGTCACCGCGTTGCTCAAAGTTCTTGAACTGGTCAAGGCTGGCGCAGGCTGGCGACAGCAGCACCATATCACCCTGCTTCACACGCGGTGCGAGCAGACGCATTGCCTGCTCCATGGTTTCAGTGTGTTCCGCAACCTCAGGACGCAGAGCAGCAAGCTGCGCGCCATCGCGACCAAAGCAGTACAGACGAATGTTGTCGCCAGTCAGGTAGCGTTGCAGCGGCATAAAGTCGGCGGATTTCCCATCGCCGCCCAGCAGCAGGTGCAGCGTACCGTCAACGTGCAGACCATTCAGTGCCGCTTCGGTGCTGCCAACGTTGGTGGCTTTTGAATCGTTGATCCAACGCACACCGTTATGATTCAGTACCAACTGGAAACGATGCGCCAGACCGGTAAAGGTAGTCAGCGCTTTCAGGCTGGATGCCCGCGGCAGACCCGCAGCATCCGCCAGCGCCAGCGCCGCCAGGGCGTTGGTATAGTTATGCTGGCCGGTAAGCGTCATCTCTTTCACGTTCAGGACTTTTTCGCCTTTCACCCGCAGCCAGGTTTCACCCTGCTGACGATTGAGATGATAGTCACCCATGTTGATGCCAAAGCTCACGCAGCGCTCATCCGCCCCGCGAATCGGCATGGTCAGCGCATCATCGGCATTAACCACGCACACTTTCGCATTCTCATAGACGCGCAGTTTGGCCGCACGGTACTGCTGCAAGCCAAACGGATACCTGTCCATATGATCTTCGGTGACGTTCAAAATGGTGGCGGCTACGGCCTGTAAGCTGGAGGTTGTCTCCAGCTGGAAGCTCGACAGCTCCAGTACATACAGCTCACGTTCGTCATCCAGCAGCATCAGCGCGGGCAGGCCGATATTTCCGCCAACACCCACGTTCACACCAGCCGCTTTCGCCATTTCTCCCACCAACGTGGTGACGGTGCTTTTCCCGTTGGAACCGGTGATCGCGACGATCGGCGCCTGCGCTTCACGACAGAACAGCTCGATGTCACCGACAATTTCGATCCCTGCATCAGCAGCGGCGCTCAGAGAAGGATGCGCCAGGGCAATACCAGGGCTGGCGACGATGAGATCGGCGGCCAGCAGCCAATCATCATTCAGGCTGCCAACATGACGCTCAACCGCTTCCGGCAATTTATCCAGGCCAGGTGGCGTTGCGCGGGTATCCATCACACGCGGCGTCACGCCACGCGCCAGAAAGAAATCCACGCAGGACAGCCCGGTCAATCCCAGACCGATAATGACGACTTTTTTACCCTGGTAATCAGCCATGATTAACGTACCTTCAGCGTTGCCAGGCCAATCAGCACCAGCATCAGCGAAATAATCCAGAAGCGCACAATTACGCGCGGTTCCGGCCAGCCTTTCAGTTCATAGTGATGGTGAATCGGCGCCATACGGAAGATGCGCTGTCCGCGCAGCTTAAAGGAGCCAACCTGCAGAATGACCGACAGCGTTTCCACAACAAATACGCCGCCCATAATTACCAGCAGGAATTCCTGACGCAGCAGCACGGCAATAATGCCCAGCGCGCCGCCCAGCGCCAGAGAACCGACGTCGCCCATAAAGACCTGCGCCGGATAGGTGTTAAACCACAGGAAGCCTAACCCCGCACCGACAATCGCCGTACAGACGATCACCAGTTCACCGGCATGGCGTAAATAGGGAATGTGCAGGTAGTTGGCAAAGTTCATGTTACCTGTAGCCCATGCCACCAGCGCAAAACCTGCGGCCACGAACACGGTCGGCATAATCGCCAGACCATCCAGGCCATCGGTGAGGTTTACCGCATTGCCAGTACCCACAATAACGAAGTACGCCAGCAGCACGTAGAACAGCCCCAATTGCGGCATGACATCTTTAAAGAACGGCACCACCAGCTCGGTAGCCGGGGTATCTTTACCGGCGAGGTACAGCGCAAAGGCTACACCCAGCGCAATCACCGACATCCAGAAGTACTTCCAGCGGGCAATCAACCCCTTGGTATCTTTGCGCACCACTTTGCGGTAGTCATCGACAAAACCGATAATGCCGTAGCCAATCAATACCACCAGCACGCACCATACATACGGGTTCGACGGATATGCCCACAACAGAACGGAGATAACAATCGCGGTGAGGATCATGATCCCGCCCATGGTTGGCGTACCACGTTTACTAAAGTGCGATTCCGGACCGTCGTTACGTACAACCTGTCCAAAGGACATTTTTTGCAAGCGGGCAATCATGCGCGGGCCCATCCACAAAGAGATGAACAGCGCGGTCAGCAGGCTGACGATGGCGCGAAACGTCAGATAGGAAAAGACGTTAAAGCCGGAATAATATTTGACCAAATGTTCGGCCAGCCAAACTAACATGTCCCATTCTCCTGTAATGCGCGTACTACCTCTTCCATGGCGGCACTACGTGAACCCTTCACTAAAATCGTCATGACCTGATGTTCTGCAATCAATGCTTTAAGATGCGCGGCCAGCGCGCTTTTATCCGCAAAATGTTCGCCAACGCCGCTGGCGTCGCTAATTGCCTGACTCAGTTTTCCTGTACTCAGTACGCGGTCGATACCTGCTGCTTTCGCAGCAACACCTACCTGTACATGGCATGCTTCACTTTCTGCGCCAAGCTCTGCCATATCGCCAACGACCAATACGCGATAGCCCGGCATTTCAGACAGCACCTGCACCGCTGCGGTCATCGAACCGACGTTCGCGTTATAGGAGTCATCCAGCAACAGCTGATTTTCTGCAAGTTGAATCGGGAACAGACGTCCCGGTACCGCTTGCAGATCCTTCAAACCCGCTTTGATCGCCTCGTGCGTCGCGCCTACCGCCATAGAAAGCGCCGCCGCCGCAAGGGCGTTAGCGATATTGTGGCGACCCGGCAACGGCAGCAGGACATCAATGCTTCCGGTCGGCGTTTGCAGAGAAAATTCTGTGCCATGCGAGGTCACATGAACGTTGGTAGCAGAAAAGTCGCTGTTGGCCGCATTCGGGGAGAAGCGCCAGACTTTGCGTTCGCCGATGATGCTTTGCCAGTTCAACCAGTCGTTGTTGTCGGCATTCATAATGGCGATACCGTTCGCAGAAAGGCCGGTAAAAATCTCACCTTTTGCCTTCGCAACGCCCGCCAGAGAGCCGAAACCTTCCAGGTGCGCGGCGGCCAGATTGTTCACCAGCGCCGCTTCCGGACGCGTCAGGCCGACGGTCCAGGCGATTTCGCCCTGATGGTTGGCGCCGAGCTCAATCACGGCATAGTCGTAATCGTTATTTAAGCGCAGCAGCGTCATCGGTACGCCGATGTCGTTATTCAGATTGCCCGCGGTATATAGGGTGTTACCACACTGGCTCAGAATGGCAGCCGTCATCTCTTTGACGGACGTTTTACCGGATGAGCCGGTCAGCGCGACAACGCGCGCCGGAACCTGAGCGCGAACCCACGCCGCCAGTTCACCAAACGCCAGACGCGTATCTTTAACAATGAGCTGCGGCAGGTTGGTGTTCAACGGGCGGCTGACCAGCAGCGCACCCGCCCCGCTCTCTTGCGCTTTGTCTGCAAAATCATGGGCATCAAAGCGTTCGCCTTTCAGCGCCACAAACAGGCAGCCCGGCGTCACTTTACGCGTATCGGTTGTTACGGCATCAAGGGTCAGATCGGCCCCTTTCAGTTCGCCACGGAGGATCTCCGCCAGTTGGCTGAGCGTTACGCTAATCATGCGATAACCCCCAGCAGACGCGCTGCGGTCACGCGGTCAGAATAGTCGAGACGCTGCGAGCCGACGATCTGGTAATCTTCGTGACCTTTCCCGGCCACCAGCACCACGTCGTTTTCTTTCGCCTGCATAATGGCGTTTGTCACGGCTTCTGCGCGCCCTTCCATCACCTTCGCCTGTCCGGCATCCAGCATACCCGCCAGAATGTCGTTAATAATGGCGCGCGGCTCTTCGGTACGCGGGTTGTCATCAGTCACCACGACAACATCTGCAAACTGCTCGGCGATTGCGCCCATCAACGGACGTTTGCCTTTATCGCGATCGCCGCCGCAGCCAAAGACGCACCACAGTTTGCCAGTACAGTGCAGACGTGCCGCCTGCAGCGCTTTTTCCAGCGCATCTGGCGTATGGGCGTAATCAACCACCACGGTGGTTTTACCCGGCGCGCTGAACACTTCCATACGTCCGCAAACCGGCTGCAATTGTGTCGCCATTTTCAGTAAATCAGCTAACGGATAGCCCAGTGCCAACAGCGTTGCCAGCGCCAGCAAAAGATTGCTGACGTTAAACGCCCCCATCAGGCGGCTTTCAATTTCGCCGTCGCCCCATGAGGAGGTAAAACGAATCGTTGCCCCACTGTCGTGATACTTCACGTCAACCGCTTTTAACCAACGACCATGACAGTTCGGGTTGATGTGGTCTTCCATCGAAACGGCAACCGCATCCGGGAGTTTCGCCAGCCAGCGACGACCGACTTCATCATCCGCATTGACGATGGCCTGACCGCAATGGTGCGTGGAATACAGCAGCCATTTCGCGGCTTCGTAATGTTCCATGTCGCCGTGGTAGTCGAGATGGTCGCGGCTTAAGTTAGTAAATACTGATGCGGCAAACTTCAGCGCCGCCACGCGATGCTGAACCAGGCCGTGTGAAGAGACTTCCATCGCGCCAACCGTTGCGCCCTGCGCAGCCAGCCCCGCCAGCACATGCTGGACATCAACGGCTGAACCGGTGGTATTTTCCGTCGGGATCACTTTGCCCAGCAGGCCATTACCTACTGTTCCCATTACCGCGCTGGTTTCGCCAAGCAGTTGGCTCCACTGGGCCAGCAATTGGGTGGTGGTGGTTTTACCGTTAGTCCCGGTTACACCGACCAGACGCATTTTCTCAGAAGGCTCGTGGTAAAAACGGCCCGCCAGTGCAGATAAACGTTCGTTAAGCTGACTGAGATAGATGACCGGAACGCCATGCATTTCACGGATTTCACCATCAGTAGCTTCATCTTTTGCTTCTGCAATAATGGCAGCCACACCTTGCGCTATCGCCTGCGGGATATACCGACGCCCGTCCGCCTGATGACCCAATACCGCGACAAAGAGATCGCCTGATGCAGCCACACGGCTGTCAAGCGTCATCTCCCGCAGTGCTCGCTCCGGTGCACCCGGCACCCATGGAGCAAGAAGGTCGCGCAAATTACGATCTGCCACCTGTTGCCTCGCCTTGATTATTCACAAATTCATTTTTATCGCCCGTTGTCAGCGCATCCGGCTCGATGTTCATGGTGCGCAGTACGCCGCCCATGATGGCACCAAAGACCGGCGCGGAAACGGCGCCACCGTAGTATTTACCCGCCTGCGGATCGTTGATAACAACAACCAGCGCGAAGCGCGGCTGACTCGCAGGCGCAACGCCTGCGGTATAAGCAATGTATTTGTTGATGTAGCGGCCATCCGGCCCTACTTTTTTCGCTGTACCGGTTTTAATAGCGATGCGATAGCCTTTAATCGCCGCCTTCACGCCGCCGCCGCCCGGCAGCGCCACGCTTTCCATCATATGCACGACGGTACGCACGGTATCTTCCGGGAAGATACGCTCACCCGGAACAGGAGGGTCAACTTTGGTAATCGACAGTGGACGATAAACGCCGTAGCTGCCGATCGTTGCATAGACTCGCGCTAACTGTAACGGCGTTACCATTAGCCCGTAGCCGAAAGAGAAGGTGGCCCTCTCTATGTCAGACCACCGTTGTTTTTGAGGATATAAGCCACTGCGTTCTCCGACCAACCCCAAATTGGTCGCTTTTCCCAGCCCAAAACGTGAGTAAGTATCTACTAACGCTGAGGACGGCATCGCTAACGCCAGCTTGGAAACACCGACGTTACTCGACTTCTGCAAAACCCCGGTGAGGGTTAATTCGCTATAACGCGCCACGTCTTTGATTTCGTGACCATTAATTCGGTAAGGGATAGTATTGAGGACGGTATTTTCGCGAACCACGCCACGCTGCAGCGCGGTCATCACCACCATCGGTTTAACGGTAGAACCCGGTTCAAACACGTCGGTGATGGTACGGTTACGCATCGCGTCTTTTGGCGTACCGGTGAGATTGTTCGGGTTGTAGGACGGACTGTTGGCCATGGCCAGCACTTCACCGGTGTTTACATCCACCAGTACCGCACTGCCTGACTCCGCCTTGTTGAACGCCACGGCGTTATTCAGTTCACGGTAGACCAGTGCCTGTAAACGCTCATCAATGCTCAACGCGAGGTTATGCGCCGCCTGGCTGTCGGTAGAGGAGATATCTTCAATGACGCGGCCATAACGGTCTTTACGTACAATACGTTCGCCCGGTTGTCCGGTGAGCCACTTGTCGAAGCTCTTCTCTACGCCTTCAATCCCCTGGCTGTCGACGTTAGTAAAGCCGATGAGGTGAGCAGTCACTTCTCCGGAAGGATAGTAACGGCGGGATTCTTCGCGCAGGTGGATACCTGGCAGCTTCAGTTTCTTGATGTAGTCGGCCATGTCAGGGTTTACCTGACGCGCCAGATAGATGAAGCGCCCTTTCGGGTTGGCGTTAATGCGGGAAGCCAGTTGATCGAGCGGGAGATTCAGCGCGGTTGACAGCGCTCTCCAGCGTTCGCCAACGCTCACGCCGCCTGCATCATGTACTTCTTTCGGGTCGGCCCATATCGCTTTAACCGGAACGCTCACCGCCAGCGGGCGACCAGAGCGGTCGGTAATCATTCCGCGTGATGTAGACACTTCCTGGACGCGTAGAGAGCGCATATCACCCTGACGCACCAGCATGTCCGGCGCGATGATTTGCAGCCAGGCAACGCGCCCCAGCAGAAAACCCAGTGCCAGCAAAATACAGCCGCACAGTAACGCAAAACGCCAACTGATAAAGTTGGCTTGTTCTTCCTGGCGTTTTGGTTTGTGCGTTTTTGCCGCTGCTTTCATGCGTCGCGTTTATCCTTATTTTTGTACTACGATATTTTCTTGTGAGGGATCGACATGCTGCATTTGCAGCTTTTCCGTTGCGATCCGTTCAACACGGCTATGGTCGCCGAGCGCGTTCTCCTCAAGGATCAAGTTGCGCCATTCGATATCCAGCGCATCTCGCTCCAGAACCAGCTGCTCACGCTGCGCAGTCAGTAACCGCGTATGGTGTGCTGTTGTCACGACGGTAACCGCCGTCAAAATAATGCAAATGAACAGGCAGAGTGGCAGCTTCCCAAACCGCAAAAGATCGTCACCGATCACGCCAGGCAAGGCATGGCGCTCGTTGCTTCCTATCGATCCTTTAACTTTGCTGAGGGCTTCTGTCACTCTGCTGATCATGCGTTCGTCCTCTCTGCAATACGCAGAACTGAACTACGGGCACGAGGATTCTCAGCTACCTCTTCTTCACCCGGCATCATCTTGCCTAGTGCTCTTAACTCACGGCCGCCCAGCTTTTTGATCTGCGCTTCGGTCATCGGTATTCCAGCCGGTACCTGAGGACCACGGCTTTGTTCACGCATAAAGCGTTTCACAATGCGGTCTTCAAGCGAATGGAAACTGATGATCGAAAGGCGACCACCTGGAGCCAGCACGCTGAGCGAGCTTTTTAGCGCCTGCTCTATCTCCTCCAGTTCACTGTTCACCCAAATGCGCACCGCCTGGAAGGTACGGGTCGCGGGATGTTTGAATTTGTCCTTCACCGGCATTGCCGCTGCAATAACTTCCGCCAGCTCTTTGGTGCGGGTCATCGGTTCGATGCGGTTGCGCTCCACGATGGCGCGCGCAATGCGTTTGCCAAAGCGCTCTTCGCCAAAGGTTTTAATCACCCAGGCAATGTCTGCTTCATCGGCGGTTTGCAGCCATTCGGCCGCTGACTGACCGCGTGTTGGGTCCATACGCATATCTAACGGACCGTCACGCATAAACGAGAAACCGCGCTCTGCGTCATCGAGCTGCGGTGAAGAAACGCCGAGATCGAGAAGAATCCCGTCGATCTTACCGGTCAGTCCACGCTCGGCGACATAGTCAGCCAGCGCAGAGAAAGGTCCATGTACGATGGAGAAACGGGGATCGGTAATCGTTTTTGCAACGGCAATAGCCTGCGGATCGCGATCGATTGCCAGTAAACGTCCCTCTTCGCCAAGCTGGGAGAGGATCAGACGTGAGTGACCGCCGCGACCAAATGTCCCGTCAATGTAGATGCCGTCTGGACGAATATTCAGGCCGTTTACGGCTTCATCCAGCAACACCGTTGTATGTTTATAATTTTCCGTCATTTTATAGAGACAAATCCTGCAATCGTTCCGACAACGCGCCAGTAACAGACTGCTCAGCGTCGATATCTTCCTTGACCTGTTGATACCAGGTCGTTTCATCCCACAGCTCAAACTTATTGAACTGCCCAACCAGCATCACTTCTTTCGTTAGCCCTGCGTGTTGCCGCAGAATGGGTGCTATCAGTAATCGACCAGCGTTATCCATCTGACATTCGCTGGCATGACCCAACAATAAGCGCTGTACGCGACGCTCAACTGGATTCATGCTCGACAGACGCGATAGCTTCTGCTCGATTATTTCCCATTCAGGCAGGGGGTACAGCAGCAGGCACGGGTGATGGATGTCAATGGTGCAAACCATTTGACCGGTAGCGCTCTCAAGCAGTTGATCCCGATAACGGGTAGGCACGGATAAGCGCCCTTTACTGTCGAGATTAACTAACGTTGCTCCCCGGAACATGCCAGTCTCACCCCCAATTACCACTTTATCCCACAAATTCCCACTTAAAGGAGTTTACGGAGCGGAGGAAAACCTTGTCAAGCAAGTCGCGGCGCTTAGCGGAGCAAAAAACCCATTGTTTACGGCTAATATCAGCGTTGAACAAATTCCGTACAGCAAACGAAGCAAATTAACGTCATGAATATTTGTAAGAAAAAAATCCAACAACTCATCATTGTTTAAAACAACTGAATATCATCCAAAGAAAATATAAAGTGTCAGTTTGCGACGCGAGCGGCATTTTAGGACAATATGCAGCGAGTTAACAGTACCAGTTAATCGGTCTGTACGCCGCGCAGAGCCGAGGTAAGCACCAGATGGCCGCAATACGAGAGCAAAGTGTTTGTTAATTCGGCAAATCCATACAAGCATGTAACAAAATAATACAAGCGTAACGCGTCGTTACGTATCAATAACCCAAAAATGGATAGTTGCATTTTTAATTCGGGGTATTTCAAGAATGATTTCAGATAATTCTAAAGAATATTCTTAAATATAATGCGGTTATTTCTGAGAATAGAAAAATTGAAGACGTCAGAGGCTTATCCCGCCGACGTCATCAATTGAGGAAACTTAGTTACGGCTGAGAATACCGCGACGGTACAGATTACGCCGTATACGCGTTAAACCTGGTTTTGGTTTACGCGGTTCGTCCAGACTTGCCAGTACAATCTCCAGCACGCGTTCTGCGACATCACGATGGCGCTGTGCCACTGCCAGTACCGGGCACTGCAGGAAGTCGAGCAGTTCGTGATCGCCAAAAGTCGCAATCGCTAAATCAGACGGCAGTTGCCCATCACGACGCAGGGTCACATCCATCACGCCCTGCAACAGGGCAAACGACGTGGTAAACAACGCCTGAGGCATTGGGTGCGTTTCCAGCCATTTATCAAACAGCTGCGCAGCCGCTTCCCGCTCATAGCTGTTGGCGTACAGGAAATGGACTTCACGCGGATCGTCCTTCCACGCGGTACGAAAACCCTGCTCGCGCAGGAAACTGACGGATAATTCAGGAAGCGCGCCCAGATAGAGAACGGTTTCAGCAGGGAATTTGCGTAACTCCTCTGCCAGCATTTCGGCATCATCCTGATCCGCACCCACAACGCTGGTAAAATGTTCGCGGTCCAGTGCACGGTCCAGCGCCACAATCGGGAATGAACTGTTTGCCCAGCGTTGGTAGAACGGATGCTCAGGCGGCAATGAAGTCGACACAATAATGGCATCGACCTGGCGCTGTAAAAGATGCTCAATACAGCGCATTTCGTTATCCGGCTGATCTTCAGAGCAGGCAATCAACAGCTGATACCCACGCTGACGCGCCTGGCGTTCCAGATAGTTTGCGATCCGGGTATAGCTTGTGTTCTCAAGATCCGGGATCACCAGCCCGATAGAACGTGTGCGTCCAGCACGCAGCCCAGCCGCCACGGCATTCGGGTGGTAATTATGCTCACGCACCACCGCCATGACTTTTTCAACCGTTTTGTCGCTTACGCGATATTGCTTTGCTTTGCCATTAATAACGTAGCTTGCAGTCGTTCGCGAAACGCCGGCCAACCGAGCGATTTCATCCAGTTTCACAATTGCCCCTTGCGTAAAATGTACAAACCATAACCTTTTAGATGGCATGGGTTAAACTTCTTAACATCTAAGCGCAGAATAATGACTGCGGCAACCGCTTTTGTCTCTGGTTACTGCTGATTTCGCAAAAAAAAGCGCAGCAGGTAGCATCAGCGAAAGCGGGTTCGTTACCTGCAGGCAGGATAAGGCGTTTATGCCGCTATCCGGCATGACCTCCACGATGAGGCCTGATAGCGCTTTGCTTACCAGGCCTACGGTTGACGATTAGCGCATAATTTTATCGCCACGGGAGAGTCCCACCACACCGGAACGAGCAACTTCCACAATTTTGGCGACTTCACGCAAGGTTGCCAGAAACGCATCCAGCTTGTCGCTGGTGCCCGCCAGTTGTACGGTGTAGATAGACGGCGTCACGTCGATGATTTGCCCGCGGAAAATCTCCGTGTTGCGTTTCACCTCCTCCCGGCCATAACCGCTGGCCTGGATTTTCACCAGCATGATTTCTCGTTCAACATGGGCACCCTGCCCCAGCTCGCTAACGCGCAGAACATCCACCAGTTTGTGGAGCTGCTTTTCGATCTGCTCAAGGACTTTCTCATCCCCTACCGTCTGAATCGTCATCCGCGATAAGGTGGGGTCGTCGGTCGGCGCGACGGTCAGGCTTTCAATGTTGTATCCACGCTGGGCGAAGAGGCCAATCACCCGCGACAATGCACCCGACTCATTTTCCAGCAATACTGATAATATCCGGCGCATAATCAGGTCCTCTCCGTTTTGCTTAGCCACATTTCATCCATCCCGCCCCCACGAATCTGCATCGGGTAGACATGCTCACTGCCGTCGACGGTGACGTCGACAAACACCAGGCGATGGTTACGCACATGCTCCAGCGCTTCACCCAGCTTGCTCTCCAGTTCATCTGGATGATTAATCTGGATACCGATATGCCCATAAGCCTCAGCAAGGCGCACAAAATCGGGCAGCGACTGCATGTAAGACTGGGAGTGACGCCCGGAGTAGATCATGTCCTGCCATTGTTTGACCATGCCGAGATAACGGTTGTTAAGGTTGAGCACCAGCACCGGCAGTTCATACTGCAGCGCCGTCGACAGCTCCTGGATGTTCATCTGAATGCTGCCATCCCCGGTGACGCACACTACCGTTTCATCCGGCAACGCCATTTTCACCCCTAACGCCGCAGGTAAACCGAATCCCATCGTGCCGAGGCCGCCTGAGTTAATCCAGCGACGCGGTTTATCGAACGGATAATAAAGTGCGGCAAACATCTGATGCTGGCCAACGTCAGAGGTCACATACGCCTCCCCTTTCGTCAGACGCCAGATGGTTTCAATCACCGCCTGCGGCTTAATGCTTTCGCTTTGCGTGTCGTATTTCAGACACTGACGGGCGCGCCAGTGCTCAATCTGTTGCCACCAGTCACGGTTATCATCCAGTGGCTGCTGTGATTTCTCTTGCTCCAGCAGTTCGAGCATTTGATCCAGCACCAGACGGGCATCACCCACAATCGGAATATCCGCAGTAACGGTTTTAGAAATAGAGGTCGGATCGATGTCGATATGCAGCACGGTCGCATTCGGACAATATTTTGCCAGGTTATTCGTCGTTCGATCGTCAAAGCGAACGCCGACAGCAAAGATCACATCGGAATGATGCATGGTCATATTCGCTTCGTAGGTACCGTGCATCCCTAACATGCCCAGCGCCTGACGATGCGTGGCCGGAAACGCGCCCAACCCCATTAGCGAGGAGACAACCGGCAGATTCAGCTCTTCAGCAATCTGAGCTAACTGCTCATGGCAAGCAGCATTGACCGCGCCACCGCCCACATAGACAACCGGTTTCTTCGCCGCAACCAGCGTCTGTAGCGCCCGTTTGATCTGTCCTTTATGCCCCGTCGTCGTCGGATTATACGAGCGCATACTTACCGAGTCCGGCCAGCTATAAGGCAGTTTCTTCGCCGGATTCAGAATATCCTTCGGCAAATCCACCACCACCGGCCCAGGACGACCGCTTGCTGCCAGCCAGAAGGCTTTTTTCAGCACCTGTGGGATATCTTCCGTTTGTTTGACCAGGAAGCTGTGTTTTACCACCGGGCGGGATATACCTACCATGTCGCACTCCTGGAAGGCATCGTAGCCAATCAGCGACGTTGCGACCTGTCCGGAGAGGATCACCAGCGGAATGGAATCCATGTAAGCCGTTGCGATTCCGGTAATCGCGTTGGTCGCCCCCGGTCCGGAGGTAACTAATACGACCCCCACTTCTCCCGTGGCACGCGCCAGGCCATCAGCCATATGTACCGCCGCTTGTTCATGGCGAACCAGCACATGATCAATACCGCCGACCGTATGCAGCGCATCATAAATATCGAGAACGGCCCCCCCGGGATAACCGAATACCTGCTTCACACCCTGATCGATGAGCGATCGGACGACCATCTCGGCTCCAGACAACATCTCCATGGCTTGCCTCACTCTTATAATGAATTACGGTTTAACAACACATTAACCGCTGACGATGACGCATGGCAATTGACTCCGAAGGGGTGTCACTGGAGTAAATAAGAATAAAAAGGAGGAAAGACGCGAATAAACGGAGAATTAAACCAGCATAAGCAATCAGTATGATAAATAATCGCTTAAAAATGGGAACTTACAGCAATTACTCTATTTTTTGACACTTTTGGACAGACGTAAAAAATAGAGTTCAGCATAAAATTTCAGTTATAAAGACAAAAGCAGAATAAACAGGATGTATTGTCCGGTTTACTCTGCCAAGTGCTACTGCTTACAAACGGAGACTAACAGCTCTTCCATCCATTGATGTCCTTTATCCCGGCCCGCGGCTTCATGCCAGGAAAGATAGCATGTGCGGCTGTTCAATTTTAACGGTAAAGGTAAGATCTGTAGTTCTAAAGAATCGGCAAATTCTTCTGCTAACCAACGCGGCGCAATAGAGACCAAATGCGTTTGCGACACAATATTAAGAACGCTAATTAATGCCATGCCCTGATAAGCTACGCAGGATTGTTTATCCGGTGTGTCATACCACGGTTGGCTGAATGATGCGAAGCGATCAAGTGACACCACCGCATGCTGTTCATTATAGACATCGCTTTCCAGTAACGGACCACTAATGCGCGGATGCTTTTTACTTGCGACTAACACCATTTCGTCATTGAATAACGGAATACTGGTAAATTCAGGACGACGGAATTCTTCATAGCTAATAACGAATTCTGTTTCCTGGTAACGTAATTGATGCTCTGTATTTTGATTGAGTGAAGATTTAAATACGACATGAATGTTTGGTGCAACTTGCTCAACCCGATTATAAATCAACGACGTCAGAATATTATCCAATGGGCTGCATACGCAAAGATTGAATACGCGCTCGCTGCTGGCTGGCTCAAAACCCGATCCAGGCAGTTCATTTTGCACTAATTGCAATGCCTGGCGAACAGAACCAAATAGCTGGAAAGCTCTTGCTGTCGGCTGGATACCGCGTCCATAACGAACAAAAAGCTCATCATTAAACATCACTTTCAGGCGCGCGACCGCATTACTGACAGCGGGTTGGGACATCCCCAAAGTATGTGCGGCACGGGTAATGTTTTGTTCTTGCATCACCGCATCAAAGACGGTTAATAAATTAAGATCAACCATGCGAAGCTGTGGCTTCCCCATATCTATAATATTTGTTTTATCTATTATTTTTACTTCTGGCATATTTAACTCCACTGTCACTCTAAACTCCCTTTTCCCAGACGGAGTGAAGAAATAATCTCCGTTAATATGATTTACCATACATATAAGATGAGAAAAAGAAAAAACATTAAAATTAGGAAAACATAAAGGCACAAACCTAAATGAACAAAAAACCAATGCGAGCGCAGTGTGGCAGGTGTCACTGCACGGTGATTCATATGTTTAAATTTCAAAAACAATATAACCATAAGCATGGCGAATATACAATCATACGTATCGTGAATACGTATTTAAGTTTTAATTAAATGTTTATATTATTAATACATTAAAAGTTAACATTAATTTATCAATTATGTGGTGTTACACTGTCCATAGCCATTCACGATTACTATAAAAACAGATAAATCATAAAGATATGAAATCCCAAGAGCGACCTTTTCTTCAGTTCGCCGTTACAATAAATGCAAATAATTATGCTCAAATATGTCAAACCATGAAAAGTATGTACAACCATCAACTGATTAATTTTATGTACTCCGAAAAATTCAGCACAATTCGCTTAAGTTTTGCAGAAACTTCTCCCCTTAAGTAAGGCATTTGCTGGGGTGAGGGTTGACATCAGTCTTCATATCCAGTACCACTAAAAGCATATCGCATTCGCCTGGAGCTTAATTGATGACTTACATTGCTCGTTTTAACGGTCTACTACTACTAAACGCATCTTCATTGCGCGGTAGACTGGTGGACGACATTCAGCATTAAGTCAGCTCCAGTTAAGACAAAAACCCGCGCCGTTGCGCGGGTTTTTTTATGCTCGAAGCAAGGCGCCCTAAGAAACCAAGGACCTAAACCATGAGCCAGCAAGTCATTATTTTCGATACCACCTTACGCGATGGTGAACAGGCGTTACAGGCAAGCCTGAGTGTGAAAGAAAAACTGCAGATTGCGCTGGCCCTTGAGCGTATGGGCGTTGACGTGATGGAAGTAGGTTTCCCCGTTTCTTCACCGGGCGACTTTGAGTCAGTTCAGACCATTGCTCGTCAGGTTAAAAACAGCCGCGTTTGCGCCTTAGCACGCTGCGTAGAAAAAGATATCGACGTCGCAGCAGAATCGCTGAAAGTCGCTGAAGCTTTCCGTATTCATACGTTTATCGCCACCTCGCCGATGCACATCGCGACGAAATTACGCAGTACGCTGGATGAGGTCATTGAGCGCGCGGTCTACATGGTTAAGCGTGCGCGTAATTATACCGATGACGTGGAGTTCTCCTGCGAAGATGCAGGCCGTACCCCTATCGCCGATCTGGCTCGCGTTGTTGAAGCTGCTATTAACGCGGGTGCCAAAACCATTAACATCCCCGATACCGTCGGTTACACCATGCCTTTCGAATTTGGGGCAATCATTTCTGGCCTGTATGAACGCGTACCAAATATCGATAAAGCCATCATCTCCGTACACACCCATGATGATTTAGGTTTGGGCGTCGGCAACGCGCTGGCAGCCGTTCACGCCGGAGCGCGTCAGGTGGAAGGCGCGATGAACGGTATCGGCGAACGCGCCGGTAACTGCTCACTGGAAGAAGTGATCATGGCGATCAAGGTGCGTAAAGATATCCTGAATGTACAGACCCGCATCAATCACCAGGAGATCTGGCGTACCAGCCAGTTAGTCAGCCAAATCTGCAACATGCCCATTCCGGCAAACAAAGCCATTGTCGGCAGCGGTGCCTTTGCCCACTCCTCCGGCATCCATCAGGACGGCGTACTGAAAAACCGTGAAAACTACGAAATCATGACGCCTGAATCAATTGGTCTGAACCAGGTACAGCTGAACCTGACCTCCCGTTCCGGACGCGCCGCGGTGAAACACCGTATGGATGAGATGGGATATAAAGAAAATGAATACAGCCTGGACAACCTGTATGACGCATTCCTGAAACTGGCGGATAAAAAAGGTCAGGTATTTGATTACGACCTGGAAGCGCTGGCCTTCATTAATAAACAGCAGGAAGAACCAGAGCATTTCCGTCTGGATTACTTCAGCGTGCAGTCCGGCTCAAACGACATCGCCACCGCCTCCGTCAAGCTGGCCTGCGGTGACGAAGTCAAAGCCGAAGCGGCGAACGGTAACGGTCCGGTCGATGCTATTTATCAGGCCATCAACCGTGTAACTGAGTACAACATCGAACTGGTGAAATACAGCCTGACCGCCAAAGGGCACGGTAAAGATGCGCTGGGTCAGGTGGATATCGTTGCCAACTATAACGGTCGTCGTTTCCACGGCGTCGGTCTGGCGACAGATATCGTCGAATCTTCTGCTAAAGCGATGGTGCATGTGCTGAACAACATCTGGCGCGCCGAAGAAGTCGAAAAAGAATTGCAACGCAAAGCTCAGAACAACGAGAACAACAAGGAAACCGTGTGATGTCGAAGAATTATCATATTGCTGTTTTGCCGGGTGACGGTATTGGCCCGGAAGTAATGGCGCAAGCCCTGAAGGTACTGGACGCAATCCGCAACCGCTTTAATATGCGCATTACCACCAGCCACTACGACGTGGGTGGTGCCGCTATCGATAACCACGGTCAGCCGCTGCCACCTGCAACGGTTGAAGGCTGTGAACAAGCTGACGCCATTCTGTTTGGCTCCGTTGGCGGCCCGAAATGGGAAAACTTACCGCCAAACCAGCAGCCAGAGCGTGGCGCACTGCTGCCATTGCGTAAGCACTTCAAATTATTCAGCAACCTGCGCCCGGCTAAGCTCTACCAGGGGCTGGAAGCGTTTTGCCCTCTGCGCGCAGATATTGCCGCGAACGGTTTCGACATCCTGTGCGTACGCGAACTGACTGGCGGGATTTACTTCGGTCAACCAAAAGGCCGCGAAGGCAGCGGACAACATGAAAAAGCCTTTGATACCGAGGTTTATCACCGTTTCGAGATCGAACGTATTGCGCGTATCGCGTTTGAATCCGCTCGCAAACGTCGCCGTAAAGTTACGTCGATTGATAAAGCTAACGTACTGCAAACGTCTATTCTGTGGCGCGAAATTGTCAATGAAATTGCTAATGAATACCCGGACGTTGAACTGGCGCATATGTACATCGACAACGCGACTATGCAATTAATTAAAGATCCATCCCAGTTCGACGTGTTGCTGTGCTCTAACCTGTTTGGTGACATTCTGTCTGATGAGTGCGCCATGATCACCGGTTCAATGGGCATGTTACCGTCCGCCAGCCTGAATGAGCAGGGCTTCGGTTTGTACGAGCCTGCTGGCGGCTCCGCTCCGGACATCGCAGGGAAAAACATTGCCAACCCTATCGCCCAGATCCTGTCGTTGGCGCTGCTGCTGCGCTACAGCCTGGATGCCAATGATGCGGCAACCGCAATTGAGAGCGCCATCAACCGCGCATTAGAAGAAGGCATTCGCACCGGTGACTTAGCCCGTGGCGCTGCCGCAGTCAGTACCGATGAAATGGGCGACATCATTGCCCGTTACGTCGCAGAAGGGGTGTAATCATGGCCAAAACGTTATACGAAAAATTGTTTGATGCGCACGTCGTCTTTGAGGCGCAAAACGAAACCCCACTGTTGTACATCGACAGGCATCTGGTGCATGAAGTGACCTCTCCGCAGGCGTTTGATGGTCTGCGCGCGCATGGCCGTCAGGTGCGCCAGCCAGCTAAAACCTTTGCCACCATGGATCACAACGTCTCGACCCAAACCAAAGACATCAACGCGTCGGGTGAGATGGCGCGCATCCAGATGCAGGAGCTGATTAAGAACTGTAACGAATTTGGCGTCGAGCTGTACGACCTGAACCATCCGTATCAGGGTATCGTTCACGTGATGGGGCCAGAACAAGGCGTGACGTTGCCGGGTATGACCATCGTCTGCGGCGATTCCCACACCGCTACACACGGCGCGTTCGGCGCACTGGCATTTGGCATTGGCACCTCTGAAGTTGAACACGTTCTGGCGACGCAGACCCTGAAACAGGGGCGCGCCAAAACCATGAAGATTGAAGTCAACGGTAAAGCAGCCGCTGGCATTACCGCCAAAGATATCGTGCTGGCGATTATCGGTAAAACCGGTAGCGCAGGCGGTACCGGACACGTCGTTGAGTTTTGTGGCGAAGCCATCCGTGCATTGAGCATGGAAGGCCGGATGACCCTGTGCAACATGGCCATTGAAATGGGCGCCAAAGCGGGTCTGGTCGCACCGGATGAAACGACCTTTAACTATGTTCAGGGCCGTTTACACGCACCGAAGGGCGAGGATTTTGACCACGCGGTTACATACTGGAAAACCCTGAAAACCGACGACAACGCGACGTTTGATACCGTCGTTACCCTGCAGGCAGAAGAGATCGCTCCGCAGGTCACCTGGGGAACAAACCCGGGTCAGGTCATCTCGGTGAACGATAATATTCCCGACCCGGCGTCATTTGCCGATCCCGTTGAGCGTGCATCAGCTGAAAAAGCGCTGGCGTATATGGGGCTGAAACCGGGTATTCCGTTAACGGAAGTGGCTATCGATAAAGTGTTCATCGGTTCCTGCACCAACTCGCGTATTGAAGATTTACGCGCCGCGGCAGAAATCGCCAAAGGGCGCAAAGTTGCGCCGGCCGTGCAGGCACTGGTGGTGCCGGGCTCTGGTCCGGTGAAAGCGCAGGCGGAAGCAGAAGGTCTGGATAAGATCTTTATCGAAGCCGGTTTTGAATGGCGTTTACCGGGCTGTTCCATGTGCCTGGCGATGAACAATGACCGCCTGAACCCAGGCGAACGCTGCGCATCCACCAGCAACCGTAATTTTGAAGGTCGTCAGGGCCGCGGTGGTCGCACGCATTTAGTCAGCCCGGCCATGGCCGCCGCTGCCGCCGTAACCGGTCATTTTGCCGACATTCGCAGCATCAAATAAGGAAACTACCATGGCAGAGAAATTTACCCAGCATACCGGCCTGGTTGTCCCACTGGATGCCGCCAACGTTGATACCGACGCAATTATCCCTAAACAGTTTTTGCAGAAGGTTACGCGCACCGGTTTTGGCGCCCATCTGTTTAACGACTGGCGTTTCCTGGACGAAAAGGGCCAACAGCCGAATCCTGAGTTCGTTTTAAACTTCCCGGAATATAAAGGGGCATCAATTCTGCTCGCACGGGAAAACTTTGGATGCGGCTCTTCACGCGAACATGCGCCGTGGGCACTGACCGATTACGGCTTTAAAGTGGTGATCGCACCAAGCTTCGCCGACATCTTCTACGGCAACAGTTTCAATAACCAACTGTTGCCGGTGACCCTGAGCGACGCGCAGGTAGATGAAATGTTCGCGCTGGTGAAAGCCAATCCGGGCATTAAATTTGAAGTGGATCTGGAAGCGCAGGTGGTGAAAGCAGGCGATAAGTCCTACAGCTTTAAAATTGACGACTTCCGCCGTCACTGCATGCTGAACGGTCTGGACAGCATCGGGCTGACGCTGCAACATGAAGCGGCCATCACCGAGTACGAAGACAAGCAGCCAGCATTTATGCAGTAATATCTCCCGCTGGTCACCGCACGGTGGCCAGCCCCTTCTCTTCGCCTACAGCGTATCGCCGTAATAGATTTGGTAGCCAAGATTGACGCTGCCCGGCGCATCTTTCCCGTTCAAACGCTTAATCAGAATATCCGCCGCAGTTTTGCCAATCTCAAAGCGTGGCGTAATCACGCTGGCGATTTTTTGCAGCCGCGCACGGCCAATTTCCAGCCCATGGAAACCGGCAATCGCCATTTTTCCCGGCACATCGTACTGCTGTGCCTGACACTCCATCAGCGCGCCAACCGCCAGGTCATCGTTGGTACAGAAAATGGCGTCAATATCCGGCTTTTCCGCCATCGCCTGCTGGAACATCTTGCGGCCCAGCGCCACCGACGAAATAGTTTTTGGCGCCAGGTGGTACGCTTCCAGTCCCTGCGCCGCCAGCGCTTTCTCGGTGCCTCGAAAACGGCTAAGGTCTCGGGGGTCATCCATCGAGCCAAAGAAAGCAATGCTGCGTTTACCGCTGTCGATAAAAGCCTGCGTCATTTCAAACGCGGCTTTTTCGTTATCAAACCCAACCTGAATATCAAGATACTGGCCGCTAATATCCATCAGTTCCGCCACCGGTACGCCACTGGCGCGCACGTACTGGATCATTCGCTCTGTATGCAGCTTTCCCGTGAGGATCAGGCCGTCGATATTGTAAGAGAGCAGGTTCAGCACCTCGCGTTCTTCACGCTCGGCATCATATTCGTAGTTGGCGATCAGCGTCTGGTACTGGCAGGCCGAGGTGACGGATTCAATCCCTGCCAGCACGTCGGCAAAGATCTGATTACGAAACGAGGGGATCAGCACACCAATGGTTTTGCTGCGTGCGTTGAGCAGAATTTCCGGGGCGCGATTGGGGATGTAGTTGTTCTCTTCCATCACTTTCGAAATCAATTCGCGGCTGCGTTGCGACACCTGATTCGGGTCACGCAGATAACGGCTGACCGTCATCTTATTCAGCCCGGCCAGATTAGCGATATCCTGTAATGTCATCCGATTGTTTTTCATGAGGTTCTCTACGACCAACAGCCCATTATGCTCGCAGAGAACCTTATCACAGCCGGTTAGCGACTGCACTCCTCGCTCAACCTTAACGCGTAGCCATCTCAGCCGACGGCGACGTGGTTTCATTTTGCGCACGAACGCAGTACATCAGCACCACCGACGCCAGCAGAGCAATCGCCATGAAGGTGTAGGAGACGCCCGGCCCGCCGGTCACACCGTTGAGGTAACCCACCAGCCACGCGCCGAGGAATGCTCCTAACGCGCCAAAACTGTTGATCATCCCCATCGACACGCCGGAGACGTTGCGCGGCAGCAGTTCGGGGATCAGCGCAAAGAACGGCCCGTAAGGCGCATACATACAGGCGGCGGCCACAACCAGCAGCGCGTAGGAGAGCCAGAAGGACTGGTTGCCCAACAGCCACGAGGCAAAGAACGCGATGGCGGCAATCAACAGCAGCGGCCAGATAAACAGCTTACGGTTCTGGAACTTATCGGACAGCCAGGAGACGGTCAGCATCAGGCAGATCGCCGCCAGATACGGTACCGCTGCCAGCCAGCCCACCGCCACGATGTCCATCTGCGCCGCATTTTTGAGGATTGACGGCATCCACATCATGAAGCCATACACCCCGATGCTCCACAGCGCATGCACCGCGCAAAGCATAATGACGCTGCGTGAACGCATCGCTTCACCGTAGTTACGCATCGGTTTGATGTCGCGCTGCTCGCGATCCATCGCCTGCTGTAATGCCTGTTTCTCCTGCTCGCTCAACCAGCCCGCATCCGCCGGTTTGTCCCGTACCAGAATCACCCAGCAGAACGCCCAGATCACCGCCGGGATACCTTCGATAATAAACATTTCGCGCCAGCCCCAGGCTTCAATCAGGTAGCCGGAGACAATCGACATCCACAGCACTGTGACCGGGTTGCCGAGAATTAAAAAGGTGTTGGCGCGCGAGCGTTCAGTTTTGGTAAACCAGTTGCTGATATAAATCAGCATCGCGGGCATTACCGCCGCTTCGACGATGCCGAGAATAAAGCGGATCGCCATCAGCGTTGGGATATTGCTGACAAAGCCGGTCGCCGCGGCACAAAGCCCCCAAAGGATCAGGCTGTAAAAAATCATTTTGCGCACGCTATGCTTTACGGCGTACATCGCGCCCGGCACCTGGAAAAAGAAATAGCCCAGGAAGAATAACGCGCCAATTAACGATGCTGTTCCCTGAGTAATCCCTAAGTCATGTTCAATACCGGCGGCAGCGGCAAAGCCGTAATTGGCGCGGTCGAGATAAGCTAAGCTGTAGGTAATAAAAATAATCGGCATTAAATACCACCAGCGACGCGCTGGCAGTTTTGCGAGCATATTCATACTCACTCCTTGGATTATTGTTTTATCGCTCAGGCCGCGCGTTGCGGCCCATTATTGATCAGACCGCGGCCAGCATGCCGCCGTCCACAAACAGAAGATGCCCATTCACAAAGTCAGAAGCGGGCGCGGCAAGATAAACCGCCGCGCCGATCAGCTCCTCCGGGTTACCCCAGCGAGCGGCGGGCGTGCGCTGGAACAGCCAGGCGGAGAATGCTTCATCGTTGACCAGCGCGGTGGTCATGTCGGTGGCGAAATAGCCGGGAGCAATGCCATTGACCTGAATATTGTATTCCGCCAGTTCCACGCACATGCCACGGGTTAACATTTTGACCGCACCTTTTGACGCCGCGTATGGAGTAATGGTTTTACGACCTAATTCGCTTTGCATTGAGCAGATATTAATAATCTTCCCGCGGCGGCGTTGCACCATGTAGCGGGAAACCTGCTGCGACACCAGAAAGACCGATTTCTGGTTTACATCAATCACTTTGTCCCATTCAGCCTCCGGGAATTCGGTGAAGGGAAAACGACGCTGAATTCCGGCGTTGTTAATTAAAATATCAATGGCCCCAACTTCCTTTTCGATTTGCGCGATGGCGCGCGCAACCTCTTCCCCGTTGGTGACATCAAATCCATAGCCAACGGCGCGATAGCCTTCGGTCACCAGTTTGTCCGCCGCCGCCTGAGCGCGCTGCTGGGTAATATCGTTAATCACAATCTCAGCACCGTGCGCCGCCAGACCGTTGGCCAGCAGGTTACCAATGCCCTGAGCGGAACCGGTAATCAGCGCGCGTTTACCGGTCAGGTCGAATAGGTTCTTCATAAGAAACTCCTTTTTTAATAACTGTTACGCGTAACTGTATACGCGTAACAGTAGAAAAAAGAAGATCCAGGAAGAGGAAAATGATCGTTATGTGATCAACATTGCATTTACGTGCAAGATGAAAAAAAGAGGGATTGGCCTGATAAGCGTAACGCGATCAGGCCGTAAGGACAGGTTGCCGGATGGCGGCGTAAACGCCTTATCCGGCCTACAAAAACGACAAAAGCGAATACGAAATGTCGCCCGGTCGAGCACTGCAACGCCGGGACTGCACCGGACTAAACATCCTTCACCCGACCAGTCATCCACAGCGTCACCACCGAAATCACCGCAATCACCCAATAGACGGCAGAGTGACCGTAGCTTTGCGCAACAGCCCCCTGAATCACCCCTGCCAGAATGACTCCCGTTGAAATACTGTTGGTAAATAATGTAGTCGCTGATCCCGCACGTCCGGGCATCAGATCCTGAAACCACAGCATGCCTATCCCGGCGATAATACCGATAAATACCGCGTTAAACAGTTGCAGCACCAGCAGCGCCGTACGGCTGTGAAAGAAGATCAAACCAAGATAAAACAGCACACCTGCCGCTACGGCCGCGATCATCATTCGCCGTTTGCCAAAGCGCTTCACGTAATAGCCCGCAAGAATCATCGCCGGAATTTCCAGCCCAGCCGCCGTCCCCATTAGAATCCCGGCCAGCTTGTCCGGCAAGCCCAGTTCGAGGCTTATCCACAGCGGCATATCGATGATGTACATGGTGTTGCAGGTCCACATCAGCGTGGAGGCAATAAACAACATACGCACATTTTTGTCCTGCCAACCACCGGTCTGTTCCAGCGGCACGTCTACAGGCTGCTCCACCCGAGCAACTGACGGCAGTATCAGCGCAATCAGCACCAGGCTAATGGCAAAAATCCCTGCGGCAATGGAAAACATCGCCGTAAAGCCGTAATTCAGCGCCAGCATAAAAGCCAGCGGTGGGCCAACTACCCAGGCCAGTGAAAGCTGCGCACGCATCACCGAGCTAAACATCACCACTTCACGCGCGGAGTTATCAGCATATTCCCGCGCCAGCGCAAACAGCTGCGGCATGGCGGTGTTCGCCAGCGAGGCCAGCAGCACACCGCAGGTGATCAGCGTAAGATAGTGACGATTAAAGGCAAACAGCAACGCATTGCCAATTGCCATCAGGCAGCAGAACATGATCAACTTACGTCGATCGCCCTGGCTGTCGGATCGTTTCGCGAGGCCAAGGCTGACGACGATCCCGACAATCGCATTGACGGTGTAAAACAGCCCGACCCAAAATGGCTGCGCCCCGACTTCACGGCTCAGGAACAGACTCAGCGTGGGTGCCTGCAATGCCCCCGCCACGCCCATCATAAAAGCGACCAGCATAAATGCCGCGTAAACGCCGTTGAGGCGCCGTCCCATGGTCATAATCCAGAGCATTGTTATCCCTATTGGCTGGGCTGATACGAAAAAAGCCAGCAGAAAAAATCTGCTGGCGGGTGATTTTACACCAATACTCAGTCACACATGATGTCTGCAATTTCCAATTCAGGAGTCAGATGTCATCTCCCACTGCATCAGCTCTTCGAGCATCTTTAAGCGCTGCGGGGCACTCAGGCAAGCCAACCAGGACGATTTTTCTGTCGCGGTAAAGTACTTCAACCAGAACTGACGCATAGATGACCCCTTCGTTGTCTCATCGCTTCATCGGAATCTATTATTGGCTTAATATAGGGATTATAAAATTGCTGAGTTTTCCGCAGGAGTTCCCCTTTTATGTCTTCTGGTCGTTTGCAACAACAGTTCATCCGTCTGTGGCAATGCTGTGACGGCAAGACGCAAGACACGACGCTCAACGAGCTGGCGGATCTGCTGAGCTGCTCGCGCCGCCATATGCGTACGCTGCTTAATACCATGCAGGATCGTGGCTGGTTAACGTGGGAAGCTGAAGTTGGACGAGGTAAACGCTCGCGACTGACATTCCTCTATACCGGGCTGGCGCTCCAGCAGCAGCGCGCGGAAGACCTACTGGAACAGGATCGCATCGATCAACTAGTGCAGCTTGTCGGTGACAAAACGGCCGTACGGCAAATGCTGGTCTCCCACTTGGGCCGCAGCTTTCGCCAAGGTCGGCATATCATGCGCGTTCTCTATTATCGCCCCATGCACAACCTGCTCCCCGGCACGGCATTACGCCGCTCCGAAACCCATATCGCCCGGCAAATCTTCAGTGCCTTAATTCGGGTAAATGAGGAAAATGGGGAACTGGAAGCGGACATTGCTCATCACTGGCAGCAAATTTCACCTTTGCATTGGCGATTCTTCCTGCGCCCGGGGATCCATTTTCATCATGGCCGCGAGCTGGAAATGGAAGATGTTATCGCCTCGCTGAGGCGCATTAACGCCCTGCCGCTGTACTCACACATCACGCAGATCGTCTCTCCCACGGCCTGGACGCTGGATATCCATCTGGCCCAGCCAGATCGCTGGCTTCCCTGGCTATTGGGGCAGGTCCCCGCCATGATCCTGCCGCGAGAATGGGAAACGCTAAACAACTTCTCCAGTCACCCGATTGGTACCGGTCCGTATGCGGTAATGCGCAACACCAATAACCAACTGAAAATTCATGCATTTGATGATTACTTTGGCTACCGGGCCTTGATCGACGAAGTTAACGTTTGGGTATTACCCGATATCGGAGAAGAGCCTGGCGGCGGGTTGACGCTAAAAGGCCCCACAGAGGATGAAAAGGCGATCGAAAGCCGCCTCGAAGAAGGCTGCTACTACCTGCTGTTTGATGCGCGTAGCCACCGTGGCGCTAATCAGGAGGTTCGCGAGTGGGCAAGCCGCGTTCTCTCGCCAACAAATTTAATCTGCCACGCCGATGAACAGTACCAGCGGTTGTGGTTTCCCGCCTACGGTTTGCTTCCCCGCTGGCATCACGCCAAACCAGGCCATGGTGAAAAACCCGCCGGGCTGGAAACGCTGACAATCACCTACTATCGCGATCATATCGAACACCGGATTATCGCGCAGATCATGAAAACGTTGCTGGCGCAGCATCAGGTACAGTTGAATATTCAGGAGATCGACTACGATCAATGGCATGCAGGTGAAATCGTCAGCGATATCTGGCTCAACAGCGCCAACTTTACCCTCCCGCTGGACTTCTCACTGTTCGCCCATTTGTGCGAAGTCCCTTTGCTGCAAAACTGTATCTCGCGTGACTGGGAAAACGATGCGGCTCGCTGGCGAACGGGCGAAATGAGCCTGGCGGCATGGTGCCAACAGCTGCTCGCCACAAAGGCCATTGTGCCGTTGATCCACCACTGGCTGATCATTCAGGGACAGCGAAGCATGCGCGGGCTGCGCATGAATACCCTCGGCTGGTTTGATTTTAAATCGGCGTGGTTTGCTCCGCCGGATCCATAAGAGCCAGCTCTTAATTGCTGCCCGGCAACAAAATCACTACACTAACGCCGTTCTCAACGGGGTGCTAAATAAAAAACATACACAAGATCATTCATGATGCATCAAGGCGGCAAGCGAGTGAGTCCCCAGGAGCATAGATAACTATGTGACTGGGGTGAGCGAGCGCTGCCAACACAGAGGCAGCGTGAATGATGAAGTGTATGGGCTGAGAGATACCCGTCGAACCTGATCCGGATAATGCCGGCGAAGGGATTTGAGGCTTATCTCAAGTCCTTTGCCACCCAACTCTTGAGGTGCAAAGTGTTTAAAAAATGTCTTCCGCTTTTACTGCTGTGCGCAGCGCCTGCTTTCGCTAAACCTGTACTGACCGTCTATACCTACGACTCGTTCGCAGCTGACTGGGGCCCGGGCCCGACAATCAAAAAAGCCTTTGAAGCTGACTGCAACTGCGAGCTAAAACTGGTCGCGCTGGAAGATGGCGTTTCGCTGCTTAACCGCTTGCGCATGGAAGGAAAAAACAGCAAAGCCGACGTCGTACTGGGTCTGGATAACAACCTTCTGGAAGCCGCCACACAAACCAAACTGTTTGCCAAAAGTGGTGTTGCAAACGACGCCGTTAACGTACCCGGCGGCTGGAAAAACGATACCTTCGTTCCGTTTGATTACGGCTATTTCGCCTTCGTTTATGATAAAAACAAGCTGAAGAATCCGCCCAAAAGCCTGAAAGAACTGGTAGAGAGCGACCAAAAATGGCGCGTCATTTATCAGGATCCGCGCACCAGCACGCCGGGATTGGGTCTGCTGCTATGGATGCAGAAAGTCTATGGCGATAAAGCGCCAGAGGCGTGGCAGAAACTGGCAGCCAAAACCGTCACCGTCACCAAGGGCTGGAGCGAAGCCTACGGCCTGTTCCTGAAAGGTGAAAGCGATCTGGTGCTCAGCTACACCACCTCTCCGGCCTATCACATCATCGCCGATAAAAAAGACAACTACGCCGCAGCCGACTTTAGCGAAGGCCATTATTTGCAGGTGGAAGTCGCCGCCCGTACCGCGGCCAGCAAGCAGCCGGAACTGGCCGAGAAATTCCTGAAGTTTATGGTATCCCCGGCATTCCAGAATGCGATTCCGACCGGCAACTGGATGTATCCCGTGACGCAAGTCGCCCTACCGCCAGGATTCGAGCAACTGAATAAACCGACCACCGCGCTGGAATTTACGCCGCAGCAGGTTGCGGCTCAACGTCAGGCATGGATTAGCGAATGGCAACGCGCCGTCAGCCGTTAATTCCCGGCTGGCTGTTTCCTGGGCTTACCGCCGCCACGCTGATGGTGGCCGTTGCCCTGGCCGCATTTTTGGCACTGTGGTTTAACGCCCCGCAGGGAGAATGGCTCTCGCTGTGGCAAGATGACTACCTGTGGCACGTGGTGCGCTTTTCTTTCTGGCAGGCTTTTTTATCCGCAGTGTTGTCGGTTGTCCCGGCGATTTTCCTTGCCAGAGCGCTCTATCGTCGTCGTTTTCCAGGACGTCTGGCGCTGCTGCGTCTGTGCGCAATGACGTTAATCCTGCCAGTGCTGGTCGCGGTATTCGGTATTCTTAGCGTCTACGGCCGCCAGGGTTGGCTGGCCTCGCTCTGGCATACATTCGGGCTGGAGTGGACGTTTTCGCCATACGGTTTGCAGGGCATTCTGCTGGCGCATGTCTTTTTCAATCTGCCGATGGCCAGCCGCCTGCTGTTACAGTCGCTGGAGAATATTCCCGGCGAACAGCGGCAGTTAGCCGCTCAGCTGGGTATGCGTGGCTGGCATTTCTTCCGTTTTGTTGAATGGCCGTGGCTGCGTCGTCAGATCCTGCCCGTCGCGGCACTCATCTTTATGTTGTGCTTCGCCAGCTTCGCCACCGTTCTGTCGCTGGGTGGCGGGCCACAAGCCACCACCATCGAACTGGCTATCTATCAGGCGCTGAATTTTGATTACGATCCTGCCCGCGCAGCCATGCTGGCGTTGATCCAGATGGTTTGTTGTTTGGCGCTGGTGCTCCTCAGCCAACGTCTGAGCCGCGCGATTGCTCCCGGTGCTACCCTGGTACAAGGCTGGCGCGATCCCGACGATCGCCTGCACAGCCGACTGGCTGACGCAATCCTGATTATTCTTGCCCTGTTGCTGTTACTGCCGCCGTTGCTGGCGGTGATTGTCGATGGCTTAAACCGCCATGTTCTGGATGTACTGATGCAGCCAGTGCTGTGGCAGGCGCTGGGAACCTCGCTGCGCATCGCATTAGCAGCAGGAGCGTTATGCGTCGTGCTCACTATGATGCTGTTATGGAGCAGTCGTGAACTCCGTGCCCGACAGCAGCTGCTGGCAGGTCAGATGCTGGAGTTGAGCGGCATGATGATCCTCGCCATGCCGGGCATCGTGCTGGCAACCGGCTTCTTTCTACTGCTCAATAATACCATTGGGCTTCCTGAATCTGCCGACGGCATTGTCATTTTTACCAATGCGCTGATGGCGATCCCTTACGCGCTGAAAGTGCTGGAAAACCCAATGCGTGACGTCACTGCGCGCTACAGTATGTTGTGCCAGTCGTTGGGTATTGAGGGATGGTCGCGCCTGAAAGTGGTTGAACTGCGAGCCCTGAAGCGCCCGCTGGCGCAGGCGATGGCGTTTGCCTGCGTCCTGTCGATCGGCGATTTTGGCGTAGTGGCATTATTTGGTAATGAGGATTTCCGTACCCTGCCATTTTATTTATATCAGCAGATTGGCTCTTATCGCAGTCAGGATGGCGCAGTTACGGCGTTATTACTGCTGATCCTGTGCTTTACGCTTTTTACCGTTATTGAGAAATTGCCGGGTCGAAATGTTAAAACTGATTGATATCACATGGCTGTATCACCATTTGCCTATGCGCTTTACGCTGTCGGTCACGCGCGGTGAGCAAATAGCTGTACTCGGGCCCAGCGGCGCCGGGAAAAGTACGCTGCTGAATCTGATTGCCGGCTTTCTCACGCCTGCCAGCGGTACCATGATGATTGACGGTGAAGATCACACCACCACGCCGCCCTCACGCCGTCCTGTTTCCATGCTGTTTCAGGAAAATAACCTGTTCAGCCATCTGAGCGTACAGCAAAACATCGGCCTGGGCCTGAATCCGGGATTGAAGCTGAACACATCGCAGCGGGAGAAAATGCACCACATCGCTCAACAAATGGGACTCGACTCTCTGCTGGAACGCCTCCCCGGTGAGCTTTCCGGCGGGCAGCGGCAGCGCGTGGCGCTGGCGCGTTGTCTGGTGCGAGAACAACCTATTTTACTGCTTGATGAACCGTTCTCAGCGCTCGATCCCGCGCTGCGCCAGGAGATGCTAACGCTGGTCGCCGAAGTCTGTCGCGAGAAGCAGCTGACGTTGCTGATGGTTTCTCACAGCGTAGAAGATGCCGCGCGAATTGCGTCCCGCTCGATTGTGGTCGCCGACGGGCGCATCGCGTGGCAGGGCAAAACGGACGATCTGTTAAGCGGCAACGCCAGCGCCTCGGCGCTATTGGGCATTAAAGCATAATGCGTTGCCGGATGACGGCGTGAACGCCTTATCCGGCCTGTAGGTCGCACATTTTGTAGGCCGGATAAGGCGAAGCCGCCATCCGGCAAAGGTATCGTCAGTAACCTACAACCTTACGCAGAATGTCGATATACACCGGCATCAGCGGATGGCGCAGTAACGCCACCAGCGCGACCACGCCGATCCCGAGCGTTAACGGCGCCAGATACAGCAAACGGCTGCGGGAGAAATACGCCGTTAAGCGATCAACAGCCGCTTTGCCACTACGCCATAGCCGCCAGCAAAACCAGCCGCCCACCCAGAGCAACACCGCCGTCGCCAGCAGCAACCATTTAAAATCCCCGCTCTGCATATCAGAAGGGATATCAATTGCCGCTCCCGCCAGGATCCCCGGCAGGAAGTAGAACGGTGGCCACAGCACGCAGCCAATAATATTCGGGACGATAAATTTAGCGACAGGCAGATCCAGCATGCCTGCTACCATCGGCACCAGCGGGCGCGTCGGTCCGACAAAACGGCCTACCAGAATGGTAAACATGCTGTGTTGATGCAGGGCGTGCTCGGTTTTATCCAGCAACGCCTTGTTCTTTTTCATGAACGACCAACGGTGCAGCGGCTTTTTAAAGCGCCAGCCCAACCAGAAGGAGATCCAGTCCCCCAACAGGCAGCCGACAATGCCCGCAAGCCAGGCATGCCAGAAGTTCAGTTCGCCGCTGCCAATCAGCGCGCCCAACCCCGCCATCATCACGGTCCCGGGCAGAATCAGACCAACCAGCGCCAGCGACTCCAAAAAAGCCACCAGAAGTACGGCGATCAGAGAGTACAGGGCGGACTGGAGAATAAAGTGTTCCAGCAATGCTTGCATAATGTGTCCGTCAAATTTACGAAGCAGGGATTTTGATAACCCCTCTCAACTTCGTCAAGCCATCAATTGTCTGAATAGATTGCGAGTTATGACAACTTTCAGGATACATCATTCACTTTTTATTCACATCCAGCGCGAAACTCGCTCGGACTGGCACCGGTACATTTTTTGAAAACACGAGAGAAATAGAGCTGGTCGTCAAAACCAACATTGCGACCTACGGTGGCGATAGGCATACGTGTGGTACTCAGCAGTAGCTTCGCCTGGCTGATGCGCTGGTCCTCGCGCCAGCTTAATACGCTGATCCCCAACTGCTGACGGAACAGATGCGACAAACGGGAAGGCGACAGGCAGACGTGCTGCGCGACGCTGGCGATATCAAAATTGCTGTCCGCCAGGTGATCGCTGATGTACTGGCAGGCATCACGGACGCGGTTGTCCATGGGCGGGTGTAGCGATTCATTGATGGCTTCCATACGTCGGAGCAACAACTGCTCCAGTAAATTAATCGCCAGCAGTTCGGAATAACGACCTTCTCCCTGCCCGGCGTTAATTATTTGCCCAAACAGCTCGTTAAAATGCGGCTGATGTGCTTCATCCGGGCGGAAAAAACCGGTCTGGCCAAAAATGGCCGGCCAGGTCAGCCACTCCTGCCAGTAGGCGCGCGGTCGAAAGTAAACCCACTGGTGATACCACTCGCTGGCATCAGGATGGCGCCCGTAGTGGTGAATTTCTCCAGGAGGAAACAACAGAATATCGCCAGGCCGGCAGACAAATTGCTTGCCCTGATTATTGATAACCCCTTCGCCACGGATGGTGAGATTGAGGATATAACCCTTCATACCCAGCGGCCTGTCGATAAAAAAATCCAGGTATCCGTTCGCCTCAATGGGGGTTAATCCGGCCACCAAATGCGCGTTAAACGAATAACCAGGCAACAGGGGATCGTTTTGCGTTTCAGCCATAATTTCAATACTCCCTATGTCCTGCCAAGAAACAATTTGTCCATATTACGCCAGACATCATCGCTGTCGCCCCTGCGGGCCGCTGTATTTGCGGCAATGGACCACCAACCCCGCTTGTGAAAAGCTCTTTGTAAAAAACATGTACTACGCCAACGTCAAAATCGGCTAACAAAAGTGTCTATAACTACGGCAGAAATGTCCACATTGATTATTTGCACAGCGTCACACTTTGTGATGCCACAGCATTTTAGTCCATAAGATTAGCGGATCCTGCCTGACGGTTTTTATCGCTACTCACTACTGTTTATCCATACCCGTATTTTTGGATGGAGTAAGACGATGGCGATTGCAATTGGCCTCGATTTTGGTAGTGATTCAGTACGCGCTTTGGCGGTGGAATGTGCCACCGGCGAAGAGATCGCCACCAGCGTTGAGTGGTACCCACGTTGGCAGGAAGGGCAGTATTGCGATGGCCCAAACAACCAGTTTCGCCATCATCCGCGCGACTACATTGAATCCATGGAAGCGGCGCTGAAAACCGTACTGGCCGAACTGAGCGCTGAGCAGCGCGCGGAAGTGGTCGGTATTGGCGTTGACAGTACCGGCTCAACCCCGGCACCCATCGATGCAGACGGTAATGTACTGGCGCTGCGTCCGGAGTTCGCGGAAAACCCGAATGCGATGTTTGTCCTGTGGAAAGATCACACCTCAGTAGAAGAAGCCGAAGAAATCACCCGCCTGTGCCACACACCGGGCAAGATCGATTACTCCCGCTATATCGGCGGCATTTATTCCAGCGAATGGTTCTGGGCCAAAATTCTGCATGTCACTCGTCAGGACCACGCAGTTGCCGAGGCTGCGGTTTCGTGGATTGAGCTATGCGACTGGGTTCCGGCCCTGCTCTCCAACACCGTACGCCCACAGGATATTCGTCGCGGTCGCTGCAGCGCCGGGCATAAATCCCTGTGGCATGAAAGCTGGGGTGGTCTGCCGCCAGCCAGTTTCTTTGACGAACTCGACCCCATCCTCAACCGCCATCTGCAATACCCAATGTTTACCGATACCTTCACCGCGGATCTGCCGGTTGGCACCCTGTGCACCGAGTGGGCACAGCGTCTGGGACTACCGGAAAGTGTGGTGATTGCAGGCGGTGCTTTTGACTGCCATATGGGCGCGGTCGGCGCAGGTGCACAGCCTAACACGCTGGTGAAAGTCATCGGCACGTCAACCTGCGACATTCTGATTGCCGACAAGCAAAGCGTTGGCGAGCGTGCGGTGAAAGGCATTTGCGGCCAGGTTGATGGCAGCGTGGTGCCGCATTTTATCGGTCTGGAAGCGGGGCAATCTGCTTTCGGCGATATCTATGCCTGGTTTAGCCGCGTGCTGAGCTGGCCGCTGGAACAGCTTGCCGCACAGCATCCGGAACTGCAGACCCAGATTAAAGCCAGTCAAAAACAGCTGCTACCTGCACTCACCGAAGCATGGGCGAAAAATCCATCACTGGAGCATCTGCCGGTCGTGCTCGACTGGTTCAACGGTCGCCGTACGCCCAATGCCAACCAGCGTTTGAAAGGGGTGATTACCGATCTGAACCTGGCAACCGACGCGCCAGCGCTGTTCGGTGGTCTGATTGCCGCCACCGCCTTTGGCGCGCGCGCCATTATGGAATGCTTCACCGAACAAGGCATTGCGGTTAACAACGTGATGGCGCTTGGCGGTATCGCGCGCAAGAACCCGGTCATCATGCAGGCCTGCTGTGACGTGCTGAACCGTCCGCTACAGATTGTCGCTTCAGACCAGTGCTGCGCACTCGGTGCGGCTATCTTCGCCGCCGTTGCCGCGAAAGTACACGCCGATATCCCTGCCGCTCAGCAGCAGATGGCAAGCGCCGTGGAAAACACGCTGCAACCTCGCCCAGAGCAGGCTCAACGTTTTGAACAGCTTTACCGCCGCTATCAGCAGTGGGCAGTAAGCGCTGAACAGCAATACCTTCCGACTGCCGCTCCGGCGCAACAAGCCCCGGTAGACCTGGCAACCCTGACACATTAAGGACACGACAATGACGATTTTTGATAACTATGAAGTGTGGTTTGTGATTGGTAGCCAGCATCTGTATGGCCCTGAAACCCTGCGTCAGGTAACCCAACATGCCGAGCACGTCGTTAACGCACTGAATACTGAAGCCAAACTGCCCTGTAAGCTGGTATTAAAACCGCTGGGCACTTCCCCTGATGAGATTACCGCTATCTGTCGTGACGCGAACTACGACGATCGCTGTGCAGGGATGGTGGTCTGGCTGCATACCTTCTCCCCGGCCAAAATGTGGATTAACGGCCTGACTATCCTCAACAAGCCGCTGATGCAGTTCCACACCCAGTTTAATGCCGCCCTGCCGTGGGACAGCATTGATATGGACTTTATGAACCTGAACCAGACTGCGCACGGCGGTCGTGAGTTCGGCTTCATCGGCGCGCGTATGCGTCAGCAGCATGCCGTGGTCACCGGTCACTGGCAGGATAAACAAGCGCACGAACGCATTGGCTCCTGGATGCGCCAGGCCGTGTCCAAACAAGATACCCGCCACCTGAAAGTCTGCCGTTTTGGCGACAACATGCGTGAAGTTGCGGTCACCGATGGCGATAAAGTCGCTGCGCAGATCAAGTTCGGCTTCTCGGTAAACACCTGGGCCGTGGGCGATCTGGTGCAGGTAGTGAACGCAATTAGCGACGGCGAAATCAACGCGCTAATCGATGAGTACGAAAGCACCTATACCATGACGGCGGCGACGCAAGTCCACGGTGAAAAACGTCAGAATGTCCTGGAAGCGGCCCGTATTGAACTGGGGATGAAGCGCTTCCTGGAACAGGGTGGATTCCACGCCTTCACCACCACATTTGAAGATTTACACGGCCTGAAACAGCTCCCTGGTCTGGCCGTACAGCGTCTGATGCAGCAAGGCTACGGCTTTGCGGGCGAAGGCGACTGGAAAACCGCCGCTCTGCTTCGCATCATGAAGGTGATGTCAACCGGTCTGCAGGGCGGCACCTCATTTATGGAGGATTACACCTACCACTTCGAGAAAGGCAACGATCTGGTGCTCGGCTCGCACATGCTGGAAGTGTGCCCGTCCATCGCGGTGGAAGAGAAACCGATCCTCGACGTACAGCACCTCGGCATTGGTGGTAAAGACGATCCTGCCCGTCTGATCTTCAACACCAAAACCGGCCCGGCAGTGGTTGCCAGCCTGATCGATCTCGGCGATCGCTATCGCCTGCTGGTTAACTGCATCGACACGGTACAAACGCCGCACTCCCTGCCAAAACTGCCTGTCGCTAACGCGCTGTGGAAAGCTCAACCGGATCTGCCAACCGCTTCTGAAGCCTGGATCCTGGCCGGTGGCGCGCACCACACTGTGTTCAGCCACGCGCTGGATCTGAACGATATGCGCCAGTTCGCTGAAATGCATGATATCGAGATCGCAGTGATCGATAACGATACCCGCCTGCCGGCCTTTAAGGACGCGCTGCGCTGGAACGAAGTGTATTACGGCTTCAAACGTTAACAACTGCCGGATGACGGCGTAAACACCTTATCCGGCCTACAAGAATGTGCGATTTGTAGGCCGGATAAGCGTAGCGCCATCCGGCAAGATTCATCGGAGAGCATCATGTTAGAAGATCTCAAACGTCAGGTACTGGAAGCCAATCTGGCGTTGCCTAAGCACAATCTGGTCACCCTGACCTGGGGGAACGTTAGCGCCGTCGATCGCGAGCGCGGCGTGTTTGTGATTAAACCTTCGGGAGTCGATTACAGCGTAATGACCGCCGACGATATGGTGGTAGTCAGTATCGCCACGGGTGAAGTTGTAGAAGGTACGAAGAAACCTTCCTCAGATACCCCAACACACCGTTTGCTGTATCAGGCGTTCCCGACCATTGGCGGCATTGTTCACACCCATTCGCGCCATGCAACCATCTGGGCACAGGCGGGTCAGTCGATTCCGGCAACGGGGACCACCCATGCGGACTATTTCTACGGTTCGATTCCCTGCACACGCAAAATGACCGACGAAGAAATCAACGGCGAATATGAATGGGAAACCGGTAACGTAATCGTTGAAACCTTTGAAAAACAGGGTATTGACGCCTCACAGATGCCTGGCGTGCTGGTGCACTCTCACGGTCCATTTGCCTGGGGAAAAAATGCCGAAGATGCGGTGCATAACGCCATCGTGCTGGAAGAAGTAGCCTATATGGGGATCTTCTGTCGCCAGCTCGCGCCGCAGTTACCGGATATGCAGCAAACCCTGCTAGATAAACACTACCTGCGCAAACACGGTGCAAAAGCGTATTACGGGCAGTAAAAGAAATAAGCGCGCAGATAATCTACGCGCTCCTTTATAGTTATTCGCTATAATATTCGGCGAATGAACCTTGGTATACACAATCATTTGAACAGATATAATTAATTACATTATCATAGTGTCCATGAGACTTATTTCCTTCCAGACAATGGAAAAAGACATAATCTGTAATCGTCGCCTGCCACTTCTGCCCGTTCAGCAGATAATTAATCACTGTATCTTTGTGCCCCTTACTTTTGTCATTACCCTGCCAGTGAAAAAAAGCGCTACCATTTTCAATAATTTCAGCATTCCACAACTTACCGTCCCATGTTTTATATAAAATATATTTGCTCACAGTTTTAATCGCTGGATTAGAAATCATTGTGTTAACAAACATATAGTTCTGATATTTAATGCCAAGCTGATGTTTGGAAAGAACGTTCATAAAAACTCCATTTTTTCAAAATTAATATCAAAAGGACAAAAAAAATGCACAAGCCATCGAAAAAAAATAAAATTATATTCACAGAGAATTTCCCGACGAAATTGAATCGAAACTGTTTATTTAGAACAATAACAACCCCATTTAAATATATTATATTTAAGATAATGACCCAAACATTTCGAATGAAAGTTTTACACTAACAGCTAATAAAAACAAATAAAAATATAATTTTTTCACTAATCCGAGAAATATGTAGCAAAATCAAATGAGCACTATTCCTAAAAAATAGAAAAAGTATGAAAACGAACTTGTAATTAACAATTAAAATATAAACAACGTAATTAATGGAAACTAATGTACAAATACCAGCTATAATATATCTATCTGTAGCCTATCAAAGCTATTTTATTCATATATTGCATATGAAGATAACATTGTCAGGTAGGAATAATTATTTTACTCAGGAAAGCGTATTTCGGGCAGTAACCTCTTCTGAGCATGACAACTGTATAAAATCACAGCTAATCTATCAAAACCAGGCTATAATAATGCCTGGTTTTTTGACGGATACGCAGCGTGGCGCAAGCAGGTTTTATTTTAACCCGGCACTGGCGGGACACCCCGCAGGGAACTGAGGTCTCATTCTGGCTGGCGACAGACGATGGGCCGCTGCAGGTCACGCTCGCGCCTCAGGAGTCGGTCGCGTTTATTCCCACCAGTCAGGTTCCTCGCGTAATGTCATTATTACGCACTGAAAACGGCTATCGCCTGAAATCGCTGCAATTGCAAGACTTCCACCGCAATCCTGTTTCCGGCCTGTATTGCCGCTCACATCGCCAGCTCATGCGGTTGGAAAAACTGTTGCGCGAAAACGCAGTCACCGTCTATGAGGGCGATGTACGCCCACCTGAGCGGTATCTGATGGAGCGCTTTATCACCTCCCCTGTTTGGGTCGAAGGCGACAGACATAATGACATGCTGGTGAATGCCCGCCTGAAGCCGAACCCTGACTATCGACCACCGCTAAAATGGGTATCGCTGGATATCGAAACCACGCGCCACGGCGAACTCTATTGCATCGGTCTTGAAGGCTGCGGGCAACGTATTGTCTACATGCTCGGCCCGGCAAACGGCGACGCCTCTACGCTTGATTTTGAACTTGAGTACGTTGCAAGCCGCCCGCAGTTGCTGGAAAAACTCAATGACTGGATTGCCCGTCACGATCCTGATGTGATAATCGGCTGGAACGTCGTGCAATTCGATTTACGCGTCCTGCAAAAGCACGCCGAACGTTACCGCATTCCCCTGCGTTTTGGCCGTGATAGCAGCGAGCTTGAGTGGCGCGAGCATGGCTTCAAGAACGGCGTATTTTTCGCTCAGGCTAAGGGGCGCCTGATTATCGACGGTATTGAGGCGCTAAAATCCGCGTTCTGGAATTTCTCGTCATTTTCACTGGAAACAGTGTCACAGGAGCTGTTGGGCGAAGGGAAGTCGATTGATAATCCGTGGGACAGAATGGACGAAATCGACCGTCGATTTGCCCAGGATAAGCCCGCGCTTGCCACCTACAATCTCAAAGACTGTGAGTTGGTCACGCGCATTTTTCACAAAACCGAGATCATGCCATTTCTGCTGGAACGATCGACGGTCAACGGTCTGCCGGTCGACCGGCACGGTGGTTCAGTTGCCGCCTTCGGACATCTCTACCTGCCACGAATGCACCGGGCGGGTTATGTGGCGCCGAATCTGGGTGAAGTCCCCGCGCACGCCAGTCCCGGCGGCTACGTGATGGACTCGCGCCCAGGCTTATACGACTCCGTACTGGTGCTGGATTACAAAAGCCTGTATCCCTCAATAATTCGTACTTTTTTAATCGACCCGGTGGGGCTTATCGAAGGGATGGCGCAGCCGGATCCGGAACACAGCACCGAAGGTTTCCTTGACGCCTGGTTTTCACGCGAAAAGCACTGCCTGCCGGAAATCGTTACTCAGATCTGGCACGGGCGCGAAGAAGCAAAACGCCGCGGCAATAAGCCACTCTCGCAGGCGTTGAAAATCATCATGAACGCATTTTACGGCGTGCTGGGCACCACCGCCTGTCGCTTTTTCGACCCGAGACTGGCCTCGTCCATTACCATGCGCGGCCATGCGATCATGCGCCAGACCAAAGCGTTAATTGAGGCTCAGGGTTACGATGTCATTTATGGCGATACCGATTCCACCTTTGTCTGGCTGAAAAAGGCGCACTCAGAAGACGATGCAGCCCGAATTGGTCGGGAACTGGTGAGCTATGTCAACACCTGGTGGGCGCAATCGCTGAAGCAACAAAATCTGACCAGCGCGCTGGAGCTGGAATTTGAAACCCATTTTTGTCGCTTTCTGATGCCGACCATTCGCGGTGCAGATACCGGCAGTAAAAAACGCTATGCGGGGATGATTCAGGACGGTGCAGAGCAACGTATGGTGTTTAAGGGACTGGAAACGGTACGAACCGACTGGACGCCGCTGGCCCAACAGTTTCAGCAGGAGCTATACCTGCGAATTTTTCGTAACGAACCTTATCAGGAGTTTGTTCGCGAGACTATTGACCGTCTGATGGCCGGTGAAATGGATGAACAACTGGTGTACCGCAAGCGCCTGCGCCGCCCGTTAAGCGAATACCAGCGAAATGTTCCACCACACGTTCGTGCCGCGCGACTCGCCGATGAGCAGAATGTAAAGCTGGGGCGTCCACCGCAGTATCAGAATCGCGGAACCATAAAATATGTCTGGACGGTCAATGGCCCAGAACCTGTTGATTATCAGCTATCTGTGCTCGATTACGAGCATTATCTGACCCGCCAGATCCAACCCGTTGCCGAGGGAATTCTTCCCTTTATTGACGATAATTTTGCTACACTACTCACAGGACAACTGGGGTTATTTTGACGCGTGACGAAACCGCCGCCATCCAGTACCATAGCGCCCTTTCCATTCCTGGACCCATTTAACACCACTACCACTGATTTATTAGCCTGGTAGCGGGGTCGTATGCTCTCAATAACGGGGATTAGCCCGGAAAATGACGAGTATTGCCTGCAATTAAAGATATAGAGCCGAACATATATGCCTTTTACACTTGGTCAACGCTGGATCAGCGATACAGAAAGCGAATTGGGACTTGGTACTGTTGTCGCCATGGATGCGCGAACCGTCACTTTACTTTTCTCATCGACGGGCGAAAACCGTCTGTATGCGCGCAGTGATTCCCCCGTGACCCGCGTGATGTTCAATCCTGGCGATACGATAACAAGCCATGAAGGCTGGCAACTGCATGTCGATGAAGTAAAAGAAGAAAACGGCCTGCTTGCCTATATCGGAACCCGCCTGGATACCGAAGAAACCGGTGTCATGCTGCGTGAAGTACTGCTCGACAGCAAACTGGTATTCAGCAAACCACAAGATCGCCTGTTTGCCGGCCAGATTGACCGCATGGATCGCTTTGCTCTGCGCTATCGCGCCCGTAAATTTCAGAGTGAACAATACCGTATGCCGTGGAGTGGGTTGCGTGGTCAACGTACCAGCCTGATTCCTCACCAGCTGAACATTGCCCATGATGTTGGCCGTCGTCATGCTCCTCGCGTTTTACTGGCAGACGAAGTGGGTTTAGGTAAAACCATTGAAGCCGGGATGATCCTGCATCAGCAACTGCTGTCCGGCGCCGCAGAGCGCGTGCTGATCATCGTCCCAGAGACATTACAGCACCAGTGGCTGGTCGAAATGCTGCGCCGCTTCAACCTGCGTTTTGCACTGTTTGATGATGAGCGTTATGCAGAAGCGCAGCACGACGCCTACAACCCGTTTGAAACCGAACAACTGGTCATCTGCTCGCTGGACTTTGCCCGTCGTAATAAACAACGTCTGGAGCACCTGTGTGACGCCGAGTGGGATCTGCTGATTGTCGATGAAGCCCATCACCTGGTGTGGAGCGAAGACGCGCCCAGCCGCGAATATATGGCCATTGAACAACTGGCAGAACGTGTGCCGGGCATCCTGCTGCTAACCGCTACACCGGAGCAGCTGGGCATGGAAAGTCACTTTGCACGCCTGCGCCTGCTGGACCCGAGCCGCTTCCACGATTTCGCCCAGTTTGTTGAAGAGCAAAAAAATTATCGTCCGGTCGCCGACGCCGTCGCCATGCTACTGGCAGGCAACAAGCTGAGTAACAATGAGCTGAACATGTTAGGCGACATGATTGGCGAGCAGGACATTGAGCCGCTATTGCAGGCGGCAAACAGCGACAGCGAAGACGCCCAGAGCGCGCGTCAGGAACTGGTTTCGATGCTGATGGACCGCCATGGCACCAGCCGTGTGCTGTTCCGTAACACCCGTAACGGTGTGAAAGGCTTCCCGAAACGCGAGCTGCATACCATCAAGCTGCCGCTGCCGACCCAATACCAGACGGCGATTAAAGTCTCCGGCATTATGGGCGCGCGTAAAAGTGCAGAAGACCGGGCGCGCGACATGCTCTACCCGGAACAGATTTATCAGGAATTCGAAGGCGACACCGGCACCTGGTGGAACTTTGACCCGCGCGTGGAATGGCTGATGGGCTACCTGACCAGCCACCGCTCGCAAAAAGTATTAGTTATCTGTGCAAAAGCCACCACCGCGCTTCAGCTGGAGCAGGTTCTGCGCGAACGCGAAGGTATCCGCGCTGCCGTATTCCATGAAGGGATGTCGATCATTGAACGTGACCGCGCCGCAGCATGGTTTAGCGAAGAAGATAGCGGCGCCCAGGTAATGCTGTGCTCTGAAATCGGCTCCGAAGGGCGTAACTTCCAGTTCGCCAGCAATCTGGTGATGTTTGACCTGCCGTTCAACCCGGATCTGCTGGAACAGCGTATTGGCCGTCTGGACCGTATTGGTCAGGCGCATGATATTCAGATTCACGTTCCGTACTTGGAAAAAACCGCGCAATCTGTGCTGGTGCGCTGGTACCACGAAGGTCTGGATGCGTTCGAACACACCTGTCCGACCGGCCGTACTATCTATGACACGGTCTATAACAATCTGATCGGCTACCTGGCTGAACCAGAAAATACCGAGGGCTTTGACGATCTGATCAAAACCTGCCGCGAACAGCATGACGCGCTGAAAGCACAGCTAGAGCAAGGTCGCGATCGCCTGCTGGAGATCCACTCTAACGGCGGCGAAAAAGCACTGGCGCTGGCTGAGAGTATTGAAGAACAGGACGATGATACTAGCCTGATCGCCTTCGCCATGAACCTGTTTGATATCGTCGGTATTAATCAGGATGACCGTGGCGACAATTTAATCGTGCTGACGCCGTCCGATCATATGCTGGTGCCGGATTTTCCTGGGCTGCCGGAAGATGGCTGCACCATTACGTTCGAGCGCGATGTCGCCCTGTCGCGTGAAGATGCACAATTTATTACCTGGGAGCATCCGCTGATCCGCAATGGTCTGGATCTGATCCTCTCCGGCGACACCGGAAGCAGCACTATTTCGTTGTTGAAAAACAAAGCATTACCTGTTGGTACACTGCTGGTTGAGCTGGTCTATGTTGTTGAAGCGCAAGCGCCGAAACAACTGCAGCTAAACCGCTTCCTGCCACCAACGCCGGTACGCATGCTGCTGGATAAAAACGGCAATAACCTTGCCGCGCAGGTTGAATTCGAAACCTTTAACCGTCAGCTCAGCGCCGTTAACCGCCACACCGGCAGCAAACTGGTCAACGCCGTGCAGCAGGATGTTCATGCCATTTTGCAACTCGGTGAAGCGCAGGTGGAAAAATCAGCCCGCGCGCTGATCGACGCAGCGCGTAAAGAAGCTGACGAGAAGCTGACGGCAGAACTTTCCCGTCTCGAAGCGCTGCGTGCCGTTAACCCGAACATCCGTGATGACGAACTTAGCGCAATTGAAAGCAACCGTCAGCAGGTGATGGAAAGCCTGGATCAGGCGGGCTGGCGTCTCGATGCCCTGCGCCTGATCGTCGTGACGCATCAGTAACGGAGCCATACATGGGGATGGAAAACTACAATCCGCCGCAGGAACCCTGGCTGGTCATCCTGTATCAGGATGAACACATTATGGTGGTCAACAAGCCGAGTGGCTTGTTGTCTGTGCCAGGTCGTCTGGATGAGCACAAAGACAGCGTGATGACACGTATTCAGCGCGATTATCCGCAGGCTGAATCCGTGCATCGTCTGGATATGGCAACCAGCGGCGTGATTGTAGTCGCGCTAACCAAAGCGGCAGAGCGCGAGCTAAAACGCCAGTTTCGCGAGCGCGAACCGAAAAAACAGTATGTCGCACGCGTCTGGGGGCATCCTGCTCCGGCCGAGGGTCTGGTTGATTTACCGCTGATTTGCGACTGGCCAAACAGGCCAAAGCAAAAAGTATGTTATGAGACCGGGAAATCGGCGCAGACCGAGTATGAAGTCGTGGAGTTCGCGGCGGATAACACCGCCCGGGTAGTGCTCAAGCCCATTACCGGACGCTCCCACCAGCTGCGTGTGCATATGCTGGCTTTAGGGCATCCTATCCTGGGCGACCGCTTCTATGCTCCGCCGGAAGCTCTCGCGTTAGCGCCGCGCCTGTTGCTGCATGCAGAGATGTTAACCATCACGCATCCCGAATACGGCAACAGTATGACGTTTAAAGTCCCGGCGGATTTTTAAATTCTGAGCCAATTTATGCCGGGGGCGCTTCGCTTACCCGGCATACATTCATTAACGTAGGCCGGATAAGGCGCTAGCTGCATCCGGCAATTCAATCACTTGAATCCTTTTTGATCCTTAATCAGCTCGTAAGCTTTTTGGATTTCCTGCGCTTTTTGCTTCGCCATTTCCATCATCTCTGGCGGCAGACCTTTCGCAACCAGTTTGTCCGGATGGTGCTCGCTCATCAGCTTACGGTAAGCCCGCTTGATGGTGGTCGCATCGTCGGTCGTTTTCACACCCAGCACATTACAGGCGTCTTCCAGCGTCGGGCCGCGTTGCGCCTGCTGCCAGCCACCGCCGCCAGACTGCTGCTGATATCCGCCGCCAAACTGTGCGCCGCCCTGCATCATGCGCAGGAACTGATCAAATTGGGTGCGTGAGATCCCCAACTCTTCAGCAATCACATAAAGCACTTCACGTTCGTTAGGATGCAACGACCCATCGGCAAATGCCGCCTGGATCTGAATCTCCAGAAACATGCGGATCAGATCGAATCGACCAAAACAGACGCTGCGAAACTGACGCATCTTTTCACGTAATGGGTAATTATCCGATTTTCCTACCCGGAAGGCATGTTGTGCAGCCGTTCGCGAGTCACCGTGCAAATTCATCCGATCCATCAACTGGCTGGCGATATGTATATCGGCTTCCGTGACGCGACCTTTGGATTTTGTCAGATGTCCCATCACCTCAAAAGTGGTGGCAAAAAACAGCGCCTGGCGTTCACGTTGGTTGGCAAACCACGCCATTTTGCGCATGCGGGCTTTGTCGAACATGTGGCCAACTAACAGCCCCAGAACCACACCCCAGAAGCCGCCGCCCATCATTAAGGCCACGGCTACACCAATTATCTTTCCCCAATACTGCATAGACTCCCCAAATCTTTCCGCTCTCAGCCAGGCTATGTCCCACAATATAAGGTGCTTTTACCGATTTACGGCTGCGGTCAATTGTGGGACATCGCCTATAATTTGCATTATCATACCTGTCATTCAATGCCGTGCCTAACACCACAAACGCTATACCCGTTGGATTTCGAGTTGCAGCAAGGCGGCAACGTAGTGAGTCCCCTGGAGCTTACCCATGTAAGTGGCTGGGGTGAACGAGGAAGACAACGAAGATGCAGCTTGAAAGGTGGCGGGTATAAAATGGGCAGGATTAATACTAGCGAAGTGAAGATGAGATAAGTTAGGCTGTGACCGTTTGTCACGCGCGACGCTACTGATGATGGAACAATAAATACAACGTATGAAAAAACGTATTCCCACTCTTCTGGCCACCATGATTGCCAGCGCCCTCTATAGCCATCAGGGCCTGGCAGCCGATCTCGCCTCACAGTGTATGCTGGGCGTGCCGAGCTATGACCGTCCTCTGGTACAGGGCGAGACTAATGAGTTACCCGTCACCATCAATGCCGACAACGCGAAAGGGAATTATCCCGATGACGCGGTGTTTACCGGCAACGTGGATATCGCACAGGGTAACAGCCGCCTGCAGGCCGACGAAGTACAGCTTCATCAGAAGCAGGCTGAAGGCCAGCCGGAGCCAGTACGTACCGTCGATGCGTTGGGCAATGTCCATTATGACGACAATCAGGTTATTCTGAAGGGACCGAAGGGCTGGTCCAATCTGAATACCAAAGATACCAACATCTGGGAAGGTGATTACCAGATGGTGGGCCGTCAGGGGCGCGGGAAAGCCGACCTGATGAAACAGCGTGGGGAAAACCGTTATACCATTCTGGAAAACGGTAGCTTTACCTCCTGTCTGCCAGGTTCAGATACCTGGAGCGTCGTCGGTAGCGAAGTTATCCACGACCGTGAAGAACAGGTCGCGGAGATCTGGAACGCCCGTTTTAAACTGGGTCCGGTTCCGGTCTTTTACAGTCCTTATTTACAGTTACCCGTCGGCGATAAGCGCCGTTCCGGTTTCCTGATCCCGAACGCAAAATATTCCACCAATAACTATTTTGAGTTCTACCTCCCGTATTACTGGAACATTGCGCCCAATATGGACGCCACCATCACGCCACATTATATGCACCGTCGTGGCGGGATCATGTGGGAGAACGAATTCCGCTACCTCACCCAGGCGGGTGCGGGCTTGATGGAGTTTGACTATCTGAATTCCGATAAAGTGTACGAGGACGAACATCCGAAGGATGACAATTCACGTCGCTGGCTGTTCTACTGGCAGCACGCTGGCGTAATGGACCAGGTGTGGCGTTTCAACGTCGACTACACCAAGGTCAGCGACATCAGCTACTTTAACGATTTCGATAATAAATACGGCTCCAGTACCGACGGCTACGCCACGCAGAAATTCAGCGTCGGCTACGCGGTACAAAACTTTGACGCTACGGTATCGACCAAGCAGTTCCAGGTCTTCGACGCACAAAACAGTAATAGCTACTCTGCGCAGCCGCAGTTAGACGTCAACTATTACCAGAATGACGTTGGTCCATTTGATACCCGTATTTATGGCCAGGCGGTCCATTTCGTCAATACCAATGACAACATGCCGGAAGCAACGCGTGTTCACCTGGAACCGACGATCAATCTGCCGTTGTCGAATAACTGGGGCAGTATCAATACCGAAGCGAAGCTGCTGGCGACACACTATCAGCAGACCAATCTGGATTGGTACAACAACAACCCGAGTAACGTTAACAAGCTCGACGAGTCAGCCAATCGCGTCATGCCGCAGTTTAAAGTTGACGGCAAAATGGTATTCGAGCGCGACATGCAAATGCTGGCACCGGGCTATACCCAGACGCTGGAGCCACGCGCGCAGTACCTGTACGTACCGTATCGCGACCAAAGTCATATCTATAACTATGACTCATCCTTGCTGCAATCTGACTACAGCGGCCTGTTCCGTGACCGTACTTATAGCGGTCTGGACCGTATTGCTTCTGCCAACCAGGTGACGACCGGGGTCACATCTCGCGTTTATGATGACGCGGCCGTTGAACGTTTTAATATTTCTGTGGGTCAAATCTACTATTTCACCGAGTCTCGCACTGGCGATGACCATACAGAATGGGAGAATGACGACAAAACGGGTTCACTGGTATGGGCTGGCGATACCTACTGGCGCATCTCCGATCGTTGGGGTTTACGCAGTGGGATCCAGTACGACACGCGTCTGGATAGCATCGCAACCAGCAATAGCAGTATCGAATACCGCCGCGACGAAAACCGTATGCTGCAGTTGAACTACCGTTATGCCAGCCCAGAGTATATTAAGGCCGCTGTACCTTCACGTGATGTAACTAACGCCCAGTATGAAAACGGGATTTCGCAGGTGGGCGCAGTGGCAAGCTTCCCGATCGCCGATCGTTGGTCGATTGTTGGTGCTTACTACTTCGATACCAATGTGAACAAAGAAGCAGATTCAATGCTGGGCTTACAGTACAACTCCTGCTGTTACGCCATTCGCTTCGGCTACGAGCGTAAGCTGAACGGTTGGGATGACAAACAGCAACACGCGATTTATGACAACACGATCGGCTTTAATATCGAACTGCGCGGTCTGAGCTCCAACTACGGTCTCGGCACCAACCAAATGCTGCGTTCGAACATTTTGCCGTATCAAAGCGCTTTATGATCTGATTGATTTACAACGTAATCCGCATTGCGGTTAATTGAAATGGAAAAAGTATGAAGAACTGGAAAACGCTGCTTCTCGGTATCGCCATGATCGCGAATACCAGTTTCGCTGCCCCACAGGTAGTCGATAAAGTTGCAGCCGTCGTCAATAACGGCGTCGTTCTGGAAAGCGACGTCGATGGCTTAATGCAGTCAGTAAAACTGAATGCAGGTCAGGCAGGTCAGCAATTACCGGATGACACTACGCTGCGTCATCAGATCCTGGAACGTTTGATCATGGATCAAATCCTCCTGCAAATGGGTCAGAAGATGGGGGTGAAAATCTCTGACGAGCAGTTGGATCAGGCTATTGCCAACATCGCCAAGCAGAACAACATGACGCTGGATCAGATGCGCAGCCGTCTGGCACAGGATGGCTTAAGCTATTCAACCTATCGTAGCCAGATCCGCAAAGAGATGACCATCTCTGAAGTGCGTAACAACGAAGTTCGCCGTCGCGTCACTATCCTGCCTCAGGAAGTGGATGCCCTGGCGCAGCAGGTAGGCAACCAAAACGATGCCAGCACCGAGCTGAACCTGAGCCACATTCTGATCCCATTACCAGAAAACCCAACGTCCGACCAGGTTAACGCGGCTGAAAGCCAGGCGCGCTCTGTTGTTGATGAAGCGCGTAACGGTAGTGATTTCGGCAAACTGGCTATTACTTATTCCGCTGACCAGCAGGCGCTGAAAGGCGGCCAGATGGGCTGGGGACGTATTCAGGAGCTGCCGGGTATCTTTGCCCAGGCGTTAAGCACTGCGAAAAAAGGCGATATCATTGGCCCAATTCGTTCCGGTGTCGGCTTCCACATCCTGAAAGTCAACGATATGCGTGGCCAAAGCCAGAGCATCTCCGTGACTGAAGTTCATGCTCGCCACATTCTGCTTAAGCCGTCGCCGATCATGACCGATCAGCAGGCGCGTCTGAAGCTGGAACAAATCGCGGCAGATATTAAGAGCGGTAAAACGACCTTCGCGGCAGCCGCTAAAGAGTTTTCTCAGGATCCAGGCTCTGCCAACCAGGGCGGCGATCTGGGCTGGGCTGCAGCGGATATTTTCGACCCTGCTTTCCGCGATGCGCTGACCAAACTTAACAAAGGCCAGATGAGCGCCCCGGTGCACTCCTCTTTCGGTTGGCATCTGATCGAACTGCTGGATACGCGTAACGTTGATAAAACTGACGCAGCGCAGAAAGACAGAGCTTACCGTATGCTGATGAACCGTAAATTCTCGGAAGAAGCAGCAACCTGGATGCAGGAACAGCGCGCCAGCGCTTACGTTAAAGTTCTGAGCAACTAATGACTCGTGCTCAACGCGTTGTTATCACTCCCGGCGAACCCGCCGGGATTGGCCCGGACCTGGTGGTTCAGCTCGCCCAGCGCGATTGGCCTGTAGAACTTGTTGTCTGTGCGGATGCAGCACTCCTCAATGACCGGGCAGCGATGCTCGGTTTACCGCTTTCACTCCTCCCCTACTCTCCAGATACCCCAGCCAAACCGCAATCAGCAGGCACATTGACGCTGTTACCGATTGCGCTGCGGGCACCTGTTGTCGCGGGTCAGTTGGCGGTAGAAAACGGGCAATATGTGGTGGATACGCTGGCTCGCGCCTGCGATGGCTGTCTGCAAGGTGAGTTTGCGGCGCTGATCACCGGCCCGGTTCACAAGGGCGTTATCAATGACGCTGGCGTCCCGTTTACCGGACATACCGAGTTTTTTGAAGAGCGCTCACAGGCAAAGAAAGTTGTTATGATGCTGGCGACCGAAGAGCTGCGCGTTGCCCTGGCAACCACGCATTTGCCGCTCAGAGCCGTTGCCGACGCCATTACGCCCGCCCTGCTTCAGGAAGTGATCGGCATTTTGCATCATGATTTACGCACCAAGTTCGGCATTGCCGATCCGCATATTCTGGTGTGCGGTCTTAACCCGCATGCTGGTGAAGGCGGTCATATGGGAACGGAAGAGATAGATACCATCATTCCGGTACTCGATGAACTGCGTGCGCAGGGAATGAAATTAAACGGTCCGCTGCCCGCAGATACGCTGTTTCAGCCCAAATATCTCGACCACGCGGATGCCGTGCTGGCAATGTACCACGATCAGGGTCTCCCCGTGCTAAAATACCAAGGATTTGGTCGCGGTGTGAATATCACGCTGGGCCTGCCCTTTATTCGCACATCCGTCGATCACGGCACCGCACTTGAACTCGCGGGTCGTGGGCAAGCAGATGTCGGCAGTTTTATTACGGCGCTTAATCTCGCCATCAAAATGATTGTTAATACCAATGAATAATCGAGTCCATCAGGGCCATTTAGCCCGTAAACGTTTCGGGCAGAACTTCCTCAACGATCAGTTTGTGATCGAAAGTATTGTCTCTGCTATCAACCCGCAGAAAGGTCAGGCTATGGTCGAAATCGGCCCTGGTCTGGCGGCATTGACCGAACCAGTAGGCGAACGTCTGGACAAGCTCACGGTCATTGAACTCGACCGCGATCTGGCAGCACGCCTACAGACACACCCGTTTTTAGGGCCTAAGCTGACGATTTATCAGCAAGATGCCATGACCATGAACTTCGGCGAACTGGCACAAACGATGGGACAGCCGCTGCGCGTATTCGGCAACCTGCCGTACAACATCTCCACGCCGCTCATGTTCCATCTTTTTTCCTATACTGATGCCATTGCCGACATGCATTTCATGTTGCAAAAAGAGGTGGTGAACCGTCTGGTTGCAGGGCCAAACAGTAAAGCGTATGGTCGATTAAGCGTCATGGCGCAGTATTACTGCAATGTAATCCCGGTACTTGAAGTACCGCCTTCCGCATTTACGCCAGCGCCTAAAGTTGATTCAGCCGTTGTGCGTCTGGTGCCTCATACGACGATGCCGTACCCGGTTAAAGATGTTCGTGTGCTGAGCCGTATTACCACCGAAGCGTTTAATCAGCGCCGTAAAACGGTACGTAACAGTCTCGGCAACCTGTTTAGCGTTGAAGTACTGACAGAGCTGGGCATTGATCCGGCGATGCGAGCGGAAAATATCTCTGTCGCGCAATACTGCCGGATGGCTAACTATCTGTCAGAAAACGCGCCATCGAAGGAGAGTTAAACATGATCAATTCGCCCCGAGTGTGCATTCAGGTACAAAGCGTCTACATTGAGGCGCAATCCTCACCTGATGATGAACGTTACGTTTTTGCTTACACCGTAACTATCCGCAATTTGGGGCGAGCGCCTGTGCAGCTGTTGGGGCGTTATTGGTTGATCACTAATGGTCATGGCCGCGAAACCGAAGTTCAGGGTGAAGGCGTGGTTGGCGTCCAGCCCCACATCGAACCCGGCGAAGAGTACCAGTACACCAGCGGTGCGGTGATTGAAACACCGCTGGGCACCATGCAGGGTCATTACGAAATGATCGATGAACAAGGCATCGCCTTTACCATCGATATTCCCGTATTCCGACTCGCCGTTCCAACACTCATTCATTAAAACAATAACTATGGCGACATACCTTATTGGCGACGTTCACGGTTGTTACGATGAACTGGTAGCCTTGCTGCATCAGGTAGACTTTAATTCCGAAAAAGACACCCTATGGCTCACCGGCGATCTGGTCGCTCGTGGACCGGGCTCGCTGGACGTTTTGCGCTACGTGAAATCACTGGGCGACAGCGTGCGGTTAGTATTGGGTAATCACGATTTACACCTGCTGGCCGTATTTGCTGGTATCAGTCGTAATAAACCTAAAGACAGGGTCACATCGCTGCTCGAAGCACCGGATGCCGACGAATTACTTAACTGGCTCCGCCGTCAACCGCTGTTGCAGGTAGACGAAGAGAAGAAGCTGGTGATGGCGCATGCCGGTATCACCCCACAGTGGGACCTGCAGACAGCAAAAGACTGTGCTCGCGATGTTGAAGCCGTGCTGTCGAGCGACTCGTATCCCTTCTTCCTTGATGCGATGTACGGCGACATGCCCAATAACTGGACCCCGGAACTGACCGGGCTGGCGCGCCTGCGTTTTATTACCAACGCCTTTACCCGCATGCGTTACTGCTTCCCTAACGGTCAGTTGGATATGTACAGCAAAGAGTCACCAGAAGACGCACCTGCCCCGCTGAAGCCGTGGTTTGCCATTCCTGGACCTGTCAGTGAAGCGTACAGCATTGCATTCGGGCACTGGGCATCGCTGGAGGGTAAAGGCACGCCAGAAGGCATTTACGCGCTGGATACGGGGTGTTGCTGGGGAGGCGATCTCACCTGTCTGCGCTGGGAAGACAAACAGTACTTCGTGCAGCCGTCAAATCGCCATCTGAATCTGGATCCTGGCGAAGCGGTCAACGCCTGATAGTCGTTTGCCGGATGCGGTGCTCGCACCTTATCCGGCCTACATTAGCTGGATGATAAGGCGTTTCGCCGCCATCCGGCACTTACAGTATTAACGACGTTCCAGAATCTCGAAGCAGTAGCTGTGAGAGTTTTGCGCGTCGGCATCGTGGAATTCACTGAACACCGATTCCCAGTCATCCGGTTCGTAGTCCGGGAAATGCGTATCCCCTTCCACTTCCGCATCAATGTGCGTCAGATACAGTTTCTGCGCTTTTGGCAGGAACTGCTCATACACACGCCCACCGCCAATTACCATAATTTCAGGTTCATCGCCGCAGGCCGCAATTGCTTCATCCACAGACTTCACCCACTGCACGCGATCGTCGGTGCCAGGCTTACTGCTGATGACGATATTTTTACGCCCAGGTAACGGTCGCCCGATGGATTCCCAGGTGTGGCGTCCCATGACAACCGGCTTGTTTAAGGTATTACGTTTAAACCAGGCGAGATCGGCAGGGAGGTTCCACGGCATGGCGTTCTCCATACCGATGACGCGATCTACCGCTAACGCCGCAATCAGACTGATCATTGAATATTTCCCGGATACAAAAAAATTGTCGCCACTATACGGAAAGCGCAATCTTTCGTCGACTGGCGGAAAGAGGATGAACAGGAAAATTTTCCGTTCTGCTGGCGAACCGACCTATTTAAGGTGGTACGCCAGCATTACAGTAGTTCAAAAACAGCCAATTAGCAGTAAAGTTTGCAGAACATCACATTTTTTACCCTATGCTGACGGTTTCACTTCCGGCTCATCGGCGACGTCGCCCGTATGCTTACCTTCATCCGTGCCTTGCCAGCCATGGCGTTGAATTAACGATAAGTGCTGACGATCTTCCGCAATAATTTCACTCAGCATTGCGCTGGTGCGTTTATAAACGGCCGCGCGGGAAGTCGCGTCATTTTCCCCTTTCACCATCTCCTCTACCATCATGGTATTGAATCGGCGGAATACGTCAGCCCGCTCACGTGCCTCATAGCGCCCTAGCCCGAGACCTTCCAGCGCCAGACGTCCGGTCTTCAGTGCACCTTCAAAGGTTTCACGTTCCGGCATATCCACGCCCGCCTGGCGCAGGCGGATGTAATGATCCACGTCGCGCGCGCGGGCAATAATTTGCAGATGCGGGAAATGCTCTTTCACCATTTCGGTTAACTGCAGGCTGGTTTGCGGATCGTCAATGGCATTAATAATAACTTCAGCTTTCGCCGCCCCGGCAGACTCCAGCAGATCCATCCGGGTCGCGTCGCCATAGAAAACCTTCATCCCGAATTTACGCAGCGTTTCGATATGATCCGGGTCATGATCAAGAACCACCATTTTGACCCCGCTCGACAACAGCAAACGACCGGTTATCTGGCCAAATCGCCCAAACCCGGCGATGATCACCCGCGGTTGCTCCTCATCGATTTCATCGGCTTCGCGCTCTTCCTCAGTCGCCGATTTTTCCAGACGCGTCAAAATCACCAGCAAAATCGGTGTAGCCGCCATCGACAACGCCACCGCCAGCGTCAGCGATTTCGCCCAGTCAGGATCGAGCACATTTGCCATTTGCGCCGCGCCAAACACCACAAAGGCAAACTCACTGCCCTGCCCTAATAATACGGCAAACCAGCGACGCTGCTTGTTCGGCACCTGCAACGGTTTCGCTATCAACCACAACATGACGGTTTTGATAACCAGGAAACCGACCAGTAGAATGATAATACGCAAGGGATTATCAATCAGCGTACCAAAGTCGATAGACATCCCTACACCGATGAAGAACAGCCCCAGCAGCAGTCCTTTAAATGGTTCAATGTCGCTTTCCAACGCGTGGCGATACTCAGAGCTTGCCAGCAGCACCCCGGCCAGGAATGCCCCCATCGCCATCGACAATCCAACCTCTTCCAACAGCAGACCGAAGCCAAACACGAGGAACAGCGCAACGGCACTGAACACTTCCCGCAGGCCCGAACGGGCGACAAAACGCAAGGCAGGACGTGTGACATAACGCCCCAACAGCACCACCAGCACCAGTGCGCCCGCTACCTTAAGGGCAGACAATGCAAACGCCCCAAGCGTTGTTGATGCGCCACTCGCTGCCAGTAACGGAATCATCGCCACCAGTGGAATGGCCGCGATATCCTGGAACAGCAGCACGGCAAACGCGCTGCGGCCCATTTGCGACACCATCAGGTTGCGTTCATTCATCGCCTGCATAGCGATAGCCGTAGAGGAAAGCGCCAGCGTCATGCCGATCAGCTCCGCTACCTGCCAGCGCAGGCCGAGGAACATACAGAACACACCAATCAGGCCTCCGCAGACCACCATTTGCAATGCGCCGCCGCCGAACACCGAGGCTCGTAGTTTCCACAAACGTTGCGGATCCAGCTCCAGACCAATGACAAACAGCATCAGCACCACACCGATCTCCGCAAAATGCAGGATGGATTCAGCGTCCGTCACCAGCCTCAGGCCCCATGGGCCGATAATGCACCCGGCGATGAGATACCCCAGTACCGACCCGAGTCCCAGCCGTACGGCGATGGGGACAATCAGTGCCGCCGATCCGAGATAAATCAGCGCCTGTATCAGCGTATGGCTATCCATGGTGTGCCTCCTGCCATTCCATCAGACGCTGTTTGTAGTGACGCGCCTGCGCTTGCAGGGTTTCATCATCACAGATAAACGTACAGTGCATCGCAAACGGCGGTAGCCATTTGAGGCCACAATAAAGTGCCGTCGCCTGTAAGGGTTGAGAAAGCACATCAAATCCTGGATGGGAGCCAATATCGAAGTGGTTTTCACCGCCGCCGGTCGTCACCGCCCACAGCAGATGTTTACCGTGCAGCGCAGTACCGCCATGACCATACGCCCAGCCGTGCGAAAGGACTTTATCCATCCACAGCTTGAGTAATGGAGGTGTGCTGTACCACTGCATCGGATGCTGCCAGATGATCAAGTCAGCGCGTGCCAGCGCATCCTGTTCAGCGGCAATATCGATATTGAAGTCGGGGTAGAGCTGGTAGAGCGAGCGGATCTCCACGCCCTCCAACGTCCTTGCCTGTTCAAGCATCCGCTTATTCGCATGCGAATGCTGCGGATAGGGATGCGCATAAATGATGAGGATCATGATTAGCCTGTTTCACTGCATTATTGTAATAACAGTGAGTTTAGTCAGTTAATCCACAGGCTAACAGTCAATATTATTAAGTGGCTGAATGGAGAAAACTGAACTAGTTATCAAGCTCACTCATATCCTTAACCTGATCGCGGTTAATCTGTTCCGTCTTACCCGTTTGCGCATTTTTATACGACACCAGGCCAGTATCATCATCGACTTGCGGTTTGCCGTCAGTGACGATTGTTTTACCATCGGTGGTTTTAACCGCCTGGTTTGAGGAACAACCGGCCACGGTAAACAGTGCTGCTGCGGTAAAAATTGAGGTGATCAGGATATGTTTTTGCATGGTGTTCTCCCTGCTTTTCAGTTGTTTTCAGTGATATACCCAGTTAACTGTAGGCTAACTGACTGAGTTGCAGGGAAAATACAGAACACTCCTAATAACTCGCCCTGGTCACGGGCTTACTGCGAATCGTCATTTGGCTGGTTTGCGCCAGCGTCAGACCTCGCGTTTCCGGGGCGAAAGCGATGGACACCAGCAGGCCAATCAGCGAAATTCCTGCGCCCATCAGCATGACATTGCTGATCCCGTATTTGGTAATGAACACCGGCAGCGCCCAGGTTGAAACAATGGTGCCGATGCGGCTTAAGGACATAATCACCCCGACGGCAGATGCGCGAATGTCGGTAGGAAACAGTTCATTTGGGTACAGCCACTGAAGATTTCCCGGTCCCCCCGAGAAAAAGGCGTACACGGCAAACGCCAGCACCACCAGCCACGCTCCCATATCAGGAATTAACCCCAGCACGGCCAGCGCCAGCGTCATCATAATAAAGCTGCCAATTAACAATGGCCGACGGCCCGCGCTATTGAGCCAGAACATGGGTGGAATGCACCCCAGCATAAAGCACAGGCTTATCACCACATTGCCCAACGCCGCGCTTTTCCCGGCACCAAGCCCCAACAGTCCAACAATCTGCGGACCAAAGGTATAAATGGCGAACATCGGGATCACCTGACAGGTCCAGATAGCGGCAACAAACAGGACAAACGGGAAATGACGGCGGTTAAACAGCTGTAGGAAGCGCGTCTCCTGCGGCGCCTCTTCGTCGAACACCACCGGTTCGCCGAACAGTTTGATCATCATCGCTTCACACTCTTTCACCCGACCTTTACGCAACAGCCAGCGCGGCGACTCAGGAAGATCGAAGCGCCCAATCAGGATCAAAATACAAGGGATCACCGCGCTGCCCAGCATCCAGCGCCATCCTCCTTCAACATCATACAGCCAGTAACCGACCAGATCGGCACAGGTGGCGCCGACATACCACATCGCGGCGATAAAACCGATGGAGAAAGCGCGCTGGCGGGTATTAGAGAACTCGGTAATCATCGAGGTAGCAATCGGGTAATCAGCGCCAATTACAATGCCTATCAGCACGCGCATTACCAACAGCTCAATGGGTGAGGAAACAAACATGGTTGCCGCCGATATCACGCCAATGGCGATAATATCGATGATGAACATTTTGCGCCGCCCGACCTTATCGGAAATGTAGCCAAACAGCGACGTCCCCACAAACAGACCGGCGAGCGTGCCGGCACCCAGCAGACCAATCCACTGTGCGTCCAGTTTCAATGCTGGCGTGAGCTGTTCCAGCGCCACGCCAATCATCACCAGCACATAACCATCCAGAAATGGCCCACCGCTTCCCCACAGCATTATCCGGCGGTGAATAGAGGTAAATTTGATGTCATCAAAGTTCCTGGGCTGCTGCATAGCGACTTCCTGTTTCAACACGGGCAAAGCGTCATCTGTAAGCCGGATAAGGCGTTTACGCCGCCATCCGGCATTGGCGCCACATGATTGCCGGATGGCAACGCTACCACGTCTTATCCGACCTACGGGTGCACAACCTCGTACTTATTAGCCGTAGCGAAACTCCACGCCAAATGTCCCGCGCGGGTATTCCCATTTTTCCAACGCTGTATCAAGTCCGAGAATGCGGCACGTTCCGCACTCCAGGCATCCGGCGTAATCAAAACGGATGCTGCCGTCGTCCTGCTTTTTATACAGTCCGGCTGGACAAGCTTTAATCAGTACTTCCAGCGCCTGTTTATCAGGATCGGTTTTGAGAATGATGTGCGGGCTGTCTTCATCCACATTGAACTTATTGACGCCCAGTTTGACGTCCACATTGACGGGAGATGTCATAATACGGTCACTCCTTTCAGGCCATCTTTCATCAGGTTGATGAAGCCCACTTTCTTCGCATGACGCAGGATTTTTTTGCGCATTGGCACCGGAGCAGAGCCATCTACGGTGAACAGGTCGCGCGCGATGCTGACCGCCATTTCGGGATAGGCGGTAAACATGCGTGGGTTATCTAGGAAAGCGGGAAGCTTCTGATACATGCGCATATCGCGCATTGGACCATCATCGAGATGCTGACGGTATTCGCCCAGCGACTGTTTGCTGAAGTCGTCGCGCTTCATTGCGGAAAGCACCGTTTTCGCGGCCGCTTCGCCTGCGGATATGGCGAGATCCATACCGCGGATGGTAAAGCCGAGGTTCATACACATTCCGGCAGCATCACCGGCAATCAGCACACCGTCACCCACCAGTTCAGGCTGCATATTCATACCGGCCTCCGGTACGACGTGCGCGGCATATTCCACCAGCTTGCCACCGGCGATCAGTGGGGCAACCGCCGGATGCTGTTTGAAATCTTCCAGCATTTGTGGGACCGATTTTTTAGCATCTTTCAGATGATGAAGACCGCAGACCAGCCCCAGAGAAAGGGTCGTTTCATTAGTATAGAGGAAGCCCCCGCCCATCAACCCATCAGTTGGAGAACCGGCAAACAGGCACGCTGCACCTTCGTTCCCCTGTAACTGGAAACGATCTTCAATCACCGATTTTGGCAATTCGATCAGCTCTTTTACGCCAACGGCAACATGCGATGCCTCAACGCGCTTTGCCATGCCCAGTTTTTCTGCCAACAAAGAATTCACCCCGTCAGCGAGGATCACCACTTTGGCTTCCAGAATATCGCCGTCGGCTTCCACGCCCACGACTTTGCCTTCGCGCTGCACAACGTTATCCACCCGAATACCGGTGATAAGCTGGGCTCCCGCCTCCTCGGCCTGCTCCATCAGCCAGGCGTCAAATTTGCTGCGTAAGACGGAATAAGAAACCTGCGACGATGCAGCCTCTTCACCATTGCAATAGTCGATGGTCATCGCCCCTTTGTCGGTCATAAAGGCGAGTTTTTCGTGGGTGATTATGCGTTCAATGGGGGCCTGCTCAGCAAAGCCGGGAATGATGCGTTCCAGGCTATGGGCATACATGCGCCCACCGGTGACATTCTTCGCGCCAGCAGAATTGCCGCGCTCGATGACCAGCACCTGTGCACCTTCCCGAGCCAGCACCAGCGCCGCAACCGAACCGGCCAGACCTGCACCCACGATGATGGCATCAAAGATATCTTCGGACATACGTACTCCTGTCAGTGGCAGGATACTTTCGCACCCTGCCCGAATGGTTTAACGCGCCAGAGCAGCCGTCAGCGCAGGCAGGATCTTCAGCGCATCGCCAACGATGCCAAAATCTGCGTACTGGAAGATCGGCGCATTTTTATCTTTGTTGATGGCGAAAATCGTCTGCGCGCCGTTGGCGCCGACCATATGTTGGATCTGCCCGGAGATCCCCACGGCCAGGTACAGTTCTGGTTTGAGCATCAGATTGGAAATGCCGACGTAGCGTTCGTGCTCCATCCACTTCTCGTTTTCCGCCACCGGACGTGAACAGGCCAGCTCAGCGCCAATCGCCTGGCACAGCGCTTCGGCCAGCGAGATATTTTCTTTGCTACCAATACCGCGTCCCACGCTGACCACCAGACGGGCTTTGTCGAGATCGACACTGTTGCTCTGACGCGCCTGCGTTGCAGTACGGGTCACAGCGATAGTCGGAGCCTGCCACTGGACGGTGTGCACCTCGCCGCTGCGGGCAGTATCCGGTTGCTGCGCGTCAAACGTTCCGCTGCTGAGAGTGATCACGGCAAACGGTGAAGCGATTGTTTCTGCTCCCATCGCCAGGCCGCCGTAGACCATATGTTTGACCGCCGCTTTTCCGTCCTGCACCGCGACTGCGCTGGCGTCGTTTGAGACTGCAGCCGACAAGCGAAAGCCCAGCTTTGCCGCTAACAGCTTGCCCCGACGCGTATTCGGCAGCAGCACCGCGCCGCCCTCGCTGTGCTGACGAATGGTTTCGGCCATCGCATCGGCGTAGTCTTCAACCATACGGTCTTCTGGTTTGCCGCTGAGCAGCCAGACATGATCCGCACCTAAATGGCATGCCGCCGCGCTGTCTTCATCGCTGAGCACAAACGTGTTAACGTTTTCACCTAAAGCCTGCGCACCATTCATCAGTTCCGGCAGACGAGAAGGGGTATCGCTGAATACCCAGACACTGGAAAATTTGTTCATAACATCCCCTGATAATTAAATGATTTTGCGAAGATTCTCGACAAACGCGGCAATCTGTTCTTCACCGTCACCTTCAATCACAACGCGCTGACGCTCGCGCTGCTTCGGTGCGGCAACCTGTTGTTCGGAATACGCTTGCGCGCCGTTCAGCCCAATGTCCGCAGACGACCAGACCTGGACCGGTTTTTTCGCTGCACCAAGAATGGCTTTCATGGAAGGGATTTGAGGGGTGTTGATGTCGGTAGAGACCGCGATCACCGCCGGAAGCGGGATACTCAGGGTTTCAACTTCATCTTCCAGTTCACGCTCTACCGTCAGCGTGCTGTCGGTAAGAGAGAGGATTTTACTCACGCCGTTAATCGCCGGCACGTTCAGCATTTCGCCCACCAGCAGACCAACCTGCTGTGCATAAAGATCGGAAGAACCGTCGCCGCAAATAAGCAGATCAAAACCTGATTTTTGTGCGGCGGCAGCCAGCGCAGTGGCGGTTTGTTGCGGCAGCGCCTGTTCAAATTGATCGTCAATGACAACAATCAGTTCATCAGGGCCACGGGAGAGCACATCTTTGCGCCCTTTTGCATTGGTCAGCGCTTTGCCGCCGACGCTCATGGCCACAACCTGAGCCTCTCCCACCTGCTGTTTTAACTGGCAAGCCGCTTCGATCGCATTCAGATCATATTGGCTGATTTTGCCATCTGCTTTGCTGAAATCGAGTGTTCCATCAGCATTATTAATCGCAATATCCTGCTCATCAGGTACGCATTTGTAGCAAGTAATTATCTTCATTGCATCTCCAGAAATCATGAAGGAAACGTATTTATATCGGCGGTGTTAAATACAGATATCACGCTCTTTAATTCGGAAATAAAACATTAATCACCAATATTGAAAATGTCACACATTGATATTCGTAACTTTCAATAGTGTTATGCACCTCACCAATATTGAAAGAAACATGTCAAATACGAAAATTTTCAATATTGTCTGCTGGTTCAACAATATTGAACGTCAGTCACTTAAAAAAGTTAAAAAAGAAACATCAACATTATGATTAATAAGGAAATTATTTGTATTTTCAGACAAAATAACCAGCATAAGAAAGTGTGACGCAGATAACAGAATAGCCGGAAATGAATACCCATTATGAGTTACTCACTGAGGCGCCCAGAGGTTAAAAAGTTATCAACAAATCATTAATAATAAATAAACAAACGATCACATACGGGCACGCTAAATAAATTTCGTTTTCACACTGGAATTCACTTATGAAAAATGAAAAGAGAAAGTCGGGAATTGAACCGAAGGTTTTTTTTCCGCCATTAATAATTGTTGGGATACTTTGTTGGTTAACAGTAAGAGATCTTGATGCCGCTAACGTCGTTATTAATGCGGTATTCAGTTATGTCACCAACGTCTGGGGTTGGGCATTCGAATGGTATATGGTCGTCATGCTCTTCGGCTGGTTCTGGTTGGTCTTTGGCCCGTATTCGAAAAAGAAATTAGGCGACGAAAAACCTGAGTTTAGTACCGCCAGCTGGATTTTTATGATGTTCGCTTCCTGTACATCCGCCGCGGTGCTGTTCTGGGGTTCCATCGAGATCTACTACTATATCTCTACCCCGCCGTTTGCTCTCGCCCCCAACTCCGTTGGCGCAAAAGAGATAGCTCTGGCGTACAGCTTGTTCCACTGGGGACCGCTGCCGTGGGCGACCTACAGCTTCCTTTCAGTCGCGTTCGCCTACTTCTTCTTTGTACGCAAAATGGACGTTATCCGCCCCAGTTCCACGCTGGTACCGTTAGTTGGCGAGAAGCATGCTAAGGGCTTGTTCGGCACCATCGTCGATAACTTCTATCTGGTGGCGCTGATCTTCGCGATGGGCACCAGCCTCGGTCTCGCTACCCCGCTGGTAACCGAGTGTATGCAATGGCTGTTCGGTATTCCGCATACGCTGCAACTCGACGCCATCATCATTACCTGCTGGATCATATTGAACGCCATTTGCGTGGCCTGCGGCCTGCAAAAAGGGGTCAAGATCGCCAGCGACGTACGTAGTTATCTGAGCTTCCTGATGCTCGGCTGGGTGTTTATCGTCAGCGGCGCCAGCTTCATCATGAACTACTTCACCGACTCGGTCGGCATGCTGCTGATGCATCTGCCGCGCATGCTGTTCTATACCGATGCCATCGGCAAAGGCGGATTCCCGCAGGGCTGGACTGTTTTCTACTGGGCGTGGTGGGTTATTTACGCTATCCAGATGAGTATCTTCCTGGCACGTATTTCTCGCGGTCGTACCGTACGTGAACTGTGTTTCGGGATGGTACTGGGCCTGACCGCTTCCACCTGGATCCTGTGGACCGTCCTTGGCAGCAACACGCTGCTGCTGATGGATAAAAACATTCTCAACATCCCGCAACTGATTGAACAACACGGCGTGGCGCGCGCCATTATCGAAACCTGGGCTGCTTTACCGCTCAGCACCGCCACCATGTGGGGATTCTTTATCCTCTGCTTTATTGCCACCGTCACGCTGATTAACGCCTGCTCCTACACCCTGGCGATGTCCACCTGTCGCGAAGTTCGTGATGGTGAAGAACCGCCGCTGTTGGTGCGTATCGGTTGGTCCGTTCTGGTCGGCGTCATCGGCATCGTTCTGCTGGCGCTGGGTGGGCTGAAGCCTATTCAGACCGCAATTATCGCCGGGGGATGTCCGCTGTTCTTCGTCAACATCATGGTGACGCTGTCCTTTATTAAAGACGCCAAAGTGCACTGGAAAGACAAGTAATTCTTATTAACCCAATTGATCAAGAGGCTGAAAGATGGATTTCAACTTAAATGACGAGCAGGAACTGTTTGTCGCCGGTATTCGTGAACTGATGGCCAGTGAGAACTGGGAAGCTTATTTTGCCGAGTGCGATCGCGACAGCGTCTACCCTGAGCGTTTTGTAAAAGCGCTGGCGGATATGGGCATCGATAGCCTGTTGATCCCAGAAGAACACGGCGGCCTGGAAGCCGGTTTTGTCACCGTTGCCGCCGTCTGGATGGAACTCGGACGTCTTGGCGCACCGACTTACGTGTTGTACCAATTACCGGGAGGTTTTAACACTTTCCTGCGTGAAGGGACTCAGGAGCAAATTGATAAAATCATGGCGTTCCAGGGCACCGGTAAGCAGATGTGGAACTCTGCTATCACCGAACCGGGAGCGGGATCGGATGTTGGCAGTCTGAAAACCACTTATACACGCAAAAATGGTAAGGTTTATCTTAATGGCAGTAAGTGCTTTATCACCAGTAGCGCCTATACCCCGTACATCGTAGTGATGGCGAGAGATGGTGCATCGCCGGATAAACCTGTTTATACCGAGTGGTTTGTTGACATGAGCAAAGCGGGTATCAAGGTCAACAAACTGGAGAAACTCGGTCTGCGCATGGATAGCTGCTGTGAAATCACCTTTGATGACGTTGAACTGGACGAGAAAGACATGTTCGGTCGGGAAGGTAATGGCTTCAACCGTGTGAAAGAAGAGTTTGACCATGAACGCTTCCTCGTCGCGCTGACCAACTACGGTACGGCAATGTGCGCTTTTGAAGACGCCGCGCGCTACGCCAACCAACGCGTACAGTTTGGCGAAACGATCGGCCGTTTCCAGCTGATCCAGGAGAAGTTCGCGCACATGGCGATCAAACTGAACTCCATGAAGAACATGCTGTTGGAAGCCGCATGGAAAGCGGATAACGGCACCATTACTTCGGGTGACGCGGCAATGTGTAAATACTTCTGCGCCAACGCCGCGTTTGAAGTGGTAGACACCGCCATGCAGGTACTGGGAGGTGTTGGTATCGCGGGCAACCACCGCATCACGCGTTTCTGGCGTGACCTGCGCGTTGACCGTGTTTCTGGTGGTTCTGACGAAATGCAGATCCTGACGTTGGGTCGTGCGGTACTCAAGCAATACCGATAGAACGACGCAACCTGTAGGCCTGATAAGACGCCTTAGCGTCGCCATCAGGCAATCAATGCCGGATGGCGACGCTAAGGCGTCTTATCCGGCCTACATGGACACCCATAAATGCCAGGAGAAAAATGATGAATCATTTACCAATGCCAGCCTTCGGCCCGCTTTCCGGGGTACGCGTTGTCTTTTCAGGGATCGAAATTGCCGGTCCGTTCGCCGGACAGATGTTCGCCGAATGGGGCGCTGAGGTTATCTGGATTGAAAACGTCGCATGGGCCGATACCATCCGCGTACAGCCTAACTATCCGCAGCTCTCACGCCGTAACCTGCACGCCCTGTCGCTGAATATTTTCAAAGATGAAGGCCGGGAAGCGTTTCTGAAGCTGATGGAAACCACCGATATTTTCATTGAAGCCAGTAAAGGCCCGGCCTTTGCCCGCCGCGGTATTACCGATGAAGTGCTGTGGGAACATAACCCGAAGCTGGTTATCGCCCATCTTTCCGGCTTCGGCCAGTTTGGTACCGAGGAGTACACCAATCTTCCGGCGTATAACACCATCGCACAGGCGTTCAGCGGCTATCTGATCCAAAACGGCGACGTGGATCAGCCAATGCCCGCCTTCCCGTACACCGCCGATTACTTCTCCGGGATGACCGCAACGACAGCAGCGCTGGCGGCCCTGCACAAAGTGCGCGAAACGGGTAAAGGTGAAAGCATCGATATCGCTATGTACGAAGTGATGCTGCGCATGGGTCAGTATTTCATGATGGATTACTTCAACGGCGGCGAAATTTGCCCACGCATGACCAAAGGCAAAGACCCGTATTACGCTGGCTGCGGCCTGTATAAATGCGCCGATGGCTATATCGTCATGGAGCTGGTCGGCATCACGCAAATCAACGAATGCTTCAAGGATATTGGCCTCGCCCACATTCTTGGCACACCGGAAGTCCCGGAAGGCACCCAGCTTATCCATCGTGTGGAATGCCCTTACGGCCCGCTTGTGGAAGAGAAACTGGACGCCTGGCTGGCAACGCACACCATCGCCGAAGTCCAGGCGCGCTTTGCTGAGCTGAACATCGCATGCGCGAAGGTGCTGACTATTCCTGAACTGGAAGGCAACCCGCAGTACGTTGCCCGTGAATCTATTACTCAGTGGCAAACAATGGATGGCCGCACCTGCAAAGGGCCAAACATCATGCCGAAATTTAAAAACAACCCGGGGAAAATCTGGCGTGGCATGCCGTCACATGGCATGGATACTGCCGCCATTCTGAAAAATATTGGTTATAGCGAAGCAGACATAAATGAGCTGGTCGGCAAAGGCCTGGCCAGAGTTGAGGAATAAACGCGACGCGCTGACCCCTCGATGGTTAGCGCTCACGCCTGATTTCAGTGGATAAAGCAATATGGATATCGTTGGCGGACAAAACTTACGTCAGATGTGGGACGACCTGGCCGGGGTGTACGGAGATAAAACGGCGTTAATTTTCGAATCCTGCGAAGGAATCGTTCGGCAGTTTAGCTATGCCTCGCTCAATGAAGAGATTAACCGCACGGCAAACCTGTTCCATTCCTTAGGGATCCGCAAGGGCGATAAGGTCGCATTGCATCTGGATAACTGTCCGGAATTCATTTTTTGCTGGTTTGGGCTGGCAAAAATTGGCGCCATCATGGTACCGATTAATGCCCGCTTGCTGGGTGAAGAAAGTGCCTGGATCCTGCAAAACAGCCAGGTAAGTCTGCTGGTCACCAGCGCCCAGTTTTATCCTATGTACCGCCAGATACGACTGGAAAATAGCACCCCGCTTAATCATATCTGTCTGATTGGCGAACAGCTTCCGGCTGACGACGGTGTGAGTCACTTTACCCAACTGCAATCCCGCCAGTCCACCACGCTGTGCTATACGCCCGCGTTATCCACTGACGATACGGCGGAAATTCTGTTTACCTCAGGCACCACCTCGCGGCCTAAAGGGGTGGTAATTACCCACTACAACCTGCGTTTTGCAGGCTACTACTCTGCCTGGCAAATCGCCCTGCGCGATGATGACGTCTACATGACGGTGATGCCCGCGTTTCATATCGACTGTCAGTGTACCGCCGCAATGCCCGCATTCTCCGCTGGCAGCACCTTTGTGCTGCTAGAGAAGTACAGTGCCAGGGCGTTCTGGAATCAGGTGCATAGATATAAGGCGACGGTTACCGAATGCATTCCGATGATGATCAGAACGCTAATGGTGCAGCCCGCTGCACCAACCGACAGACAGCATCACCTGCGCGAAGTGATGTTCTACCTCAATTTATCCGAGCAGGAAAAAGACGATTTTACCGAACGCTTTGGCGTCAGGCTGCTGACCTCCTACGGTATGACTGAAACCATCGTCGGTATTATCGGCGACCGTCCCGGTGACAAACGACGCTGGCCCTCCATTGGCCGCGTGGGATTTAGCTATGAAGCCGAAATCCGTGACGATCACAACCGTCCCCTGCCCGCCGGAGAAATTGGCGAAATCTGTATTAAAGGCGTGCCGGGCAAAACAATCTTCAAAGAGTACTACGCGCAGCCGGAGGCTACCGCCAAAGCGCTGGAACCTGAGGGCTGGTTACATACCGGTGATTCGGGCTATCAGGATGAGGATGGCTATTTTTATTTCGTCGACAGGCGCTGCAACATGATTAAACGCGGCGGAGAAAATGTCTCCTGCGTCGAGCTGGAAAATATTATTTCTGCGCATCCCAAAATTCAGGACATTGTGGTTGTCGGTATTAAAGATTCAATCCGTGATGAAGCCATTAAAGCGTTTATCGTCCTTAATGAAGGTGAAACATTAAGCGAAGCCGAGTTCTTCAGCTTCTGCGAAAACAATATGGCGAAATTCAAGGTTCCCTCTTTTATGGAGATAAGAACCGACCTGCCGCGCAATTGTTCAGGAAAAATAATCAAAAAAAATCTGAAATAACCCTTCCGACAGGAACTCCTCCTGCCGGGAAATCTATTTATCTGGAGATGAACTATGAGTGATTCATTACATCTGACCCGTAACGGCCCGATCCTGGAAATTACCCTCGACCGGCCTAAAGCCAATGCCATTGACGCCAAAACCAGCTTTGCCATGGGTGAAGCGTTTCTTAATTTTCGTGACGACCCGGAATTACGCGTAGCGATTATCACCGGCGGCGGTGAGAAATTCTTTTCTGCAGGCTGGGACTTAAAAGCGGCAGCTGAAGGTGAAGCGCCAGATGCCGATTTTGGCCCAGGCGGCTTCGCCGGTTTAACCGAAATTTTCGATCTCGATAAGCCGGTCATCGCTGCGGTAAACGGCTATGCGTTTGGCGGTGGTTTTGAATTGGCGCTGGCAGCGGATTTTATTGTCTGCGCGGAAAATGCCAGCTTCGCACTGCCGGAAGCCAAGCTCGGGATCGTGCCTGACAGCGGCGGCGTACTGCGTCTGCCTAAGCTGCTGCCACCGGCAATCGTCAACGAAATGGTGATGACCGGCAGACGAATGAGCGCCGAAGAAGCGCTGCGTTGGGGCATCGTCAACCGCGTTGTCAGCCAGGGCGAACTGATGGATAGCGCGCGTGAACTGGCGCAGCAGTTGGTCAATAGCGCCCCGCTGGCTATCGCCGCACTGAAAGAGATCTATCGCACCACTAGCGAAATGACGGTGGAAGAAGGCTACCGCTACATCCGCAGCGGCGTGCTGAAGCACTATCCATCTGTACTGCATTCGGAAGATGCGCTTGAAGGTCCGCAGGCGTTTGCCGAAAAACGCGACCCGGTGTGGAAAGGTCGTTAATGTGCCGATGCCGGATAGCGATTCGCTTATCCGGCAATAAAACCGAGATAAAACGATGAGCTACTACGCCTTTGAGGGCCTGATTCCGGTGGTACATCCGGATGCCTTTGTCCATCCCAGCGCCGTGCTGATTGGCGATGTCATAGTGGGTGCCGGAGTTTATATTGGCCCGCACGCGTCATTGCGCGGTGACTATGGTCGCTTGATCCTGGAGGCAGGTTCTAATTTGCAGGATGGCTGCATCATGCACGGCTACTGTGACACCGATACCATCGTGCATGAAAACGGACACATCGGCCATGGCGCAATCCTGCACGGTTGCGTGGTGGGCAGAGATGCGCTGATCGGCATGAACAGCGTCATTATGGACGGCGCAGTGATTGGCGAAGAGAGCATTGTCGCCGCTATGAGTTTTGTCAAAGCCGGATTTCAGGGAGAGGCAAGGCAGATGCTGGTTGGCTCACCCGCTCGCGTATTGCGTGAAGTCACGGACCAGGAACTGCACTGGAAACGGCTAAACACCAAAGAGTATCAGGATCTTGCAACTCGCTGCCACACAGGTCTACACGAAACGCAGCCCTTAACGCGGGTCGAAGAAAACCGGCCACGCCTGAAAGGCACAACGGACGTAAAACCCAAATCAGCACAATAATTGATGCCGGATGCGCTCACGCTTATCCGGCCTACGCGTCAATCACCGTTTATGCCGCCATCAGGCAAACTGATTATTAGCGACGCATACTCTTGGAGAGCATCATCTGCCATTTCTGCTCACGGTTGAGCTCTGTTGGAGGAACGGCAGACAGGCGTGGCGTTTTCGCCATGCTCACCTTTTTCTCCTGCAAATTGTGATTCAGTCGGCTGTAGAGATGAGAGTCAATACTCACGACTTTTACCAGGCGCTGGCACTGACAGCCTCGTCCTGCAATCTGGTTAGGGATCATCTTCACTTCACAAACAATTTCCCCCACTTCCGACAGAATATAAGAGAGCGTATTAATTGCTTTGCAGTGCTCGATATCAAAATGGCGGGAAATTTCCTTTGCGGTGATCCAACGATCCTCGGCCATCATCCAGTCAGCAATTAACAAATAAAGCGGTCTTTCAACATATTTTTCACACATAAGCACACCATTTTCACAAATTAAAAATCTGGCTACGGCCTGTCCAAATTAATAAAAACTAAGCCATATTAAAATTGTGGATATAAAGGATAGTATGCGACTTGAATGTTGATTAGTGTGAGCAATATCGTGCTTATTACATTGAAAATGTGGTTACGGAAACGGACTTGTCCAGGAATGACCTTACGCAAGACAAAAAAAGGGTTTCTTTACAGAAACCCTTTCAAAATTATATTACAGGTCCGGTTAGAGCAATATTCACCGGACCTTTTGTTTATTACTTTTTGATCTGCGCGTGCATTTCCTGCACCGAGGTTACCTTCTCGGTGGCATCGGCATTCAACGCCATCGCTGTGGCGAAACCGCCGTTCAGCGTAGTGTCATAATGCACTTTGTACTGCAGCGCGCTGCGGCGAATCAGCTTGGAGTCTTCAATCGCCTGACGACCTTCGGTGGTGTTGATGATATAGGTGTACTCGCCATTCTTGATACGGTCCTGAATGTGCGGACGACCTTCATGCACCTTGTTCACCAGACGTGGATTGATACCCGCTTCACCCAGCACAATCGCGGTCCCGTGCGTCGCATCCAGCTCGAAGCCAAACTTCAGCAGTTTCGCTGCCAGGTCAACCACGCGCTCTTTATCGCCTTCGCGAACGGAGAGCAGCGCACGACCCTGTTTTTTCATGGTGGAGCTGCTGCCCAGCTGTGCCTTGGCGAACGCTTCCGCGAAGGTACGGCCCACGCCCATCACTTCCCCGGTAGAGCGCATTTCTGGCCCTAACAGCGGGTCAACGCCCGGGAATTTGTTGAACGGCAGCACCACTTCTTTTACCGAGTAATACGGCGGGATAACTTCTTTGGTTACGCCCTGCTGTGCCAGCGTTTTCCCGGCCATCACGCGCGCCGCGACTTTCGCCAGCGGTACACCAGTTGCCTTGGAGACGAACGGAACGGTACGCGCTGCACGCGGGTTCACTTCAATCAGGTAAACTTCGTTATTCTTCACTGCAAACTGGACGTTCATCAGACCGCGAACCTGCAGTTCGAAAGCCAGTTTCTGCACCTGTTGGCGCATCACATCCTGAATTTCCTGGCTCAGGGTGTAAGCAGGCAGAGAACATGCGGAGTCACCGGAGTGCACGCCCGCCTGTTCGATATGCTCCATGATGCCGCCAATCAGCACCATTTCACCGTCGCAGATAGCGTCCACGTCCACTTCAACCGCGTCATCAAGGAAACGGTCCAGCAGTACCGGCGCATCGTTAGAAACGCTGACTGCGGTCTGGAAGTAGCGACGCAGGTCGGCTTCGTCGTAGACGATTTCCATCGCGCGACCACCGAGAACATACGACGGACGCACCACCAGCGGGTAGCCAATCTCTTTCGCCTTCTCAACAGCCTGTTCGATAGCCGTTACGGTAGCATTCGCCGGTTGTTTCAGCTTCAGACGGTCAACCGCCTGCTGGAAACGCTCGCGGTCTTCCGCGCGGTCGATGGCATCCGGGCTGGTACCGATAACCGGTACACCTGCCGCTTCCAGCGCACGCGCCAGCTTCAGCGGGGTCTGTCCGCCGTACTGTACGATGACGCCTTTCGGCTTCTCGATACGAACGATTTCCAGTACGTCTTCCAGCGTGACCGGCTCGAAGTACAGGCGGTCGGAGGTGTCGTAATCAGTTGAAACGGTTTCCGGGTTACAGTTGACCATGATGGTCTCGTAACCGTCTTCGCGCAGCGCCAGCGAGGCGTGTACGCAGCAGTAGTCAAACTCAATGCCCTGACCGATACGGTTTGGACCACCGCCCAGCACCATGATTTTATCGCGGTCAACGGACGGGTTCGCTTCGCACTCATCTTCATAGGTGGAGTACATGTAAGCGGTGTCGGTGGCAAATTCTGCTGCACAGGTATCCACGCGTTTGTAGACCGGGTGCAGATTGTACTGGTCGCGCAGTTTGCGGATTTCCGCTTCGCGAACGCCGGCCAGTTTCGCCAGACGCGCATCGGCGAAGCCTTTGCGCTTCAGTACGCGCAGGAAGTCAGCGTCGAGGCCGTTGATGCCAAGGTCGGTGACTTTTTCTTCCAGACGTACCAGCTCTTCGATCTGCACCAGGAACCAGCGGTCGATGTTGGTCAGGTTGAACACGCCATCGACGGACAGGCCAGCACGGAAGGCATCGGCGATGTACCAGATACGCTCAGCGCCAGCGTCTTTCAGTTCGCGACGGATTTTAGTCAGTGCTTCCGGGTCGTCCAGGCTTACTTTCGGGTCGAAGCCGGTTGCGCCCACTTCCAGACCGCGCAGCGCTTTCTGCAACGATTCCTGCTGGGTACGACCAATCGCCATCACTTCACCGACAGATTTCATCTGCGTGGTCAGGCGGTCGTTAGCACCAACGAATTTCTCGAAGTTGAAGCGTGGTATTTTCGTCACAACGTAGTCGATGGACGGTTCAAACGAGGCCGGAGTACGACCACCGGTGATGTCGTTCATCAGTTCGTCGAGGGTGTAACCTACGGCCAGCTTGGCGGCAACTTTCGCAATCGGGAAGCCGGTAGCTTTGGACGCCAGCGCCGAGGAGCGGGACACGCGCGGGTTCATCTCGATGACAATCAGGCGACCGTTTTTCGGGTTTACCGCAAACTGGACGTTAGAGCCGCCGGTTTCTACGCCGATTTCACGCAGTACCGCCATCGAGGCGTTACGCATGATTTGATATTCTTTGTCGGTCAGCGTCTGGGCAGGTGCTACGGTGATGGAGTCACCGGTATGGATGCCCATCGCGTCGAAGTTTTCGATGGAGCAGACGATGATGCAGTTGTCGTTTTTATCACGCACCACTTCCATCTCGTACTCTTTCCAGCCAATCAGTGATTCATCAATCAGCAGCTCGTTGGTTGGGGAAAGATCCAGACCGCGTTCGCAGATTTCTTCGAACTCTTCGCGGTTATAGGCGATACCGCCACCGGTGCCGCCCATGGTGAAGCTAGGGCGGATAATGCACGGGAAGCCAACGTCAGCGGCAACCGCCAGCGCTTCTTCCATGGTGTGAGCGATGCCTGAACGTGCGGTGTCGAGACCAATCTTTTTCATCGCGATATCGAAGCGACGACGATCTTCCGCTTTATCAATGGCATCCGCCGTTGCGCCAATCATGGTCACGCCGAATTCAGCCAGTACGCCCTGGCGTTCCAGTTCCAGCGCACAGTTCAGCGCTGTCTGACCGCCCATGGTTGGCAGCACCGCATCCGGGCGTTCTTTCTCAATAATTTTGCGCACCACTTCCCAGTGAATCGGCTCGATGTAAGTGGCATCGGCCATTTCCGGATCGGTCATGATGGTTGCCGGGTTCGAGTTCACCAGAATAACGCGGTAACCCTCTTCACGCAGGGCTTTACACGCCTGCGCGCCGGAATAGTCAAACTCACACGCCTGACCGATAACAATCGGACCCGCGCCCAGAATCAGGATACTTTTTATGTCTGTACGTTTTGGCATGGCTCTATTACTCCTGATTATTTCGCGGACTGACGGTATTGCTCAATTAACTCGATAAAGTGGTCGAACAACGGTGCAGCGTCGTGCGGACCCGGACTCGCTTCAGGGTGTCCCTGGAAGCTGAACGCCGGTTTGTCGGTACGATGAATCCCCTGCAAGGTGCCGTCGAACAGTGACTTGTGGGTCACGCGCAGGTTGGCAGGCATGGAAGCTTCATCTACAGCAAAACCGTGGTTCTGTGCGGTGATCATCACGGTATTGTTATCAATATCTTTTACCGGATGGTTACCGCCGTGGTGGCCAAACTTCATCTTAATGGTCTTCGCACCGCTCGCCAGCGCCAGCAGCTGATGGCCGAGGCAGATGCCAAATACCGGAATATCGGTTTCGAGGAATTTCTGAATCGCGGTAATTGCGTAGTCGCACGGCGCCGGGTCGCCAGGGCCGTTGGACAGGAAAATACCGTCCGGATTCATCTTCAGAACGTCTTCTGCTGAGGTTTTCGCCGGTACAACCGTCAGGCGGCAGCCGCGGTCCGCTAACATACGCAGAATGTTACGTTTGGCGCCGAAATCGTAAGCCACAACGTGGAACGGCATTTCATCGGCAGATTTCGCTTCCGGCAGGTCACCGGCTAGCGTCCAGCTCCCCTGCGTCCAACTATAAGGCTCCGCGGTGGTCACTTCTTTCGCCAGATCCATACCGTTCAGGCCTGGGAAAGCTTTTGCTTTTTCCAGTGCCAGCGCCGCATCCGGGTTATCGCCCGCGATGATGCAGCCGTTCTGTGCGCCCTTTTCACGCAGCAAACGCGTCAGCTTACGGGTATCGATATCAGCAATCGCCACAATGTTATGGCGCTTGAGGTAAGAAGAGAGGTCTTCAGTATCGCGGAAGTTGCTGGCAATCAGCGGCAGGTCGCGGATGACCAAGCCTTGCGCATGTACCTGAGAAGATTCTGCATCGGCTTCATTGGTGCCGACATTACCGATATGAGGATAAGTAAGAGTGACGATTTGGCGGGAATAGGAAGGATCAGTGAGGATTTCTTGATAACCGGTCATTGAAGTATTGAAAACGACTTCCCCAACCGCCGAACCTGTTGCCCCTATGGCCCGACCGTGAAACTGGGTTCCGTCTTCCAGAACCAATAGCGCTGACTTAATCAAAACACCCTCCAGAGAATATTCACTCACTTTATTTGCATATTAATTCATTAACACCTCATGAATCAATGCAAATTTGCTTACCTATGGATTTCTGGCAAACGGCGGCATTCTAGAGACAGCTCACACAAAAGTCTACCCAAAAGGGCTTTTTTTATTATTATTTTGCGCCACTGGGATAAAATACACGATTTAACAGGCAAAAAGATCAGCTAACTCAGGGTGGAAAACGCTTGCGGCAGACAAAGAGTGTAAAAACAGAATGCGGGAGAGAAAAAAGTGGACCATTTGGTCAAAATTTACATTGAGATAACAGAATCACCCAACAAAACATAGACAAATAACCAATCAAAAGAAAAAACACATTCAGAAGCCAAAAATAAAAGGGCAATAAAATATTGCCCTATGTAATCAAATAATTATGATTACAATAACCACATCACGAAGGGTAATGAAAGCTATAAACTGCGTAAATCAAGCACATCTTTCATGTCAAAAAGACCATTTGACTTTGATTTTAGCCAAATTGCCGAACGCACTGCGCCATTGGCAAAAGTCATGCGGCTGGACGCTTTATGCGTGATCTCAATACGCTCGCCATTATCAGCAAACATCGCGGTATGCTCACCGACGATATCCCCCGCACGCACCGTGGCAAAACCAATCGTGCCCGGTACGCGCTCGCCGGTGTAACCTTCACGCGAATAGACGGCACACTCTTTTAAATCTTTATCCAGCGCCCCGGCAATCGCCTCGCCCATCGCCAGCGCAGTGCCTGACGGCGCATCAACTTTATGGCGGTGGTGAGCTTCAATAATCTCAATATCGGTGTAATCGCCCATCACTTTCGCCGCCTTCTCCAGCAGCTTAAGCATAACGTTCACGCCGACGCTAAAGTTCGCGGCGAAAACGATCGCAATCTCCTGCGCGGCATCACGAATAGCCTGTTTACCGGCATCGTCAAAGCCGGTGGTGCCAATCACCATCCCTTTACCGTGCTGGCGGCAAAACGCCAGATGCGCCAGCGTGCCTTCCGGGCGGGTAAAATCGATGAAAACATCGAAATCATCTTTCACCGCTTCAAGGCTGCTTTGCACGGTAACGCCCGTTTTTCCAGCCCCCGCTAATTCTCCGGCATCGCTTCCCAGTAAGGACGAGCCTTCGCGCTCTAACGCGGCACCCAATTGAACACCTTCCATCGCCATGGCGGCCTGGATTAACTGCCGTCCCATGCGGCCACCGGCGCCGGCAATGGCGACACGGATTTGTGCTTCATGCATAGCTATTCTCTTTTATAAAAATTGCGTAAACCGTTTTCAGAGTAACCAGCGCGCCCGGAGGCCGCTAGCTGAAAACACCCATAATTAGAATTTAATGATAAACAGAGGGGAATATCAGTAAAAGACATGATTCATCCCGCAGGATGAATCATTGCTGGAGCACAGGAAAGAAGTCAAACTTACTCAGTATGGCGCAAAATGATGGGAAAACGACGGAAATACGAGCAGAAATCAGCCAGTCTGCGTAGATATTTTCGCGAGTGTGGTTTTATGGCACGAGCGTGTAGTTGACGATCATTTGCCCTTTTTTCATCTTCACCTGAGTAATCGTCACCGGTCCAATCTCAGAGAGATGGGCAACATGCGTCCCTCCGCAGGGATAAGCGAGGAGAGGACCAAATCCAACCTGCCGCAACCCGTCGGTGAATGTCACTTGTCTGGAGAGATTGTCTGCCTGCCAGGCGTTGATTTTCTCCTGCAGCGATAGCGTATCCGGTAACGTACCGTTTTCACCGGCGGCGAAAGTAATGCGCCCCTCATTGGGCCAATGGTGTGCTTTCACCGGGAGCCAGCCAAACGCTGTACCCGCCAGGCCGATAAGATGTCCTGCCGAGTGCAGGCGGGCGTGCAGTTGACGCAACGCGGCATCCACACACAGGTTCACGATGCCGGGGAGGAGCGGTTTTGCCACGATGTGCACCACATCGTCACCGCGCGCGAGGACTGTTTCAACCCGCTCATCATCAATCCAGCCCGCATCCGCAGGCTGCCCGCCTCCCTGCGGGTGAAAAAGGGTTCTATCCAGTACCACCGCGTACCGTCCATCCGGTTCAGCCGAGCAACTCAGTAAGTTAGCCTGGCCTTCAGTGTTATCGCTGGTGTAATAAAGACGTTCAGTCATGATTGCTCTCCTCTTGATGGGAAGAGTATATTCACTTTACTGACGGCGATAATCCTGCGCTGGTTCAATGCATTTTTGCCTGGTACGCACAAATGAATCCTAACCTTCTTCCCGACCTTGCCACCTTTGTGTTGATTATCGACCAGGGGAGCTTCTCCGCTGCCGCCAAAGCCTCGGGTGCTACGCCTTCCGCTATTAGCCGCAGCGCTTCACGCCTCGAGAAGGCGTTGGGCAGTAAGCTGCTGCACCGTACGACGCGCAAGCTGGCGCTCAGCGAAACGGGCAAAATTGTGTATGCACACGCGCAGGAAATGCTGCATGCGGCGCAAATGGCCGTCGACTCAGGCAGCAGTCGACAAACCATCGCGCAAGGGCAACTGACCCTCAGCGTGCCGAAAGCGGTGGGGCGATTTGTCATTCATCCACTGATGGCCGAATTCTTTACGCGCTACCCGCAAGTGGACGTCTGCCTTCGGCTGGAAGACCGGTATATGGATTTAATCGACGACGGCGTCGACCTTGCACTGCGCATCAGTCAGTCGCCCTCCCCGGGCCTGTACGGGAAACCGCTGATGCCGGTCAGCCATGTGATATGCGCAACCCCCGAATACTTACGCAAGCACGGTACGCCCGAGCACCCGCAGGCACTGCGAGAGCATAGCTGTATCAGTCTTGGCGAGACACCTGCGGATTCACGTTGGAAGTTTCGACGCGGTGAGCTCATGGAGACCATTCAGACTCATGGCCGCTACGCCGCCAACCACACCGGTGTACGTCTGGACGCGGTAAAAAAGGATCTGGGAATCGGCAGCCTGCCACTGTTCACCGCCAGCGAGGCACTCGCCAATGGCGAGATTGTCCAGGTACTGCCAGAATGGGAATTTATCAGCGACTACAGCGGGGAACTGTGGCTGCTATGGACGCGCAATCAACATATGCCCGCCAGAATGCGGGCGATGATTGATTATCTCAGCGAGAAGGTGCCGTTGCACAACACCTGATTACAGCGCGCGGGCAAATACCTCTGCCACCCACTGCTGGAAACCTTCAACGTTCAGGCCCAGCGCAACCTGCGCATTTGCCGGATGCCCCAAACGTCCTTCAATGTCCACTACCGTCGTACCCGAGGTATATTCGCCCTGGGTTTCAACCGCCACGAAACACGACTGCAGGGTAAACAGTTCCGGGCGCACCAGCCAGGCAATGGCGCACAGATCGTGCATTCGCAGCCCCGTATTCATACTGCCGCTACGGTAATGGCTAAACAGCGCATGCAGCATTTTCCCCGTCTGGTTAAGCTGAGGCAACGTCGCCAGATAGTCCGGGGCGAGCATAGCCTGATTAGTGACATCCAGCCCACACATCACAATCTCCAGCCCACTCTGGAAGACTTTCGCTGCGGCCTCGGGATCGATAGCAATATTAAACTCGGCGTTGGGTGTGAAGTTCCCGCGCCCGGCAGAGCCGCCCATAATCACCAGACGGTGAATGTTGAATACGCATTCAGGATAATGGGTCAGCAGCAGCGCAATGTTGGTCAGCGGGCCAATTGCCACCAGCGTCACGGGCTGCGGGGCATGCATCAGCGCATCGCGAATCGCCTGGAAGGCGGGTTTTGCCATCGCCTGGCGGTCGTGTTCGACAAATTCATACCCTTCCATACCGGACTCGCCGTGCACGGAAGCGGCATCACGCAGCGGCCGCACCAGCGGCATTGATGCTCCCTGCGCCAGCGGAACATCCGCATTCCAGAAGTGCAGCAGTTGCAACGCATTACGGGTGGTTTTTTCAACCGACACATTGCCTGCTACCGTGGTCATCAGTTGCAGATCCAGCTCAGGGGCAAACAGCGCGGCGGCAATGGCGGCGGCATCATCAATGCCGGGATCGGTATCAAGAATGATCGGTAAGCGCATGGTTTCTCCATAAAAAAAATGCCAGACGTTAAGTCTGGCATCTTCTCATAATCGTAACCGGAAAGACTTACTCTACTTCACGAACATCCACACGCAGCTCTTTCGGCACTTCGAAAACGATGTTCTCTTCGCGGCCTTCCAGTGGGATCGCTTCCCCACCACCAAGCTCTTGCAGGCGAGCAATCACGTTTTGCACCAGGATATCCGGCGCCGAGGCTCCGGCCGTCACGCCCACACACTTCGCTTCTTTCACCCACGCTTCCTGAATGTCGGTCGCATCGTCAATCAAATACGCCGCTTTCCCCATTCGCTGGGCCAGTTCAGCCAGACGGTTGGAGTTAGAGGAGTTCTTAGAGCCGACCACCAGCACAACATCAGCCTGTTCCGCCAGCGCGCGAACCGCTTCCTGACGGTTGGTGGTGGCATAACAGATATCGTCTTTGCGCGGCCCGACAATTTTCGGGAAGCGTTGACGCAGCGCATCAATAACGTCAGAAGTGTCGTCAACGGAAAGCGTTGTCTGCGTCATGAAGGATAATTTTCCTTCATTTTTCACATTCAGTTTCAGCACATCATCCGGTGATTCAACCAGATACATTCCCCCTTGCGGGTTGCTGTACTGGCCCATTGTGCCTTCGACTTCCGGGTGCCCGGCGTGCCCAATCAGAATGGATTCTTCGCCACGACGACTGGCGCGGGCAACTTCCATATGCACTTTCGTTACCAGCGGGCAGGTCGCATCAAAAACCGTGAGGTCACGGCCTTTGGCTTCGTTACGCACCGCCTGAGATACGCCATGAGCGGAGAAAATCAGGATCGCGCCATCCGGCACTTCGCTGATTTGCTCGATAAAAATAGCGCCGCGCTCGCGCAGGCTATCCACCACATAGCGGTTATGCACCACCTCGTGACGGACATAAATCGGTGCGCCATAAATAGCCAGCGCGTTTTCCACAATGCTGATAGCGCGGTCTACGCCAGCGCAAAAACCGCGCGGGTTGGCCAACAGGATCTGCATTTTACGCCTCCAGTGCCGGTTCGACTTCCAGCACTTCAATATCAAAATGAACGGTATGCCCGGCCAGCGGATGGTTGAAATCAACCGTGATCGAGTCACCGTTGATTTCGCGGATCACGCCAGGCATCTCACTGCCGTCCATTGCGGTAAAGAGCATGATAGCGCCAATTTCTGGCTCGCCCGCGTCCATAAACTCCCGACGCGAGAAATACTGAATTAAGTCCGGACTTGACACGCCAAAGGCGGCATCCGGTTCCAGAGCAAAAGTGGTTTTATCACCTTCTTTTAGCCCCAGCAGGTGTTGTTCCAGTCCTTCAGACAGAGAACCGTCGCCCAGGCGAAACAGCGCAGGCTTGCCGTTATTGCGGGTTGACTCTGCGGTTGAGCCATCGTCGAGCTTAAGGGTGAAGTGCACCAGCACCGCACTGTTACTCTGTACTGATTTAGACATGCAGGTTGCTCTTTAAAATTGCTGCCGCCTGTTTGCCCGGTGGCGCTACGCTTACCGGGCAAACAAGGATCGCAGTATATTGTAGGCCGGATTAGCATAGCGCCATCCGGCATTTTTTATGCGGCTTTTTTCTCTTTCGACGGCAGGAAGCCTTCGAGAACAATCAATGCCGCGCCGATACAGATAGCAGTATCGGCCAGATTGAAGGTCGCGAAATGCCAGTCGCCGACGTAAAAGTCAATCATATCAACCACGAAGCCGTGCCACAGGCGGTCAAACAAGTTGCCCAGCGCACCGCCAATGATTAACGCATACGCGATGTTGTTCAGCTTCTGGGTCGCCTTCGAGCGATACATCATCACCATCAGGATGACGCAAATACCGATGGCGATGCCGGCAAAGAACCAACGTTGCCAGCCGCCGCTGTCGGCTAAGAAGCTAAACGCCGCACCATAGTTACGCGCGTAGTGCAGATTAAGCGACGGAAACAGCGACACCGTATCCCCCAGAGCAAAGTTCTGGAGGATCAGGTATTTGCTGCCTAAATCGATAATCAGCACGACTACCACCAGCCACAGCCAGCGTAGTCCTGTTGAACAAAGAGGCTTACTCATCAGGCAAACTTACGTTGTTCGCCATCACCGGCGATGTTGCTGACACAGCGTCCGCAGATATCTGCATGTTCCGCCACCTGGCCGACGTCGGTAGTGTAATGCCAGCAGCGCGGGCATTTCTCACCTTCGGCTTTGCTCAGTACGATTTTCAGACCTTTGAGCAGTTCGCTCTGCTGAGCATCAGCAGGAGCCGCTGCATAATCCGCAACCGTCGCACCAGAGGTCAGCAGTACAAAACGCAACTCTTCGCCCAGTGCGGTCAGTTTCGCCGCCAGCTCAGGTTCAGCGTACAGGGTCACTGCCGCCTCCAGAGAACCACCGACTTTCTTATCCGCACGCGCCTGTTCGATGACCTTGTTCACTTCGCCACGCACTTTCAGCAGCTCGTCCCAGAAGGCATCGTTCATCGCTTCGGTTTCGCCTAAGCCAAACAGACCTTCGTACCATTCACCGGTAAAGACATACTTCTCACGATCGCCCGGCAGGTAGCCCCAGATTTCATCGGCGGTGAAGGACATGATCGGCGCCATCCAACGAACCAGCGCTTCAGCGATATGGAACAGCGCAGTCTGGCAGCTACGACGCGCCACGCTGTCCGCTTTCGCGGTGTACTGACGGTCTTTGATGATGTCGAGGTAGAACGAACCCATTTCGACGGAGCAGAAGCGCATCAGGCGCTGTACCACTTCGTGGAAGTCATAGGCTTCATAGGCTTTCAGGATTTCGTCCTGCGCCGCTTGCGCACAACCTACCGCCCACCTGTCCAAAACCACCATCTCTTCCGGTTTCACCATGTCTTTAACCGGATCGAACCCATTCAGGTTCGCCAGCAGGAAGCGCGCGGTGTTACGGATACGACGATAGCTGTCGGCAGCACGTTTCAGAATTTCGTCAGAAACGGCCATTTCACCGGTATAGTCGGTTGAAGCCACCCACAGACGCAGAATATCCGCGCCCAGTTTGTTCATCACATCCTGCGGAGAAACGGTGTTACCGATAGACTTGGACATCTTACGGCCCTGACCATCAACGGTGAAACCGTGAGTCAGTACCTGGCGATAAGGTGCTTTGCCTTTCATGGCGGTGGAGATCATCAGAGATGACATGAACCAGCCACGGTGCTGGTCAGAGCCTTCCAGATACATATCGGCCGCATGGCCTGCAAACTCAGGACGCACGTCCACGACGGAGGAGTGGGTTGAACCAGAGTCGAACCACACGTCCAGCGTATCCGGGACTTTGACATACTGGTCAGCTTCGTCGCCGAGGATATCTTTCGGATCGAGATCCCACCACGCCTGGATGCCGTCAACTTCAACGCGTTTAGCCACTTCTTCCATCAGTTCGATAGCGCGCGGATGCAGCTCTTCGGTGTCTTTGTGAACAAACAGAGACATCGGCACACCCCACGTACGCTGACGGGAGATACACCAGTCAGGACGGTTAGCAACCATCGATTCAATACGCGCCTGGCCCCAGTCCGGGATCCACTGCACGCCTTTGATCTCTTTCAGCGACTGTGCGCGCAGGCCTTTTTGATCCATGCTGACGAACCACTGTGGGGTCGCACGGAAGATGATCGGTGACTTGTGACGCCAGCAGCATGGGTAGCTGTGCTGCATCTTCTCAACGTGCAGCAGCGCACCTTTTTCGCTCAGCAGCGCAACGATTTTGTCGTTGGCTTTAAAGACGTTCACGCCGTCCAGATCCGGATAGGTACCCGCCAGGTATGCGCCGTCCGGGCCAACCGGGTTAGCGATTTCCAGACCGTATTTCTGGCTGATGACGTAGTCATCCGGACCGTGACCGCCAGCGGTATGAACCGCACCGGTACCCGCATCCAGCGTAACGTGATCGCCAAGGATAGCTGGCACATCAAAGCCCATAAACGGATGGGTAAAGCGCAGCAGTTCCAGCTCAGCGCCTTTAACGGTGCCGAGAATGGTGTATTCAGCCGCGCCAATACGCTGCATAACGCTTTCAACCAGATCTTTCGCCAGAATCACAGCCTGGCCGTCAATCTGCACCAGCGCATAGTCAAAATCAGGTGCCAGAGAGATTGCGCGGTTCGCCGGTAACGTCCACGGGGTAGTGGTCCAGATAACCAGAGAGATCGGGCCGTTGACGTCAGAAACGCCAAATTTCGCTTTCACCGCATCCTGATCGGCGGCGTGGAACGCCACGTCGATGGACGGGGAGGTTTTGTCATAATACTCAACTTCCGCTTCCGCCAGCGCGGAACGGCAGTCAACGCACCAGTGCACCGGCTTCGCACCTTTGTGCAGGTGACCGTTACCGATGATTTTACCCAGCGCACGAATGATGTTGGCTTCGGTTTTGAAGTCCATGGTCAGGTACGGATGCGACCAGTCGCCCAGTACGCCAAGACGGATAAAGTCTTTACGCTGACCGTCAACCTGGGTCGCTGCGTATTCGCGGCACTTGGCACGGAACTCAGCGGCGGTAAACTTCTCGCCCGGTTTGCCGTATTCCTGCTCTACTTTCAGCTCGATCGGCAGACCGTGGCAGTCCCAGCCCGGAACGTAAGGCGAGTCATAACCCGTGAGTCCTTTGGACTTCACGATAATGTCTTTCAGAATCTTGTTAACCGAGTGACCAATATGAATGCTGCCATTCGCATAAGGAGGGCCATCATGCAGAATGAAGGTTTTTTTGCCTTTTTTGGCCGCACGAATGATGCCGTACAGGTCATCATCAGTCCAACGCGCCAGCATTCCCGGTTCGCGCTTGGCGAGATCGCCGCGCATCGGGAACCCTGTTTCCGGCAAATTCAGGGTTGATTTATAGTCACTCATCAGATTCTCGGTTCCGTATTTAAAACTCGTATAGGCATTAAGCCGGTTTTGTTAGCCCAAAAAATTCACGGGCAGTCAACTCATCACGCGCAATCTGCGCTTTTAGTTCATCCAGCGAGGCAAATCGCTGTTCGCTGCGTATTTTTTTACGCAGTACTACATCTATATGGCGACCATACAGGTCCATTACAACGTCCAATAGATGCACTTCCAACTGTTGGCGTACGCCTGCTACCGTCGGGCGGGTGCCGATGTTGGCGACGCCGGGCAACGGTTTATCGCCCAGTCCCATCACTTCAACCGCATAAACCCCTTTCACCGGAGAAACCTGGCGACGCAGCGGTAAGTTTGCCGTCGGAAAACCGATGGTGCGCCCTAATTCATCACCGTGAACGACACGTCCTGAGATAGTAAAAGGATGCCCAAGCAGGCTTTCGGCCAGTTGCAGGTTATCTTCTGCCAGCGCCTGACGTACCGCGGTGCTGCTAATGCGCACACCGCCTTCGCAGAAGGTTTGGGTGCTGGTGATATCAAAACCATACTCAGCGCCCGCTTCCTGTAATAACAAGAAATCGCCCGCACGGCTAGCGCCAAAGCGGAAATCATCACCAACGGCAAGAAATTGTACACCAAGGCGCTTAACCAGCAGATCGCTGATGAAGGTCTGCGCCGTTAATGCCGCAAAGCGCCTGTCAAAACGCACGCACAGCACGTAGTCCACGCCGCATTCCGCCAGATAACGCAGTTTTTCGCGCAGGCGAGTGAGGCGCGCAGGTGACTTGTCGGTCGCAAACAGCTCTAGCGGCTGCGGCTCGAAAATCATCACCATCACCGGTAAATTGCGTTTGCGCCCTTCTTCCCGTAAACCCTGCAGCAACGCACGGTGGCCACGGTGCACGCCGTCGAAATTACCAATAGTCAGCACACACCCATGCGGGGCCTGACTGAGATTATGTATGCCTCGTATCAGCTTCATGTCTGGCTCAAAACAGTGAAAATCGTGAAAGTATACCCTGTACCGCGGTCAACGTTAACCGGCGATTGTTTCTACGAAACAGAAAGAGGATTGTTTTCATTGTTATGAAACAAATTGCAGACCTTCATGGGCACGCCAATGCAATTTTTCTCGTGGAAAAGCTGTATTCACGCCACGCAAGCTGGTAGAATCCTGCGCCATCACTACGCAACGAGTGCTGCAATTTAAACGGCGCTTATTTGCACAAATCCATTGACAAAAGAAGGCTAAAAGGGCATATTCCTCGGCCTTTGAATTGTCCATATAGAACACATTTGGGAGTTGGACCTTGGCTAATATCAAATCAGCTAAGAAGCGCGCCGTTCAGTCTGAAAAGGCCCGCAAGCACAACGCTAGCCGTCGCTCTATGATGCGTACTTTCATCAAGAAAGTATACGCAGCTATCGAAGCTGGCGACAAAGCTACTGCACTGAAAGCATTTAACGAAATGCAACCAATCGTGGACCGTCAGGCTGCTAAAGGTCTGATCCACAAAAACAAAGCTGCACGTCATAAAGCAAACCTGACTGCACAGATCAACAAACTGGCTTAATCGCCTGCTTGTTGTCGCTTTGTGAAAAACCCGCGCAAGCGGGTTTTTTTATGCCTGCTATCTGACGTTTTTCTCTTTAGCCACTGATGTTGTTCTCGCTCGTTCACACTCTTTCTGACCAGCCTGTTTTTTCAGCTATCCCTTCCTCAGTCGCGTCGCGTAATACGTGAAAGTTATTTTCTTTCACTGTTTTCCTTTTTTTATTTCATTATTAAAAAAACTGTGACCACCTTAGCAAATAGAAACATCGTTCATTCAAAAACGAATAAACGCAATCCTGATGTAAGATTTGATAATTGATTGCTGCGGTAGGGTTAACTACTTTTCATGTACACCTTACTCACTCATTTTAATCTGAGGTTAAATTAAGTAACGACATAAAAAATAATATTTAAAACTTGCTTGGAAAGTAGAAGCTGTTTTTCTGGGCGTATCGTTCCAGTATCGGAGTTATTATTATGAGTTCTGTTATTGAGGATACCCAGTCATGCGGGTCAACATCATTATCTTTACTACAGCGTATTAGCTACGGCTCTTTGGATGTGGCGGGTAATCTGCTGTATTGTTTCGGTTCAACTTACATTTTATATTTCTACACAGACGTTGCAGGTATTAGCCTCGCCGTAGCAGGCGTCATCCTGCTGCTGGCGCGTATTGTCGATGGCATAGACGCCCCCATATGGGGGATCATCATCGATAAAACGCGTTCGCGTTACGGTAAATGCCGCCCCTGGTTTTTATGGTTGCCATTACCTTTTGCCGTATTCAGCGCCCTGTCATTTTGGTCTCCTGATATCAGTATGACCGGAAAAGCTATCTATGCAGCAATATCTTATATGATTGCCAGCATTCTATTTACCGGACTTAACACACCGCTCAGTGCAATATTACCCCTGATGACCTTATCTCCTAAGGAAAGACTGGTTTTAAATTCCTGGCGAATGACCGGTGGGCAGATTGGGGTTTTATTAATGAATGCGACTGCACTGCCGTTAGTTGCTTTTTTAGGTAACGGAAATGATCATGCGGGTTTTATTTATACGGCGATTATATTTGCCGTAATATCCTGTTCGTTAACGCTTTTCGCCTTTAAAAATATCCGAGAAATGAATACGGATAAAATTCAACAAGAACCTAAATTGCCGATGAAAAAGAGTTTTGCGGCAATGAAAGGCAACTGGCCATGGATCCTGATGGTGCTGGCAAACCTGATCTTCTGGATTGCCCTACAACAACGCTCCACAACGATTGTCTACTATCTGACCTACAACCTCGACCGCAAAGATCTGGTTCCGCTGATTAACAGCCTGGCGACAATTCAGATCCTGTTTATCATCGCTATCCCCTTCTTTAGCAAATACCTGGCTAAAACGTGGATATGGGTAGGCGGTCTGCTGGTCGCCACGCTTGGCGGCATCATGATGTGGCTGGCAGCGGACAACATTCCTTTTCTCATCGCCGCCTGGGTACTCGGCAATATCGGCAGCGGTATCGCCTGCTCAATGCCGTTTGCCATGCTGGGCTTCGCAGTCGACTTCGGCGCATGGAAGACGGGTATTAAGGCTACCGGCATTCTTATCGCCTTCGGCAGCACCTTCTGCATCAAGATGGGTAGTGGCCTCGGTACCGCTTTCGCTGCCTGGATCATGAACAGTTTTGGCTATGTCCCCAACCATGCCCAGAGTGCTGCGGGTCTGGAGGGAATTACCTGGGCCTTTATCTGGGCACCCGCCCTACTCTTCGCGCTCGCAGCGATCCCACTACTTTTCTTTCGTAAATACGAAGCGATGGAAGAGAAGATTCGCCACGATCTGGAAACCATCAACTAAAAACGATCTTTACCTTCACCCTCGAAATATGGGAGGCACCACCATGCCATTTATGCAACATGACCCGCGTCGCCTGGTCTGGCAGCAAAACGATCGCTATTTATGGATTGAACCCTGGGGCGAGAACAGCCTGCGCGTACGCAGTGGCCGTCATCTGCCGGTAATGAGAAATGAAGACTGGGCATTGACTGAGCCAGTCGCAGAAAGCCACTGCCACATTGATTATGAGCACCACCAGGCGACGCTGACCAACGGCAAAATTATCGCTATCGTCAATCAAAAAGGACAAGTTACCTTTTACCGCCATCCACACAAACCTCTGTTGCAGGAGTTCTGGCGCCTGCGGGGCGAAATTGGCGAGGATGAATCTTCTCACGGCCAGTACGTCAGCGCACTCAACCTTGAAGGGCGCGAATTCCGACCTATTCAGGGTGGAAAATATTCACTTAAAGCCCGCTTCGAAGCCACTGAAGGGGAAAAAATTTATGGTATGGGGCAGTATCAACAGGCTAACCTGGATCTCAAAGGATGCGTTCTTGAGCTGGCGCAACGTAACTCCCAGGCCTCAGTACCGTTTATGCTCTCCAGTCTGGGCTACGGATTTTTATGGAACAACCCGGCAGTCGGGCGCGTAACCTTTGCCCACAACGTTACCGAATGGGAAGCACAGGTCAGCGAACAGCTGGACTACTGGATCACGGCTGGCGATACCCCGGCAGAAATTAGCCGGGCATATGCGCTGGCTACCGGCACACCGCCGATGATGCCGGACTACGCCATGGGCTTCTGGCAGTGCAAACTCCGCTATCGTACGCAGGCAGAGCTGCTGGAGGTTGCCCGCGAATATAAGCGCCGCAATCTGCCTATCTCGGTGATCGTTATCGACTTCTTTCACTGGCCGAATCAGGGTGACTGGATGTTCGATGCGCGCGACTGGCCCGACCCTGATGCCATGATTGCCGAGCTGAAATCGCTGGGAATTGAGCTGATGGTCTCCGTCTGGCCGACGGTGGATAACCGCACCGAAAGCTATCGGGAGATGCGCGAAAACGGCTGGCTGGTACAGACGGAACGTGGCTTGCCGATCAATATGGATTTCCTCGGCAACACCACTTTCTTTGATGCAACCCATCCGGGTGCGCGGGACTACGTCTGGGGCAAAGCCAAACGCAACTATTATGATAAGGGCGTGAAGCTATTCTGGTTAGACGAAGCCGAACCTGAGTTCAGCGTTTATGACTATGACAACTATCGCTACCATGCCGGGCCGGTACTGGAAGTGGGCAATATCTACCCGCGAATGTACGCCAAAACCTTTTTTGATGGCATGAAAGCTGATGGTGAAGACAAGGTTATCAACCTGCTACGCTGCGCCTGGGCCGGCAGTCAAAAGTATGGCGCACTGGTCTGGTCAGGTGATATTCACTCCTCGTTTAGATCGCTACGCAACCAGTTTGCCGCCGGACTCAATATGGGAATCGCGGGGATACCGTGGTGGACGACGGATATCGGTGGTTTTCATGGCGGTAATATTCACGACCCGCGTTTCCATGAACTGCTGATCCGCTGGTTCCAGTGGGGCGTATTTAGCCCGGTGATGCGTCTGCACGGCAACCGCGATCCGCAGATTTTACCGGAACAACCGTACCGGGATGGTATCGCCCAGTGTCCTACCGGTGCACCGAACGAAATCTGGAGCTACGGTGAAGATGTGTGCGACGTACTGACGGGTTGCCTGGCGTTGCGAGAGAAACTGAAGCCCTATATCAAAGAGCTGATGGAGGAAACCCATAAGCACAATACGCCAGTGATGCGCCCCCTGTTTTTTGATTTCCCCGAACAGGAAACAAGTTGGGCAATCACCGACCAGTACTGTTTTGGTCCTGACCTGCTGATCGCCCCCGTAATGCATGAAGGTATGCGCGAACGTGATATCTGGCTACCGGAAGGGGAAACATGGACGGATCTTACGACCGGCGAGAGTTATTCGGGAGGGCAAACGTTGCACTATGCCGCGCCATTGAACAGAATTCCGGTATTTATCCGCGAAGGTGGGCAATATCGTAGCTTATTGAGGCTATAGCATGAAACCGGCTGCGGGTGAGTACCGCAGCCGGGAGTATTACGGTAAGTATGTCTACTGTGGCTTGAACAATGCCGAGTAGTCCGCATTGCAAATACGCTGCACCGCCGGATGCTGGATCATTCTTTCCGCAAATATGGCGTGATACTCTTCCATCACATTTTCTACGCGTCCAATTTCAACAATAGAATCATCGGCATAGAAATTGTGCGAATACAGAGTAGGTGCAACAAAAATAGCATTATGCGTTGCCCCAAACGCTTTCATCAGCGCAGCGTCATCAAACTCGCCGAGGATTTCGACATTCAATCCTTGTGAGTTGATCCAGTTCAGCAGCTTACGTCCGAGCATCGAACGACGTCCAGGGATCAGCAACCGACGTTCCTCAAGGCAGGCCGGGAATGGTTTTTCAGGCAGCGGTTTGGTGCACCAAAAACTCACGCTGCACTCGCCTATCCGCACTGAGAACAACCCTTCCTGCTGCGTAGAATCGATCGGGCAGTCGGAGATGATCATATCCAGCTTATGTTGGCTGAGTTGATCCAACAGCATCTCGTGCGTTGACTCAAAACAACGCAGATGGATTTGTTCATCTTCAACCACAGCGGCATCCAGTACGCTGCTGACCAACTGCTTCGATAGCGCATCCGCCACGCCGACATCGAACAGCAAATTAGACTCTTTGCGGTAGTTCACGATATCCAGCATTTCCTGGCTTAAGGTGAACATCTTATCCGCGTAACGAAAAACCAATTCGCCTAACTCACTGGGCTCCAGCCCACGCCCCTTCCGCTTAAACAATTTTCCCTGTAAGCGTTCCTCAAGCGCTTTAATCTGCCCGGTAATGGTCTGCGGTGTCAGATAAAGCGCTTCTGCTGCACCAACCACTGACCCTTCTTTATAGACATGCCAAAAGTAGTACAGATGGTTGTAATTTATATGAGACATACTCTCTCCCTGAAAATTGTCACGAAAGGGTTATCCCGTCAGGCTGATGCGTTCAACCGGGCACGTAACCAGCAATAACCTATCACTGCCGACAACAAGGAGCCGATCAGGATCCCCAGTTTTGCCCAGTTAATCAGCTCAGGATCGACGTTGCCAAACGCCAGGCTGGCAATAAAAATCGACATCGTAAAGCCAATACCGCAAAGAATACCGACCGCCATAATCTGCTGGAAATTCGTTCCTTCCGGCAATTGCGCCACCTTGAGGCGTAACGCCAGCCAGCAAAACAGACTGATACCCAACGGTTTGCCGATCAACAGGCCGGCAATGATCCCCAGCGGTAATATCGAGGTCAGTCCATCAATAGTGACGCCCTGCAGTGAAACGCCTGCGTTGGCGAAGGCAAACAGTGGCAGGATCAGGTATGCCACCCATGGATGCAGAACATGCTCCAGTCGCTTCGCCGGTGAACGCCCGTGTTTTTCCTTCAATGGAATGAAGAAGCCCACGATCACGCCCGCCAGCGTTGCATGCACGCCAGACTTCAGTACGGCAGTCCACAGCACTACGCCGACCAGAATATAAATACCGGTGCGTCTCACTCCGCACAGATTCAATCCTGCCAGAACAAGGATCGCGCACGCGGCAACGCCCAGCGACAGCAGCGAGAGGTCGCTGGTATAGAACAGTGCGATGATTACGATAGCGCCGAGGTCATCAATAATCGCCAGCGCCATCAGGAAGATTTTCAACGCCAGTGGTACACGACTGCCCAACAACGCCAGCACACCTAACGCAAAAGCAATATCCGTTGCCGCCGGGATCGCCCACCCTTCACGGGTGATGGGATCGGCATAGTTGAATGCCAGGTACAGCAGCGCCGGGACAATCATGCCCCCGATAGCAGCAATGATCGGGAACGCCGCCTGACGCAGACTGGCCAGCGAACCTTGCATTAACTCGCGCTTTACTTCCAGACCAATCAACAGGAAGAACACCGCCATCAACGCGTCGTTGATCCACAGCAGCATATTTTTGTTGATCTCAAGCGCGCCAACCCGCAGTTGAACGGGCGTTTCCAAAAAGGCGTGGTACCATCCACTGGTAACCCCGATATTTGCCATCAGCATAGCGACCACGGCTGCGATGATCAGAATGATGCCCCCCGAGGCGTCACTACTAAAAAAACGATGCAGATGTTTCACTTTTATTCTCTCTATTGGGTGAATACTTCGTAAATACTATCTTACACCCTCAAAAAGCTCGTTAAAATTAGATTATTCATGATGGATAGATCGGTTTTTACGATCTATATAGAGAAAGCCGATAAAGATTTTCCGAACGGAAAACAGAAATAAAAAAAGCCTGAGACTTTTCAGTCCCAGGCTTTTTATTCGAGATAAAACTGCGAATTAGCGAGTCAGATCGTCAAAGAACTTCTTCACACCGTCGAAGAAACTTTTGGAGCGCGGACTGTTTTGTTCGCCGGTCGGGCCGCCAAAGCTGTCCTGCAGATCTTTGAGCAGTTGCTTCTGCTTGTCGTTCAGGCCCACTGGGGTTTCAACCACCACGCGGCACAGCAGGTCGCCCTGAGCGCCACCGCGTACAGACTTGACGCCCTTTCCACGCATGCGGAAAAGTTTGCCAGTTTGCGTTTCGCCCGGAATTTTTAGCTTCACGCGACCGTCCAGCGTTGGGACTTCAATCTCGCCGCCCAGCGCAGCCATCGCAAAGTTAATCGGTACTTCGCAGTACAGGTTATTGCCTTCACGTTCGAAAATTGGGTGCTGTTTTACCTGCACCTGAACGTACAAATCACCTGCTGGCGCACCATGTTCACCGGCTTCACCTTCGCCCGCTAAACGAATGCGGTCGCCGGTATCAACCCCTGCCGGGATCTTAACGGACAGCGTTTTGCTTTTCTCAACGCGACCATGACCGTGGCATTTGTTGCACGGATCTTTGATCAGCGTACCGCGGCCCTGACAGTGTGGACAGGTCTGCTGTACGGCAAAAAAGCCCTGACGCATCTGTACCTGACCAGAACCGTGACAGGTTGGACAGGTCTGTGGCTGAGTACCTGCCTTCGCACCGCTACCGTGGCAGACGTCACACTCTTCCAGAGTCGGAATACGGATCTCTTTGGTGACGCCACGCACGGCTTCTTCCAGAGTGAGATCCATGTTGTAACGTAAATCAGCACCACGTGAGGCGCGCTGACGACCACGACCGCCGCCAAAGATATCGCCAAACACGTCACCAAAGATATCGCTGAAGTCAGCCCCGCCGCCAAAACCGCCGCCGCCGCCCATGCCGCCTTGCTCAAACGCAGCATGACCGTACTGATCGTAAGCCGCACGTTTTTGCGCATCGGTCAGGATTTCGTACGCTTCTTTGATCTCTTTAAACTTGGCTTCGGCCTCTTTATCACCCTGGTTGCGGTCCGGGTGAAATTTCATGGCCAGGCGCTTGTAGGCCTTTTTGATTTCACGCTCTTCCGCTGACTTGGAAACGCCTAAAATCTCGTAATAGTCTTGCTTAGCCATCTCTTTTTATCTGCCCCTAACATGCGTGCACGGGCGGAGAGGAAACCTCTTCGCCCGTGCCAGTAATTACCCGTTCAAAGGGCGATTATTTTTTGTCTTTCACTTCTTCAAACTCGGCGTCGACAACGTCGTCATCTTTCGCGTTATTTGCAGAAGCATCAGCGCCTGCTGCACCAGCCTGCTGCTGTGCGTGCTGCTGCTGAGCGATTTCCATCAGTTTCTGGGAAACCTGTGCCAGCGCCTGCATTTTCGCTTCGATATCCGCTTTGTCTTCGCCTTTCAGAGAAGTTTCCAGCGCGGTCAGTGCAGACTCGATGGCAGTTTTGTCGTCAGCTGGCAGTTTGTCGCCTGCTTCTTCAACCTGCTTACGAGTGCTGTGCAGCAGATGGTCACCCTGGTTACGAGTCTGAACCAGCTCTTCAAACTTACGGTCAGATTCTGCGTTCGCTTCTGCTTCGCGAACCATTTTCTGAATTTCTTCTTCGTTCAGACCAGAAGAAGCCTTGATGGTGATCTTCTGCTCTTTACCGCTGTTTTTGTCTTTCGCGGAAACGTGCAGGATACCGTCGGCATCGATGTCAAAAGTAACTTCGATCTGCGGCATACCGCGCGGAGCCGGGCTGATACCATCCAGGTTAAATTGACCCAGATCTTTGTTATCAGCGGCGCGTTTACGTTCACCCTGCAGCACGTGGATGGTTACCGCAGACTGGTTGTCTTCAGCGGTAGAGAACACCTGGCTGTGCTTGGTCGGGATAGTGGTGTTTTTCGCGATCAGTGGAGTCATCACGCCACCCATGGTTTCGATACCCAGAGACAGCGGGGTAACGTCCAGCAGCAGCACGTCTTTCACATCACCGGTCAATACACCACCCTGAACGGCAGCACCGATTGCCACTGCTTCGTCCGGGTTAACGTCTTTACGCGGCTCTTTACCGAAGAACTCAGCAACTTTCTTCTGTACCATCGGCATACGAGTCTGACCACCGACCAGGATAACGTCCTGAACGTCGGAAACAGACAGACCAGCATCCTGCAGAGCAACTTTCAGCGGCTCGATAGAACGGTTAACCAGGTCTTCAACCAGGCTTTCCAGTTTCGCACGGGTCACTTTGATGTTCATGTGTTTCGGACCAGTCGCGTCTGCAGTAATGTACGGCAGGTTCACGTCGGTCTGCTGAGCGGAAGACAGTTCGATCTTCGCTTTCTCAGCGGCTTCTTTCAGACGCTGCATCGCCAGCGGGTCATTACGCAGATCGATACCCTGATCTTTCTTAAATTCGTCAACCAGGTAGTTGATCATACGGCTGTCGAAGTCTTCACCACCCAGGTGGGTATCACCGTTGGTTGCCAGAACTTCGAAAGTTTTTTCGCCGTCAACTTCGTCGATTTCGATAATAGAGATATCGAAAGTACCACCACCGAGGTCATAAACCGCGATAGTACGGTTGCCGACTTCTTTATCCAGACCGTAAGCCAGTGCCGCTGCGGTCGGTTCGTTGATGATACGTTTTACTTCCAGACCTGCGATACGGCCAGCATCTTTGGTTGCCTGACGCTGAGCATCGTTGAAGTATGCAGGTACGGTGATAACCGCTTCAGTTACCGGTTCGCCCAGGTAATCTTCAGCCGTTTTCTTCATTTTTTTCAGCACTTCAGCAGAAATCTGCGGCGGTGCCATTTTCTGACCTTTTACGTCAATCCATGCATCACCGTTGTCAGCACCGATGATTTTGTACGGCATGATGGCTTCATCACGCTGTACTTCTTCGTCCTGGAAGCGGCGGCCAATCAGGCGTTTAATCGCAAACAGGGTGTTTTGCGGGTTTGTCACTGCCTGACGTTTAGCCGGCTGACCAACCAGAGTTTCACCATCCTGGGTATAAGCAATGATAGAAGGCGTGGTGCGATCGCCCTCGGCGTTCTCCAGCACACGTGCAGTAGTGCCATCCATAATCGCTACACAAGAGTTGGTAGTACCCAGGTCGATACCAATAATTTTACCCATCTAAACGTCTCCACTAAAAATTCGGTCATCATGTGGTTGTGAATCTGTAATAAGGGCGAAACGTGCGGTTTCAACTACCCTGAATCGTTTTTTTTCAGACTCACCACTGCGGTTGTCTACAAGATGGGGTCGTAACCCACGTCATCAAGGGGGGCATGAAAATTTTTTTTAGCACAGTGGCGATAAAATTAAGGTAAAAAGGCAGAAAGGCAAAAAAACGAATAGTTTCCAATCAAAATCAATTCACAAAACAAATCAAAACCAGCACGGTCATTCATGTGAAAATTGTAATAAAAAGAAAAGATTACGACCATGAAACGGTTTCCCGTCGGCGGTAAGATGGTCTGATGTCACACACTTTTACAGCCGTCAAAGAGAAATTCCATGAAATCCGTGTTAACCCTTTCCACCAGCCTGCTTATGGGCCTGCTGCTGAGCAGCGCCGCGCACGCTAACGATCATAAAGTTCTGGGTATGATTGCGATGCCCCGCAACGCAACCAACGATCTCACGCTGAGAATTCCCGTTTGCCGGGTGGTGAAGCGCATTCAGCTCACCGCCGATCGCGGCGATATTAAACTTAACGGCGCATCCGTCTACTTCAAAGCAGTACGCACTTCCAGCCAAAGCCTGAACGTCCCGTCATCCATTAAAGATGGACAAACGACCAACTGGATCACTATTAATAGCGACAACGACAATAAACGCTGCGTGTCTAAAATCACCTTCTCAGGCCAGTCAGTAAACTCCTCTGACATGGGAACGCTGAAAGTTATTGGCGACGATTAATTCCGCACATTTTGATTCAGAAGCCATAGAAAACATGCGGGGCAGACACGCGGTTGATGTGAAAGCCTTTGATCTGGAATAACCACTGCCGCGCCCATGAAGCAGCGCCATCTGGCGATGGGTATTTCTCACCAGATCGTCCACCAAATCCCTCAGCTCCCGGCGGCACTTCAAATCGTCTGTCTTAGCAAAATGATCAACCACGCGTAAGCGTGATGTCCATCACAGGGAAAATAATTCATTTTCCCTTCGTTAGATCATAGACAGTGCCCTCTCCCCTGATTATCATGCCGCGCCCCGAAGACAGTGATCGTTATTTGGGGAAACTATTTCACCATTCAATCAATGATGATTTTGAGGAATTATGGGCAACACTAAGTTGGCTAATCCGGCACCGCTGGGCCTGATGGGCTTTGGCATGACCACCATTCTGCTTAACCTGCACAACGCGGGTTTCTTCGCCTTTGACGTTATTATTCTGGCGATGGGCATTTTCTACGGCGGTATCGCGCAAATATTTGCCGGTCTGCTGGAATATAAAAAAGGCAACACCTTCGGTTTAACCGCCTTTACCTCCTACGGTTCGTTCTGGCTGACGCTGGTTGCAATCCTGATCATGCCGAAAATGGGCCTGGCGGATGCAACCAATGGTCAGTTCCTGGGCGTATACCTGGGTCTGTGGGGCGTGTTTACACTGTTCATGTTCTTCGGCACGCTGAAAGCTAACCGCGCGTTGCAGTTTGTCTTCCTGAGCCTGACAGTGCTGTTCGCACTGCTGGCGGTCGGCAACATTGCAGGTAACGAAGCGATCATTCACGTTGCTGGCTGGATTGGCTTAGTGTGTGGCGCAAGCGCCATTTACCTGGCGATGGGTGAAGTGCTGAACGAACAGTTTGGCCGTACCATCCTGCCGATCGGTGAAGCGCACTAATCTGACGCTATCCCCCCGGACGGGGGGATATTCCTTACAAGCGCTGTAACTCGCCCTGCACGCTCGTATCGCGATGATAAATATCCTGTCGCAGCCAAATCCCCAGACCTAACCCCACCAGCGATAACGCCAGCACATACCAGGCCGGAGCCATTGGCGACACGCTCATTAACATCGTCACGGCGATTGGTGTCAGACCACCAAAAATGGCGTACGACACGTTGTAAGAAAAGGAGATTCCGGTAAAGCGGACCTCCGCCGGAAACGCCCGCACCATCACATAAGGCACAGCCCCCACCACGCCAACGCACAACCCTACCAGCCCGTATAACAAGAACAAGTGCTGAGGATGGCTACCGGTCAGATGATAGAAAAACCAGCTTGAACAGGCCAGCAGCAGGCTGCCGACAATAAAGGTTTTGCTGGCGCCGACCCGATCGACAATAAACCCGGCCAGCAGACAGCCGACGCACAGCATAATGGTCGCGACACTGTTGGCTTGTAACGTCAACGCCGGTGCAAAACCATACTGCTTCTGCAACCAGACTGGCGACATCAGGATCACCACCACAATCCCGGCCGATAACAGCCAGGTCAGCAGCATGGAAATGACCACCGCTTTTTTATGTTTGCTCACCACCGACTTCACCGGTAGCTCTTGCGCCAGCGCTTTACGCTGCTGCATTTCGAGGAAGATGGGCGTTTCCTGCAACCAGCGACGCAGGTACATCGCCACCAGCCCAAACACGCCACCCAGCAGGAACGGGATACGCCAGCCGTAGTCATGCACCGCCTGCTGCGTCAGGCTGGTATTCACCAGCGTCGCAACCACCGATCCCAGCAGAATCCCCACCGTCAGCCCGGCGGTCAGCGTGCCACAGGCAATGCCGATGCGGCGCTCCGGTACGTGCTCCGCAACGAACACCCACGCGCCGGGCACTTCTCCGCCGATGGCAGCGCCTTGCAAAATACGCATCAGCAGTAACAGCAGCGGCGCGAGGATCCCCATTGAGGCGTAGATAGGCAAAAGACCAATCGCCAGCGTCGGTATCGCCATCAGCAAAATGCTCAGGGTGAACATTTTCTTACGCCCGACCAGATCGCCAAAGTGCGCCATGATGATGCCCCCCAGCGGACGCGCCAGATATCCGGCGGCAAAAATGCCGAAGGTTTGCACCTGACGTAGCCATTCAGGAATGTCTGCCGGGAAGAAGAGTTCGCCAACAACAGCGGCAAAGAAGACGAAGATAATGAAATCATAAAACTCAAGCGCACCGCCGAGGGCAGCAAGCGTAAGAGTTTTATAATCCTGGCGATTCAGCGGTCGAGTGTGTTGTGACATAGCAAACCATGAGTCAGTGGAGTTATTGAATATGCCTATCGATACATGTAAATCAAAAATTACTATATCGTAAACAATTCAATACTCCACTATCATTAGCACTTATGTCACGATCGGGCTACTTTCAGGCGTTTGTATCGCGGATTGCGCTTTTAGGACGAAAAGATGCTACAACAGCCGGTGCAGTTTCCACATACGGCCCATCCAGCAACTGTATACAATACGGTACACTTGCAAATATACCCGGCACGATAACCTTACCGTCGGTATCTTTCACGCCTTCCAGCGTTTCTTTGATCGATTTCGGCTGCCCTGGCAGATTCAGAATCAATGCCTGTTTACGAATCACACCAACCTGGCGGGAGAGAATAGCCGTTGGCACAAAGTGCAGGCTTATCTGGCGCATCTGCTCGCCAAAGCCCGGCATCTGGCGGTCGGCTACGGCCAGCGTGGCATCAGGCGTTACATCGCGGCGGGCCGGACCCGTTCCGCCGGTAGTCAGCACCAGATGACAGCTCATTTCATCCACCAGCTCACATAAGGTCTGTTCGATGATCGCCTGTTCATCCGGGATCAGTCGCGTTTGCAGCTCAAAAGGGGTGGTAAGGGCAGATGCCAGCCACTCTTCAAGGGCCGGGATACCTTTATCCTGGTAAACGCCGCTGGAAGCACGGTCAGAAATGGAAACCAGGCCAATGCGTAAAGTATTCATGATTATTCCGTTTAAACAGTCTCGTTAAACAGAATGATACACTGCGAAGGGAAGGACAGACAGGTTTCAGAAGAGGTAGCGTGACCCATATCAGGGCCACGCATTAATGATTACAGCAGATCGCCGATCATTTTTTCCAGTTTACCCTGGTCTACAGCAAACTTACGGATACCGTCCGCCAGTTTGTCTACAGCCATCGGATCCTGGTTGTGCTGCCACAGGAACTCAGCTTCGGTGATGCGTGCAGGACGCGCTTTCACTTCACCAGAGAAGGACAGTTTACGTTCGATAGTGCCTTCGCTTTCCGCCAGTTCTTTCAGCAGTGCCGGAGCAATAGTCAGACGATCGCAGCCTGCCAGCTCAATGATTTCGCCGACGTTACGGAAGCTCGCACCCATCACCACGGTTTCGTAACCGTGCTGTTTGTAGTACTCATAGATTTCCGTTACGGAAACCACACCCGGATCTTCTGCCGGTGCATACTCTTTCTTGTCAGTGTTGGCTTTGTACCAGTCCAGAATACGACCAACAAACGGAGAAATCAGGTATACGCCAGCTTCTGCACATGCGCGCGCCTGCGCGAAGGAGAACAGCAGAGTCAGGTTACAGTTGATACCTTCTTTTTCCAGCTGCTCAGCGGCACGGATGCCCTGCCAGGTTGAAGCCAGTTTGATCAGAATGCGATCGTTGCTGATGCCAGCATCGTTGTACATTTTGATCAGACGTTTTGCTTTCGCGATGGACGCGTCGGTGTCGTAGGACAGACGAGCGTCAACTTCAGTAGAGATACGACCCGGGACCAGTTTCAGGATCTCCAGACCGATATTTACTGCCAGTTTGTCGGTCGCGTCGACGATCTGCTGTGCGCGGTCGTTGCTCTGCTGCTTAGCCCAGGCTACAGCGTCATCAATCAGCTTGCGGTATTCTGGGATCTGCGCTGCGTTAAGAATGAGAGAAGGGTTAGTTGTGGCATCCTGAGGCTGATACAGCTTCATTGCCGCGATGTCTCCGGTGTCAGCCACTACTGTGGTGAACTGACGAAGGGAGGTCAATTTGTCCGTCATGATAGCGATTCTCTTTAAACAGCTTGTTAGGGGGATGTAACCGATCTTCCCTGATGATAGCACGACGCACTCTCAGCGCAACCGCCTGGATTGTCCGACCCGCCGCTCAGCCCTGATTACGCATCTCACAGCTCGTGATGCGCAATTAAGGATATACCTATTGTTATGGTAAACTCCCGCAATCAATCACCTTATAAGGTATATACTGGTCGATAATTGGTAGCGCTTACACGGGATTATTCGCGCTTACCGGCATCAACAAGAGGGATGTTAATGCCTGATTTTTTCTCATTTATTAATGAAATACTCTGGGGATCGGTGATGATCTACCTCCTGCTTGGCGCAGGATGTTGGTTCACCTGGCGTACAGGGTTCGTGCAGTTCCGCTATATTCGCCAGTTTAGCAATAGTCTTAAAAACAGCATCAGCCCGCAGCCGGGCGGTTTAACTTCTTTTCAGGCTCTGTGCACCAGTCTTGCCGCGCGCGTCGGTAGCGGGAATCTGGCGGGTGTGGCGTTGGCGATCGCCGCCGGCGGCGCAGGAGCCATTTTCTGGATGTGGGTCTCGGCGGTCATTGGTATGGCAACCTCATTCGCCGAATGTTCCCTTGCCCAGCTGTATAAAGAGCGAGACAGCAAGGGACAGTTTCGCGGCGGTCCTGCATGGTATATGGCCCGTGGATTGGGCATGCGCTGGATGGGCGTGCTGTTTGCCATCTTTTTACTCATTGCCTATGGCCTGATTTTTAACAGCGTGCAGGCAAACTCAGTCTCTCGTGCGTTGACCTTTGCTTTTGACATTCCTCCCCTCTTCTCCGGTATCGCACTGGCGATAGTGTCATTACTGGTCATTGTCGGCGGCATTAAAGGCGTTGCCCGCCTGATGCAATGGTTTGTTCCGATGATGGCGCTGCTGTGGATCGGTTGTAGCCTCGTCATCTGCCTTTGGCATTTCGGACAGCTCCCCGGCATTATCATGACCATCATAAAAAGCGCCTTTGGCTGGCAGGAAGCCGCGGCCGGTGCAGCCGGGTATACGCTAAGCCAGGCCATTGCCAGCGGTTTTCAGCGCGGTATGTTCTCTAATGAAGCCGGAATGGGCTCAACTCCGAACGCTGCTGCCTCGGCAGCATCCTGGCCGCCACACCCTGCAGCACAAGGCATTGTGCAAATGATTGGTGTATTGGGCGATACGCTAATTCTTTGTACGGCCAGCGCAATGATCATTTTACTGGCGGGTAATGGCACCACTTATGTGCCAATGGAAGGCATCCAGTTGCTGCAACGAGCCATGGTCTCGCTGACGGGTGAATGGGGGGCCGGATTCGTTGCCTTAATAGTGATTCTGTTTGCCTTTAGCTCTATCGTCGCCAACTACATTTATGCGGAAAACAACCTCATTTTCCTGAAACTGGACAACATCCGGGTTATCTGGTTATTACGTATTGCCACCGTTTGCACCGTCATTGGCGGTACGTTAATCAGTTTTCCGCTGGTCTGGCAACTTGCCGACATCATCATGGCCTGTATGGCCATTACTAACCTGACGGCGATTCTGCTGCTTTCTCCGGTTGTCCATACCATCGCCAGCGATTATCTGCGCCAGCGAAAACTCGGGGTGCGCCCGGAATTCGATCCGCGCCGTTATCCTGATATCAGACAACAGCTTGCGCCCGATAGCTGGGATGAAACGCCGCGCGAATAGCGCGGCAATCGCAACCATCGATCAATTCAGTCGTTTTTTTTGCTAAAGTCGCAGTAAATTTCCTGCAAGGACTGGATATGCTGATTCTGATTTCACCTGCAAAAACGCTCGACTACCAAAGCCCGCTGGCAACGACACGTCATACGCTGCCCGAGTTGCTGGATCACTCTCAGCAGCTTATTCACGTGGCACGCCAGCTCTCTGCACCGCAGATTGGCAAGCTCATGGGGATTAGCGACAAGCTGGCGGATCTGAACGCCACCCGTTTCCATGACTGGCAGCCTGACTTCACGCCGGACAATGCACGTCAGGCCATTCTGGCGTTTAAAGGCGACGTCTATACAGGGTTGCAGGCTGAAACCTTCAGCGAGGCGGATTTCGACTTCGCTCAACAGCATTTACGGATGCTGTCCGGGTTGTACGGCGTTTTGCGTCCGCTGGATTTGATGCAGCCATACCGTCTGGAGATGGGCATTCGTCTGGCCAATGCGAAGGGTAAAGATCTCTACCAGTTCTGGGGAGATACCATCACCGATAAACTTAACGAAGCGCTGGAAGCGCAAGGCGACAGCGTGGTGATCAACCTCGCCTCGGATGAGTATTTTAAATCCGTGAAGCCGAAAAAACTCAACGCTGAGCTTATCAAACCGGTCTTCCTCGACGAGAAGAACGGCAAGTTTAAAGTCATCAGCTTCTATGCCAAAAAAGCGCGCGGCCTGATGAGTCGCTACATTATTGAGAACCGCTTAACGCAACCGGAACAGCTGACCGCATTTAACAGCGAAGGCTACTTCTTTGATGAAGAAGCATCAGGAAACGGCGAACTGGTGTTTAAACGCCACGAGCAATAGTAAAAAGGCCGGATGACGGCTAACGCCTTATCCGGCCTACAGGTTTTGTCGGCCCGCTATGCAAAGCGCCAGCGGGCGCAACCGTTAACCGCGGGTCATCATCAGCTTGCGCAGTTCAGCAAAATCAGCTGGCAGGTGATGAGAAAGCAGCGGCAGGTCCGCGCGTTCCGCCAGTTCTTTTGGCAACGCCAGCGTCAGGTCAAGAATCTCTTCAACGCTTTCTTTAAACTTCGCCGGATGCGCAGTACCAAGGAACAGGCCGTACTCGCCAGGATTCAGTTGGTCACGCAGCGCTCGGTAAGCCACCGCCGCATGCGGTTCTGAGGTGTAGCCTATCTCATGTAACTCACGCATCGTGTCCTGAGTTGTTGCATCGTCAACAGCGGCATAACCCAGCTCATTCAGACGCCAGATTTTACGGCGGAACAGTTCTTCCACGCGCGGCCAGTTGTTCGGCTGGCTGACATCCATCGCATTCGACAACGTTGCCTGGGTCGCTTTCGGCGCCCACTCACCTTCTGCAAGGAAACGCGGAACCGTATCGTTAACGTTAGTCGCCGCGATAAAACGCTTCACCGGCAAGCCCAGTGATTTCGCCAGCAGCCCGGCGGTCAGATCGCCAAAGTTACCGCTGGGAACGGAAATCACCAGTTGATTACGCGCCTCTTGCGGCAGTTGGGCCACAGCCTCAAAGTAGTAACAGATTTGCGCCAACAGACGGCTGATGTTAATTGAGTTAGCCGAGTTCAGTCCCAGGGCTACCTTCAGCTCTTCGTCATCAAACGCCTGTTTCACCAGCGCCTGGCAGGCATCAAAATCGCCATCAATCGCCACAGTTTCAATATTACCGCCCAGCGTACAGAACAGTTTTTCCTGTAATGGGCTGATCTTGCCGTTCGGGTAGAGGATCACCACGCGCACATTTTTCAGGCCATAAAAGGCATGCGCAACCGCCGCCCCGGTGTCTCCGGAGGTCGCCGTCAGAATCGTTACCGGTTTGTCGCCACTGATGTGCGTCAGCATCTGCGCCATAAAGCGCCCGCCAAAGTCTTTAAATGCAAGCGTAGGGCCGTGGAACAGTTCCAGACAGCCGACATCCGCGGCAACCTGGGCAACCGGAGCCGGAAAGGCAAATGCCGCACGCACGCGCTCTTCCAGAATTTCCTGAGGGATCTCATCACCAATAAATGCGGACAGGATCTTCGCGCTGCGGCTAACGAAGTCCTGGTTCAGCATCTCATCCACTTCTGTCAGATTGAATTCCGGTAGATCGTGCGGAAAAAACAATCCCTGATTCTTGCCTAGTCCTTGCGTAACAGCCTGTGCAAAGCTGACCTGTTCGTTGTGATCTTTCAGATTATACAGTTTCATTGATTATCCCAGTACCCGTGCGCCCGCCGTGTCCAGCCGGCAAATATGAACAAAGCCTTCCTGATTTTGCAGGTAATTTTTACCCAGCCAATCTGCTACGCGCTGTGCCGTATCCGGCTTATCGCACAAAGCGAACAGCGTCGGCCCAGACCCAGATATACCGCTGGCCAGTGCGCCAATTTCTGCGACCGCCTGACGCGCCTGGCTAAAGCCTGGCAGCAAGCGGGTACGATACGGCTCAGCAATGACATCTTTCATCAGCTTCGCGGCCAGAAGAGGCTGACGGGAATAGCAGGCATGGATGAATCCAGCCAGATGCCGCCCGTGAGCGATACAGTCCTGACGGCGATACTGCGCTGGGAGAATCGCCCGCGCTTCAGCCGTCGACACTTTAATCCCCGGATACGCCAGTACCCACAGCCACTCATCAAAGCCTGGCACCTGCTGGCTAATAATGCCGTTTTCTTCAATCATTAACTGCATGCCGCCCAAAAAGCACGGGGCGACGTTATCGTAATGAATACTGCCGGAGATACGCCCTTCCAGCTCGCCCATTATCGCTAACAGGCGCGTATCGTTGAGCGGCTTGCCGCAGTGTTCGTTCATAGCGACCAGCGCCGCCACGACGGAACAGGCACTGGAGCCTAACCCGGAGCCAATCGGCATATTTTTTTCCAGCGTCATCGCCACCGGAACGGTTTTACCCAGCTCCTGGCAGAATCGCTCCCAACACTGGTAGACAATATTTTCACTTGGCTCGGACGGCAGTTTGTTGGCAAAGCGCCCAAGGTTGTTCAGGCTGAACTGATCAGCCGCCTCAACGGACACCACATCACCCAACAGCGAACCGTCCACCGGCGTTACCGCTGCACCGAGCACATCAAACCCGACGCTCATATTGGCACTGGAAGCCGGGGCATAAACTCTCACCATGTCAGACTCCTAACTTCCATGAAAGGGTGCGTAGCAGGTCGGCAAAGACGCCCGCCGCCGTCACATCGTTACCCGCGCCATATCCGCGCAGAACCAACGGTAACGGCTGATAATAGTGGCTATAGAACGCCAGCGCGTTTTCACCATTTTTCACTTTAAACAGCGGATCGTTGCCGTCTACTGCATCAATTTTCACGCGACAAACGCCGTCCTCTTCGATATTGCCAACATAGCGCAATACTTTTCCCTCATCACGGGCTTTCGCCACACGCGCGGCAAAGACGTCATCCAGCTGCGACAATTTCGCCATAAACGCGGAAACATCACCGGAGTCATCAAACTCTTTTGGCAGGACCGGCTCAATGACAATGTCAGAAAGCTCCAGCTCACGACCGGTTTCACGGGCCAGGATCAGCAGCTTACGCGCCACGTCCGTACCGGAAAGATCGTCACGCGGATCGGGTTCGGTATAGCCCATCTCACGCGCCAGGGTGGTGGCCTGCGAGAAGCTCATGCCTTCATCCAGCTTGCCGAAAATAAACGACAGTGAGCCAGAAAGGATGCCTGAAAAACGTTGCAGTTCATCACCTGCGCTGAGCAGATTTTGCAGGTTTTCAATAACCGGCAAGCCCGCGCCCACGTTGGTGTCGTACAGGAATTTACGACGAGACTTCGCGGCGGCAAAACGCAACTGATGATAGTAATCCATCGACGACGTGTTGGCCTTTTTGTTCGGCGTAACCACGTGGAAGCCTTCACGCAAGAAGTCGGCATATTGATCCGCTACCGCCTGGCTTGACGTACAGTCGACAATCACCGGATTGAGCAGATGGTATTCTTTCACCAGACGAATTAAGCGCCCAAGGTTGAAAGGCTCTTTCGCGCTCTCCAGCTCCGACTGCCAGTTTTCCAGATTCAGACCGTGGACGTTGGTCAGCAGAGCCTTCGAGTTCGCCACGCCGCACACGCGCAGATCGATATGCTTCTTTTTGAGCCAGGTTTGCTGACGTTTAAGCTGCTCCAGCAGTGCACCGCCCACGCCACCTACGCCAATCACAAACACTTCAATCACCTGGTCGGTGTTGAACAGCATCTGATGGGTCACGCGCACGCCGGTGGTCGCGTCATCGTTATTCACCACCACCGAAATAGAACGCTCAGACGAGCCCTGGGCGATCGCTACAATATTGATGTTCGCCCGAGCCAGCGCGGCAAAGAACTTCGCCGAGATGCCGCGCAGGGTGCGCATACCATCGCCAACAACAGAGATGATGGCCAGACGCTCAGTCACCGCCAACGGCTCCAGCAGGCCTTCTTTCAGCTCGAGGTAGAATTCATCCTGCATGGCGCGTTGCGCACGCGCGCAGTCGCCCTGCGGGACGCAGAAACTGATGCTGTATTCAGAAGAGGATTGGGTGATCAGCACTACCGAGATGCCCGCACGCGACATTGCGGCAAAAACGCGCGCCGCCATGCCCACCATGCCTTTCATTCCAGGGCCAGAAACGCTAAACATCGCCATGTTATTGAGGTTAGAAATACCTTTTACCGGCAAATCATCGTCATCACTGCTGGCACCGATCAGCGTACCGGGCGCTTGCGGATTGCCGGTATTTTTAATCAGGCACGGGATCTGGAACTGGGCAATAGGGGTAATGGTGCGCGGGTGCAGCACTTTAGCGCCGAAGTAAGAAAGCTCCATCGCTTCCTGATAAGACATCGACTTAAGCAGTCGGGCGTCGGGTACCTGACGCGGATCGCAAGTATATACGCCGTCGACATCGGTCCAGATTTCACAACAATCGGCACGCAAACAGGCGGCCAGTACGGCGGCAGAGTAGTCAGAGCCATTACGCCCCAACACCACTAACTCACCTTTTTCATTTCCAGCGGTAAACCCTGCCATCAGAATCATGTGGTCCGCAGGAATACGGCTGGCGGCGATGCGGCGCGTAGATTCGGCGATATCAACGGTAGATTCGAGGTAATGGCCGACAGCCAGCAATTTCTCCACCGGGTCGATGACCGTTACGTTATGCCCGCGTGCTTCCAGCAGGCCGGCCATGATAGCAATCGACATTTTTTCACCACGGCAGATAAGCGCGGCATTGATACTATCCGGGCACTGTCCCAGCAGGCTGATACCGTGCAGGACGTGCTTAATCTGAGCAAATTCTTGTTCAACAAAGGCTTTGAGCTGCGCCAGCGGAAAACCTGGTTGCTCGGCGGCAAGACCCACCAGCAGTTCAGAGAAAATGCGTTCGGCGTCGCTGATATTAGCTAAAGCATCCTGACCACCGATGGTCTTCTCAATCATTGCCACCAGATGGTTGGTAATTTTTGCGGGGGCAGAGAGAACGGTCGCGACCTGCCCCTGTCTGGCATTGCTTTCCAGAATATCGGCAACCCGCAGAAAGCGCTCTGCATTTGCCACTGATGTACCGCCGAACTTCAACACTCGCATGGTTTACCTCATTGCCTTTGGTCGAAAAAAAAGCCCGCACTGTTTAGGTGCGGGCTTTTTCTTGTGTTTCCTGTACGCGTCAGCCCGCACCGTTACCTGTGGTAATGGTGATGGTTGTGGTAATAGTGATGCTGATGCGTTTCATGATGTTGTGTGCTCTGTAATTATTATCTGTCTGTGCTGTATTCTTTTAGGGTTAAAGTATCTGCTGACCTAAGTCAATAAATTTTTAAATTGATCACATTCCGAAACTTGTTCACGAGCGACTGCTTGCCCTTTTACTTTCAACCAAAACAGCATGTTCCCCCCCACTTGAAGCCAGAATAAAAAACCACGTAACAAAAACTGATCGAAATTTTATTTTGTGATGTTTTTTTCAATATCATGTAAAAAACGGTGCAACATTGCCGTGTCTCGCTGCCCCAACAGACCCATTCGCTGTTGCAACCAGTCCGTCAGCTTGATGTCGTCAGAAACGTTCAGCGTGGCTAATAAACGCAAAACACGTGTGCGCAATGCCTGCAGTTGAAGCTCATCCGTCACCTCAACGTTTTTGGCCGGTTGTTGTATTAAACCTGCTAATTGATAGCAATACACCATCACCGCCTGCCCCAAATTGAGTGAAGGATAGTCAGCGACCATCGGTACACCAGTGAGTACATCTGCCAGCGCTAATTCTTCATTGGTCAGCCCCGAATCTTCACGACCAAACACCAGCGCTGCATGTTCCATCCACGTGGATTTCTCCTGTAACAGGGGAACCAGTTCGACCGGGGTGGCGTAATAATGAAACTTCGCCCGGCTACGCGCGGTGGTCGCAACGGTAAAATCAACGTCGTGAAGCGCATCGGCTAACGTTGGAAAAACGTTAATATTATCAATAATGTCGCCCGATCCATGCGCGACCCATCGCGTGGCGGGTTCCAGGTGCGCCTCGCTGTCAACGATACGTAATTGAGTGAATCCCATGGTCTTCATCGCACGGGCAGCCGCACCAATATTTTCCGCTCTGGCAGGGGCAACCAGAATAATTGTTAAACGCATTTCGATACTCTTTTTGGTCAGTCTGCAAGTAATAATGTGACGCAAGTCAACATATTACGCAGCGCGAATTTACATTTTTTTAACAGAAGTCACTGAAAAAGGATTTCGCATCCGGTAAAAAATGCTAAACTATTTCCAAACTGTACTATTGCTTTTTATGTTAACAAAAGTTGTATATCCCTCTGTTTATCCATGATAATTTATTTTAAAATGGATCGCATTGGTTGGATTCATTACATTTATTAATTAGCTCGTGCAACTAGTTGTAATATTGCAATTTTGTGATGAAAGCAAACATTTGGATACGTTGATTTCATCAAACTGTTAACGTGCTACAATTGAACTTGATATATGTCAACGAAGCGTAGTTTTATTGGGTGTCCGGCATGTCTTAGCCTGTTATGTTGCTGTTAAAATGGTTAGGATGACAGCCGTTTTTGACACTGTCGGGTCCAGAGGGAAACTACCCACGACCAAGCTAATGATGTTGTTGACGTTGATGGAAAGTGCATCAAGAACGCAATTACGTACTTTAGTCATGTTACGCCGATCATGTTAATTTACGGCATGCATCAGGCAGGTCAGGGACTTTTGTACTTCCTGTTTCGATTTAGTTGGCAATTTAGGTAGCAAACATGCAGACCCCGCACATTCTTATCGTTGAAGACGAGTTAGTAACACGCAACACGTTGAAAAGCATTTTCGAAGCAGAAGGCTATGATGTATTCGAAGCGACAGATGGCGCGGAAATGCATCAGATTCTCTCTGAATATGACATCAACCTTGTGATTATGGATATCAATCTGCCTGGGAAAAATGGCCTACTGTTAGCGCGCGAACTTCGCGAACAAGCTAACGTTGCGCTGATGTTCCTGACGGGCCGTGATAACGAAGTCGATAAAATTCTCGGCCTCGAAATCGGCGCAGACGATTACATCACCAAGCCGTTTAACCCGCGCGAACTGACTATCCGTGCTCGTAACCTGCTGTCCCGTACCATGAACCTGGGTACTGTCAGCGAAGAACGCCGTAGCGTCGAAAGCTACAAGTTCAACGGCTGGGAGCTGGACATCAACAGCCGCTCTCTGATTGGTCCTGACGGCGAGCAGTATAAACTGCCACGCAGCGAATTCCGTGCAATGCTTCACTTCTGTGAGAATCCGGGCAAAATCCAGTCTCGCGCAGAACTGCTGAAAAAAATGACCGGTCGCGAACTGAAGCCGCATGACCGTACCGTTGACGTGACTATCCGCCGCATTCGTAAACATTTCGAATCTACGCCGGATACGCCAGAAATCATCGCCACCATTCACGGTGAAGGCTACCGTTTCTGCGGCGACCTGCAGGATTAATTCAATCCTCACAGGTAAAAAAACGGCGCGTTATGCGCCGTTTTTCATTTCCCCACCGCCCTATTTCCATAAGCGAAACTCGTCACTCTGCGCAGGCAGAGGCTCCGGAATTTCTGTCGGCTTTGGTTTTGGCTGTGCCAGCGAGTGCCAGTCAAGATGACGCGTCAGGAACATCACGCCACACAACGCGACCAACAGCACGCCGGTTCCCAGCAGTAAAGAGCTGTCCTGTGAACGTAGCAGCACCCACATCACCCCATCCAACCCCAGCAGCGCCACGGTGAATAAAATACTGTTCCGCCAACTCTGTAATATCGCCTGCAGATACACCCCGTTCATTAACGCGCCTACCAGGCTTGCCGTAATCCACGCCGCCGTAAACCCAATGTGCTCAGACAATGCCAGCAGCAGCAGATAAAACATCACCAGCGATAGCCCCACCAGCAGATACTGCATCGGGTGCAGACGCAGGCTGGTCATACTTTCAAGCACGAAGAAAGACATAAAGGTCAGTACAATCAGCAGGATGGCATACTTGGTAGCCCTGTCCGTTAACTGATACTGATCCGCTGGCGTGGCGACGGCAACGCTAAATGCAGGCATTCCCTTCCAGCCAATCTTTTCGCCATCAAAGCGTTCGCCGAGGTTATTCGCGAACCAGCTGCTTTGCCACTGGGCCTTAAATCCTGATTCGCTGATTTCGCGCTTCGCCGGGAGGAAATCCCCCAAAAAGTTGGGATGCGGCCAGTTGCTGGTTAAGGTCATTTCACTGTTACGGCCAACCGGAACAACGGAGAAATCTCCGGTTCCGCTCAAATTCAACGACAGCGCCATGCTCAGGTTTTGCTCCGCCCAGCTCGCGTCAGGTAGCGGTATGTGGATCCCTTGAGCTCCCCCATCCAGCCCCGTCCCTGGCTCAACGGCCAGCGATTCCCCATTGACCTGCGGCGCTTGCACCACACCGATCCCGCGCGCATCCCCCACGCCAACCACGATAAACGGTTTGCCGACGCTGACATTGGGATGGTTTAAATCGCGCAAGCGTTCGGCGTTAAACTCGGCCTTCACCGAGAGGTCATTGTGCCAGACCTGGCCCTCATAAATACCAATTTTACGTGCTTCAACGTTCTGATTCCCCTCAACCACCAACGACTCCGGCAGCCAGAAATGGATATAGCTGCGCTTACGCTGGATCTCTTTGCCATCCTCCAGCGAGGTGTAAAGCTCTGTCACCGGAATGGCTATCAGCGGCCCGACCATCTTTTGCGGCCCGCTGGTGCTCTGACGGATAGCATCTTCGACTTCATCACGATAATCCGATCGCTCAACGATTATCTGCCTGACCATCGTCAGTGGAATTAACAGCAGTAATATTGCGCCGCCTAAGGTGACGATTTTCCAAAACAGGGGTGATTTAAACATAGCGTTCTCCTTTGCAATATCAGCAAGGTAGAACAGCTATGTGCGGAGAATTTGAAGTTATGTGAAGTGACGGTGAAGCGTAAACGAGGCCTGGGCGCCGCCCTCTGGTCGGTTAGATAATGTCACCGTACCTTCATGCAGTCGTGCAACTTCACTGACAAACGCCAGCCCCAAACCGCTGCTCTTGTGCCCATTCTCGCGGGGCAGCGAGTAGAAGCGCTCAAAAATACGCGGCAACGCAAAATCAGGGATCCCGCTACCGCTGTCGGTAACCTGCAATGTGACCAGCTCCTCCTGCTGATGCGCGCTCAACGTAATCGTCCCGCCCTGTGGCGTGAAGTCGATAGCGTTGTCGAGCAAGTTCCCCAATGCCTGCTCCAGTAACGCGGGATCGGCAGCGACGCTAAGCGATGAAGGCAGAATGGTCAGCGTAATGTTTTTTGCCGCCAGCTGCACGCTACGCGCCTCTTTGAGCTGAGCAAAAAGCGTATCTACCTCCACCGCCGTCAACGTAATGTCCTGTCGATTCTCCAGTCGCGCCTGGCACAGCAAAGTTTCGACCAGCGCCTGCATACGCGCATTTTGCGTCAGAATATTATCGGTAAAACGCGCTACCACGTTTGGCGGCGGGCCTTCGCGCAATATTTCTGCCGCGCCACGAATGGCCGCCAGCGGACTTTTCAGCTCATGCGTTAACGCGTAGACATATTGCTCAATGTAGTTCTTGCCTTCGAGCTTCAGACGCATACTTTCCAGCGCCTGCGCCAGTTTGCGTAACTCGCTGCTGCCTAAATCAGGCAGTGGGACGGGGCGATTCTCGGTAACGGAGTCGGCATAACGCGCCAGCCGGGCAATGGATCGGTTTATCCACCATACCATCCCGAAGCCAATCACCAGGGCAATGCCCAGCAATACGGCGCTGGCCCACAGCATTCGCCGTTCACTGCGTTTAATCACCGGTGCCATCGCCGCATTTGGTTTGCCGACACTGAGCACGCCGATAATACGCCCACCGTCTACGATCGGCGCGGCAACGTACATCACCGAGCTTTCCGGATCGTTCGGGTTTTGCGGCGTGCTGCGGGCGCCATACTGCCCACGCAGCGTTAACCACACATCGTTCCAGCGGGAGTAGTCCTGACCGACGGCCTGGTTAGCTGAATCAAACAACACCTTGCCCTGCGCGTCCGTCATATAGACATGGTATTCATTACGCACTTTGTTAATGCCGCTGATGTTGGCGTTAAATGGGCGGTTATGCAGCTGCGCAAATGCCTGCGCCAGCTTGCCGTTAGCCGGTGAGTCAGAGAGCACGTCATCACGCGCCAGTGCAGCCAGCAGCGTGGCGGTATCAATTAAAGTACCTTCGGTCGCCCGACGAACGCCTGGCTTAATTTCCTGCACAAAGATCGACAGAACAAACCAGGCGGCGACCGCGACAATCAGAAAATAGCCGAGCAGCAAACGCATGCCAATGCGCATCAGCAATTCCTCAGGCTGTATCCCATACCGCGATGAGTATTGATGGGGGAAAGCTCCGGATTGATAGCCCGCAGCTTGGCGCGCAGCGTTTTGATGTGAGTATCAACCGTTCTGTCAAAGGTATCCTGCGCGTCTGCCCAGACTAAATCCATCAGCTGCTGGCGAGAGTAAATACGTCCCGGCGACATCAGCAATGTTTTCAGCAGCAGGAATTCATAACGCGTCAGGTTCAACGGCATGCTGAACCAGGTAATTTGTGCGGCCAGCTCATTAAGTTCAAAATCCCCACAGCGCGTCGTCGATGAAGGCGTGGAGAATTTTTGCACCCGCCGCAGCAGCGTACGCACACGAGCGCACACCTCACGCGGCGAGAAAGGCTTGGCAACATAGTCATCTGCGCCAATTTCCAGCCCCAACAGGCGATCCACTTCATCGCTGCGCGCGGTCAGAAAGAGGATCGGCAACGCCGGGTGGCGTTCCAGTAAACGTCGGCACAGTTCAAAACCGCTGATATCCGGTAGCCCGACATCCAGAATGATGGCATCAGGGCATTGCTGGCGAGATTTCTCCAGCACGGGAAATCCGCGCTCAAACGCCTCTACGCTAAACCCTTCCTGTTGCAGCATGTAGATAAGCGTATCAGCGATTCCCTGCTCATCCTCAACCAACCAGATCAACGGCTGTTGCATTGTGCTTCCTTGTTATTGCCGCCACGGCATGATGGGTACCGCACTGATGGCATTTTTGGGCGATCCATCGACCACTTTATCTGAATAGGCCAGATAGGCCAGCGCATTACGTTTCGCATCGTAAAAACGCACGACCTGTAAAGATTTAAACACCAGCGAGGTACGTTTCTTAAATACCACTTCGCCCTGAGCTTTACCGTTCTTGATTCTGTCGCTCAGTTCTACCGGCCCAACCTGCTGGCAAGAGATGGCGGCATCGGAGGTATCTTCCGCCAGCCCCAGTCCACCTTTGATGCCGCCGGTCTTCGCACGACTCACGTAGCAGGTCACATTGGTAACATCCGGATCGTCAAACGCTTCGACCACAATTTTATGATCCGGCCCAAACATTTTGAACACCGTATCGACAGATCCAATCTGCTCCGCATGGGCGACCTGCGCCAACATCAGCAGAATTGAGGAAATGACTAAGCTCTTATATTTCATATTGTTACCATTCTTAAAAGTTGTTCTGCGTAATTATTAAACATTCTAAGATAAAATGTATACAGATCACAGGATTACAATAATCACGCTTTCGTATGTCCGAAAAAAGCACTTATGAGCAAAAAAAACACTGAATGCTAAAACAGCAAAAAATGCTATTATCCTCATACCTGACGTCAGGTACTCGTTGTTGAAAGGATGAGGATATTTTATGGATCAGGCTGGCATTATTCGCGACCTATTAATCTGGCTGGAAGGTCATCTGGATCAGCCTTTGTCGCTTGACAATGTGGCGGCAAAAGCGGGCTATTCCAAGTGGCACCTGCAGAGAATGTTTAAGGACGTGACGGGCCATGCTATTGGCGCCTATATCCGCGCCCGTCGTTTATCGAAATCCGCAGTGGCGCTGCGCCTGACTGCGCGTCCAATTTTGGATATTGCGCTGCAATATCGCTTCGACTCTCAACAAACTTTTACTCGCGCATTCAAGAAACAATTTTCGCAGACACCAGCGCTGTATCGCCGTTCACCGGAATGGAGTGCGTTTGGTATTCGCCCGCCAATGCGACTGGGTGAATTTGCGATGCCTGCGCACGAGTTCGTTACGCTGGAAGATACGCAACTGCTCGGCACCACGCAAAGCTATTCCTGCTCGCTGGAACAGATTTCAGATTTCCGTCATGAAATGCGTATTCAGTTCTGGCGCGACTTCCTTGCTCAGGCTCCGGCGATCCCGCCAGTGCTGTACGGGCTTAACGAAACGCGTCCGAGCATTGAAAAAGATGACGAACAGGAAGTGTTTTACACCACAGCACTGACGCCGGAGCAGGCCAATGGCTATGTGCCGTCGGCGCAGCCTATCCTGTTACAGGGTGGCGAGTACGTGATGTTTACCTACGAAGGGCTGGGAACCGGCGTGCAAGAGTTTATCCTGACGGTTTACGGCACATGCATGCCGATGCTGAACCTGACGCGCCGTAAAGGACAGGATATCGAGCGATACTACCCGGCAGAAGATGCCAAAGCGGGAGATCGCCCGATCAACCTGCGCTGCGAATTCCTGATTCCGATTCGCCGCTAGCGCTGTAGTTCATCCAACGCAGGGGCGTCCAGATGTGAGATGTCCCCTGCCGTTTCAACGACCCATCCCGGCGCCAGCCATAAGCTTTCCTGGTAATCAACGCGAGAAATTGAACAGTTGCGCAGACGCAAGCGACGTTCAGCCCATGCCGGTAATCCCAGAATTGTGCTCACCAGGCAACCCAGCGCGATACCGTGGCTGACCAGCAGTGGACGACTTCCCGGCGGCAGCTCCAGACAGGATGCCAGCGCCGCATTGACGCGATCGCTCAGCTCCTGCATCGATTCCCCTTCCGGAATACGACCATCCACCGTGCCGTTCACCAACTGGCGACGCCAGCCCTCTTCCTCTGGCGTCAGCGTATCGATGTGACGTTTTTCCAGCACCCCCATATTCAGCTCACGCAGACGAGAATCATAGGTGATATCACAGCCGCAGGCCTGGGCGATGATTTCTGCGGTGCGTCGTGTACGACCAAGATCGCTACTGATGACATGCGTAATACCAAACGAGCGGGCGCGTTCTCCCACCTGCATGGCTTGTTGTTCACCTTTAGCGGTTAGTGGGCTGTCTGACTGGCCTTGAATACGTCGCTCGGCGTTCCACTGCGTTTCGCCATGGCGAACAAGGTATACCTGTAACATGCTTTTTTTCCGTTATATACTCGTCATACTTTGAGTAGACTCTGCGATGAATTTTCAAACTGAGCTTAATTATGCACAAGGTTATCTCTGCGACCACCAATCCTGCCAAAATTCAGGCAATTCTGCGGGCATTTGAAGAGATTTTCGGGGAAGGATCCTGCCATATTGAACCCGTCGCCGTCGAGAGTGGCGTGCCGGAACAACCTTTCGGAAACCAGGAAACGCGCACTGGCGCACGAAATCGCGTTGATAACGCTCGCCGCCTGCACCCGCAGGCTGATTTCTGGGTCGCCATTGAAGCAGGAATTGACGATGACGCCACCTTTAGTTGGGTGGTGATTGATAACGGCGTTCAGCGCGGTGAAGCTCGTTCAGCCACGCTGCCATTGCCTACTGTCATTCTCGACAGAGTCCGTAAAGGTGAAGCACTCGGCCCGGTGATGTCGGACTATACAGGTATTGATGAGATTGGCCGTAAAGAAGGCGCAATCGGCGTTTTTACCGCGGGCAAGCTGACGCGCTCAAGCGTCTATCACCAGGCGGTGATTCTGGCGCTCAGCCCGTTTCATAACGCGGTGTATTTATAGCATTGTGCCGGATGTTCAATCGTAGGCCGGATAAGGCAAAGCCGCATCCGGCGGATCAATGTTTCCCGAGCAACACCTGCTCCAGCCACTGACGCAAATCCACCGGTGCGGATTTGAGGCTGTTCGACCCCCGCGTAATAGTGGCAATTCCCGCCCCGAGCTCGTTTTTAAGCTCACGCTGACTCATCTCGCCGCGCAGCAGCTCTTCAATGATACGCACACGCGTGCCCAACGCTTCACGCTCATCCGGCGTTAACATCAAATTGAGCAGTGGCAGGTGTAAATCTTGTTCGTAGGCGTGTTTAAGCAGATCGACAAAACGTAACCACTCCTGGTGACGTTGTTCTGCCATCTCTGCTGAATAGGGTGATTGCTGAGTCATAAGATATCGCCATCGTTGCGGGGGAAGCGTGCTTGCTTCCCCCTTTTGTACTCTTTAACGAGTACGATAGCATAACACAATCGACACGATCAGTAACGACGTTGCCATTCTGCGTCGCTCATCAACTCCGGTTTATCGCCGAGGAAATAGCGATAGTACGCATCATAAGCCAGCACATTCTTCACGTAACCACGCGTCTCTGAGAATGGAATACTTTCGACAAACGCCACAGCATCAATGCGGCCAGCGCTATTGCCAAGCCAGGTGCGAACGCGTCCCGGACCGGCGTTATAGGCTGCCGACGCAAAGATGCGGTTATTGCCGAATTGCTGATATACGTACTGCAAATAGCTGGTACCAATGTTGATGTTGGTATCAGGATCCAGTAGCTGGCTCGGACTGCTGTAACCTGGAATCGAGAACATTTTCACCGTATGCGTCGCCGTGCCCGGCATAATCTGCATCAGCCCGCTGGCGCCGACCGGTGATTTCACTTTCGGGTTCCAGGCGCTTTCCTGACGCGCTATCGCCATCGCATAACTTGGCTGAATATCCTTGCCGCTGGTGTAACGGGTAAACAGATCTTTATAGGCCAATGGGAAGCGCTCTTCCAGATGATCCCACAGCTTACCGGCGATCGTCGCCTGAACGCTCAGATCCCACCAGTGATTGTTGAACGCGTAACGCGCCAACTGAGCCTGCTCGGACTTGGTACGGCTGGTAACCAGATTCGCCCATTCACTGCGCGCGGTATTATCCATGTTCCAGTACATTAGCTCGCGTACACGTGCCATTTCTGGCCCCTGAGTCAGCGCAGAATCAACGTTCGCTGGCGCTTTATCCACTTTCAGCTCGTACTCTTCGCCCAGGCGCTGTGCCGCCACCATCGGATAGAAACCACGCTGCTGCATGAGCTGGTGCAGGATCTCTTTGGCTTCCGCATCACGTCCGCGCTCCAGCAGCAGATCAGCCTGCCAGTAGCGCCACTCGTCTTTTTCTTTTGCTTCCATTGGCAGACGCGCCAGCCAGGTATTCAGGCCACGACGATCGCCGGTTCCCAGCGCCATGCGCACGCGGCGCTCCACAAGCGAGGTGGAATTGGAGCGCATAATCGCATCATCACGCCATTTGGCCTGCTCGTCGGTGACGTCATTGCCCATCAGACGCCAGGCAACAATATCGCGTAGCTCTTGGGTTTGCTCGTCATTAAGCTGTTGCGCCTGTACCAGGGACGGGATCATCAGGCGGGCGTTTTCCACATCCTGACGCGCCACGCTGGCAAAGGCGACCGCCGCCATCTGTCGGGTGAAATCCGTGGCACCAGTGGTGCGAGCAAAAGTCATCACCGAATTCGGATCGTTGGCCAGCGAGATGATCGCAGAGGCAATGGTTTGGTATTGTGCGGGCATCTGTCCGGCCAGCGCCGTCACCAGACCGGTATTCCCGGCTTTCATCGCCAGACGAATACGCTCCAGATACGCCAGCGGATCCTGAGTGCCTGAGGCGCGCCATACGCCAAATAATTTGTCACAGGCATTCGGCTGACTTTTCCCGGTCAACCACAGCTCTTTCGCGCCCTGCCAGGCTTCTTCGGTTTGCCCGGTACTCCATTTCGCGAAGTAATAGTTACATTGCGCTTCCGTGGTACCCGGTTTTTCCGGGCTAAACGCCAGCAGTCCACGCCAGTCTTCGCGGCGCGCCAGTTCATTCACAAAACGCGATTGCAGAGTACGCGCCGGGGGCAGCGTCGGGTTGGCGCGCACAAAATTGGTGACGGTAATGGTCGGCTGATTCATCAGGTCGTCAGTGATCTGACGATATTCCAGATAGGGATACAGAGGATAGTTCTTCAGGCCGGGCATCATCTGCTCTACGACATCCATCTGTCGGTTATCCCAGGCCTGCTTAATTTGCGCATAGCGATTGCGCTGCTCATCCAGGGAGTCGGCTCGCGCCACCTGACTGACCGTCAGCAGACATACGCTGGCTGCCAGCAGGCGCCAGGTAAATTGATTGGCTTTGTCCACAAGCTCTTCCTCTTCTCATGTTACGTCTGTGCAGCATCATGCCGCTTAATTAATTCATGCTAACCAGACATTGCAGAATGCGCCACGTCACGGACACTTTTTTACTTTTGTTGCGAGTGGGATCTGCTGGCTGGGATTGGGCAATGAAAAAGGCTACACTTCGCCTTTGATAACTATTTACCAATAATTAGCCCTAAATAATTCAAGTTGCAGCAAGGCGGCGAGGAAGTGAATCCCCTGAGCGTACAAAAGTACGTGACTGGGGTGAACGACACAGCCAACGCATCTGCGGCTTGAAGTATGACGGGATAAACATAGAGGCGAGTCCAACGTGGCCCAATTCGTTTATACCATGCATCGTGTCGGCAAGGTCGTTCCGCCGAAACGTCATATTCTTAAAAACATCTCACTGAGCTTCTTCCCTGGCGCCAAAATCGGTGTTCTCGGTCTGAACGGTGCGGGTAAATCTACCCTGCTGCGCATCATGGCCGGTATTGATACCGATATCGAAGGTGAAGCTCGCCCACAGCCAGGCATTAAAATCGGTTACCTGCCGCAGGAACCAAAACTGAACCCAGAACATACCGTTCGTGAATCCGTTGAAGAAGCGGTTGCCGAAGTGGTTAGTGCACTGAAAGGTCTGGATGAAGTTTACGCCAAGTACGCCGAGCCGGACGCCGACTTCGATAAACTGGCCGCACAACAGGGCAAGTTTGAAGAAATTATCCAGGCGCACGACGGCCATAACCTGAACGTGCAGCTTGAGCGTGCCGCTGACGCCCTGCGTCTGCCGGACTGGGACGCTAAAATTGAGAATCTCTCCGGTGGTGAACGCCGCCGCGTTGCGCTGTGCCGCCTGCTGCTGGAAAAACCAGACATGCTGCTGCTCGACGAACCGACCAACCACCTGGATGCGGAATCCGTCGCGTGGCTGGAACGCTTCCTGCACGACTTCGAAGGCACCGTAGTGGCGATTACCCACGACCGTTACTTCCTCGACAACGTTGCGGGCTGGATCCTGGAGCTGGACCGTGGTGAAGGTATTCCGTGGGAAGGTAACTACTCTTCCTGGCTGGAGCAGAAAGATCAGCGTCTGGCCCAGGAAGCCTCTCAGGAAGCGGCTCGCCGTAAATCCATTGAGAAAGAGCTGGAGTGGGTGCGTCAGGGCGCTAAAGGTCGTCAGTCTAAGGGTAAAGCCCGTCTGGCACGCTTTGAAGAGCTGAACAACACCGAATACCAGAAACGTAACGAAACCAACGAACTGTTTATTCCACCTGGAGCACGTCTGGGCGATAAAGTCGTTGAAGTCACCAATCTGCGTAAATCCTACGGCGATCGCGTTCTGATCGACGATCTGACTTTCTCCGTACCGAAAGGCGCAATTGTCGGCATCATCGGTCCGAACGGCGCGGGTAAATCTACCCTGTTCCGTATGATGTCCGGTCAGGAACAGCCTGACAGCGGCACCATCACGCTGGGTGAAACCGTCAAACTGGCCTCCGTTGACCAGTTCCGTGACGCCATGGACAACAGCAAAACCGTGTGGGAAGAAGTTTCCGGCGGGCTGGATATCATGCGAATCGGCAACACCGAGATGCCAAGCCGTGCCTACGTGGGCCGCTTCAACTTCAAAGGTGTGGATCAGGGCAAACGCGTCGGCGAGCTGTCCGGTGGTGAGCGTGGTCGTCTGCACCTGGCGAAGCTGCTGCAGGTTGGCGGCAACATGCTGCTGCTCGATGAACCAACCAACGACCTGGATATCGAGACCCTGCGCGCGCTGGAAAACGCCCTGCTGGAATTCCCGGGCTGCGCGATGGTTATCTCGCACGACCGTTGGTTCCTCGACCGTATCGCCACCCACATTCTGGATTACCAGGATGAAGGTAAGGTTGAGTTCTTCGAAGGTAACTTTACCGAATACGAAGAGTACAAGAAACGTACGCTGGGTGCCGATGCGCTGGAGCCGAAACGTATTAAGTACAAGCGTATTTCTAAGTAATTAGCGTTAAGTGCCGGATGGCGGCTTTACGCCTTATCCGGCCTACGAGGTTAGTGCGACTTGTAGGCCGGATAAGCGCAGCGCATCCGGCATTAAAACCTAACGCTGCTCGCCCATCAACTCTTTCACCAGCTCCACGCAGCGCAGGAAGCGACCGTCGTAGTCAGGCTCCTGTACGTGCACGAAATTGATATTGTTTTCCTGCAGCATCTCGACCAGCAGCGTCTGAAACGCTTTTCTGTCAACTGAGCTTCCAAGGCTGCGTAAGCCATCCGCCACCCACGGGGTGTTGTTTTCCAACAGGATCACCAGGTCAAAGCGATACTCATCAATAAGCGCTTGCACAAACGGGTGTTCACGCCCTTCATACTTTTTACAGAAGGCCTGAGTGGTCACGAAATCGGTGTCGATGAACGCCACTTTATTGGCGTACTTAACAGCAAAATCAATGTATTGCGCTTGTCCTAAGGCGATTTTATCGTAGTCAGAATACTGCAACGCCATCTCATCGCCGCCCAAATGGGAGAAGACATAATCACGCCCGTATTCCCACGCACTGGTGGTATTAAAAATATTGGCGAGCTTGTTCACCAGCGTCGATTTACCGCTCGACTCCCCGCCGAGGATCGCCACGGTGCGCACGAAAAACGGCTTCACTTCGGTCGGAATATACTCCCAGTAGCGAAACGGGTTTTCACGGATTTGCCCGCCGCTGATGCTCATGAACGTCCGCTTAGGATCCACCAGCACGGTTTCGATCCCCAAATGTTCGAGATACTGCGGGGCATCTGATTCTTCAGAGGTGTAGATCCAGTTTGGCTGGATCCCTTTCTCCTGCATAAACCTTTTGATCCCGTTGCTCCACACGTCCCAGCCGTGCGGATACGGCTCCATGCCTTCTTCGTTGAAGGCATGAATACGGATATTTTTCTGATACTTAAAGGTTTGCAGCAGCCAGCGTAAACGATCGGGCACCGTAGGCTGTTGTGACATGGCACTGTCTTCAAACAGGCTGCGATCGCGCGTGTCGTCATAGCCCATGATGATATGCAGTTCATCGACCTGGCTACAGGCGCGCTGGATAAGATAGATATGGCCGGTGTGCAGCGGATAAAACTTGCCGAATACCACACCGATATTTTTCTGCTGGCGCGGAAACTCCAGACCGAGAAAGCGGTGCAACGCCTCCAGCTTCTGCGCGCTGGGGCTTTTGATTTTGGCATTCAGCAGTTGGCTTAGGTATCCCTTGGTCATGCCACTGGCATCCGCCACCTGTTGCAGGGTACAGCCCTTTTGCTTTATGGCGGTTTTCAGATATTCAAATGACACAAGAGCCTCCTGCTGGAAAAATCGCGTAACACTGCCTGATGGCGCTTCGCTTATCAGGCCTACAAAATCAGTATGTACGGGTATTTGATTATAGGTCGTCAAACACGCTTAACGCATCCGCAAGCTTCTTAACGCCAAAGACCTGCATGCCTTCCGGTACTTTTTTCGGTACGTTAGCGGCAGGGACAATCGCCCGGCGAAAGCCGTGCTTCGCCGCTTCCGAAATACGCTCCTGCCCGCTGGGTACCGGACGGATTTCGCCCGCCAACCCCACTTCGCCAAAGACCACTAAATCCTGTGGCAGCGGTCTGTCACGCAGGCTGGAGACCATTGCCAGCAGCAACGCCAGGTCGGCGCTGGTTTCGGTGACTTTTACGCCGCCGACTACGTTAACAAACACGTCCTGATCCGCCATCTGCAAGCCACCGTGACGATGCAGCACCGCCAGCAGAATCGCCAGACGGTTCTGTTCCAGACCGACCGCCACGCGACGCGGGTTCGCCATCATTGAGTGATCGACCAGCGCCTGAATCTCTACCAGCAGCGGGCGCGTACCTTCCCAGACCACCATCACCGAACTGCCGGAGGTGACCTCATCGCCACGGCTTAAGAAGATAGCGGAAGGGTTGCTGACTTCACGCAGGCCCTGTTCGGTCATGGCAAAGACGCCCAGCTCATTCACCGCGCCAAAGCGGTTTTTATGGCTACGCAGAGTACGGAAACGGGAATCGGCGTCACCATCGAGCAGTACCGAACAGTCAATACAGTGTTCGAGCACCTTCGGCCCGGCCAGCGAGCCGTCTTTGGTGACGTGGCCGACCATCACAATCGCCACGCCGCGCGTTTTGGCAAAGCGCGTCAGATAAGCCGCCGTTTCACGCACCTGCGCCACGCTGCCCGGCGAAGACTGAATATCCGCCATGTGCATTACCTGAATGGAGTCGATCACCATCAGCTTCGGCTGTTCTTCTTCGGCAATCAGGCAAATTTGTTCGATACTGGTTTCCGACAGCATATTCAGATTCGCTGTCGGCAAACCGAGCCGGTGCGCACGCATCGCCACCTGCTGCAGTGACTCTTCACCGGTGACGTACAGAGTTTTCATCTGCTCAGCGAGCTTGCACAGCGTTTGCAGCAGCAGCGTTGATTTCCCCGCGCCGGGGTTACCGCCAATCAGAATAGCGCTGCCGGGTACCACACCGCCGCCCAGCACGCGGTCAAACTCTTTAAATCCAGTGGAAAAACGCGGTAGTTCTTCAAGGCTGATGTCAGACAGCTTCTGCACTTTTGCCACGCCCGCATTCCCGGCATAGCCACTGAGCCGCTCGTTACGCGCCACCGTTGGCGATGCGGCAAGGCGCACCTCGGTAATGGTATTCCAGGCCTGACAGGCGCTGCATTGCCCCTGCCAGCGCGGGTAATCGGCCCCGCATTCATTACAAACAAAGGCGCGTTTTGGAGCTTTGGCCACGTTTTACCTCTTTCGTTAACGCTTTTGCCGGATGGCGCAGGCGCTTATCCGGCCTACGGACACCTTGCCATCGGGCAATTTAATCATTTCTGGTTCATGCTGCCGGAGAGAATGCAGAACACGCCCATCAGGTCAGCGTGGCGGATAGTAATCTCCGTCTTTTCATTCACTTTCGGTTTAGCATGATACGCAATACCCAGCCCAGCCGTTTTGATCATCGGCAGATCGTTAGCACCGTCGCCGATCGCCACCGTCTGCGCCATCGGGATCTCATATTCTTGTGCCAGGCGGGTCAGGGTATTGGCTTTGTACTGGGCATCGACGATATCGCCGATCACGTTGCCGGTAAATTTACCGTCCATGATCTCCAGCTCGTTTGCTACAGCCGCCGTCAGACGCAGTTTATTACGCAGGTAATCGGCAAAGAAGGTAAAGCCGCCAGAGGCAATAGCCACTTTCCAGCCGAGCGTTTCCAGTTTTAACACCAGCTGTGTCAGGCCTGGCATCAGCGGTAGCGTTTCGCGCACCTGGTGCAGAATATTGGCATCAGCGCCCTTCAGCGTCGCCACGCGACTACGCAGGCTGGCGGTAAAGTCCAGTTCGCCGCGCATTGCGCGTTCCGTGACTTCCGCAACCATCTCACCGGTTCCAGCCAGTTTAGCAATTTCATCAATGCATTCGATCTGGATTGCCGTTGAGTCCATGTCCATCACCAGTAAACCCGGTGTGCGCAGATGCGGAATTTTGCCTAACGGGGCAACATCCAGTTTGGCATCATGCGCCAGTTTTGCCGCGCGCGGCGTTAACGAACCCGCCAGGCGAATCACCTGATAATCCTCGACGCACCAGGCAGCAACAATCACCATCGCTGCACCCAGTTTGCTCTGGTATTGCGTTAAACGTTGTTTATCCAGCCCACGACCGTACAGCAGCCAGCCACTGCGGCCCGCGTGGTAGTCCAGCGGCATGACTTCATCGCCACTTAAAGAGAGAGGCAGACCTGGCCACAGAGAAACATCTTCAGGTAGATCGCACCAGGTTATGTTAGGCATTAAAGCTCCTGTAAAATCGTTCGGGTCGGAATCATCAGGGGAAAATAACGCATGAGGCTACCCTGTAACCAGCGCTTCTGGCAACATTAAGTCTCAAATTTTCAGCAGGTGGAATATGGCTCGCGCAAAACTGAAATTCCGACTTCATCGTGCAGTGATTGTATTGTTCTGTCTTGCGCTGCTCGTCGCCCTGATGCAGGGCGCATCCTGGTTTAGTCAAAGTCACCAGCAGCAGCGTAATCCGCAGCTCGAAGAGCTGGCCCGTACGCTGGCCCGCCAGGTGGCGCTAAATGTTGCTCCGCTAATGCGTACCGAAACGCCGGATGAAAAACGCATCAAAGCGGTACTCACACAGTTGACGGAAAGTAGCCGTATTCTGGACGCTGGCGTATACGATGAACAGGGAGACCTGATTACGCGCACCGGCGAGAGCGTCAACGTTCGTGACCGACTGGCGCTCGACGGCAAAAAAGCCGGGGGTTATTTTAACCAGCAGATTGTCGAACCCATTCAGGGGAAAAATGGTCCGCTGGGCTATTTGCGTCTGACGCTGGATACCCACACCCTCGCCACCGAGGCGAAGCAGGTAGATAACACCACCAATATCTTACGCCTGATGCTGCTGCTGGCGCTGGCGATTGGCGTCGTGCTCACCCGTACCTTATTGCAAGGCAAGCGTACCCGCTGGCAGCAATCCCCTTTCCTGTTGACCGCCAACAAACCGGTGCAGGAAGAAGACAACGAGAAAAAAGAGTAAAAGCAGTAAAAACTGTAATACAGAAGGGAAATCAACCATGACTACACTACGCCTGCTTATCTCAGACTCTTATGATCCGTGGTTTAACCTCGCGGTCGAAGAGTGCATTTTTCGCCAGATGCCCGCCACGCAGCGCGTCCTGTTCTTGTGGCGTAACGCCGATACGGTGGTGATTGGCCGGGCGCAAAACCCGTGGAAAGAGTGTAATACCCGCCGTATGGAGGAAGACAACGTGCGGCTCGCCCGCCGTAGCAGCGGCGGCGGCGCGGTGTTCCATGACTTAGGTAATACCTGCTTTACCTTTATGGCCGGTAAACCGGAGTACGACAAAACCATTTCCACCGCGATTGTCCTCAACGCATTGAATTCTCTGGGTGTGACGGCGGACGCCTCCGGGCGTAACGATCTGGTTGTGAAAACGCCAGACGGCGATCGCAAGGTTTCAGGCTCTGCTTATCGGGAAACGAAAGATCGCGGCTTCCACCACGGCACGCTGCTGCTAAATGCCGATCTCAGCCGCCTGGCAAATTATCTCAATCCCGACAAAAAGAAACTCGCGGCAAAGGGGATCACCTCTGTCCGCTCACGGGTGGCGAATTTGACGGAGCTGTTACCGGGCATCACCCATGAACAGGTCTGTCAGGCCATCACGGAAGCCTTTTTTGCTCATTATGGCGAACGCGTTGAAGCGGAAGTGATCTCACCAGATAAAACGCCGGACCTGCCAAATTTTGCCGAAACCTTTGCCCGCCAGAGCAGTTGGGAATGGAATTTTGGTCAGGCACCTGCTTTCTCGCATCTGCTGGACGAGCGTTTCACCTGGGGTGGCGTTGAGCTGCATTTCGACGTCGAAAAAGGTCATATCACGCGCACACAGGTGTTTACCGACAGTCTCAATCCCGCGCCGTTAGAAGCGCTGGCGGAGCGGCTACAGGGCTGCCAGTATCGCGCCGATGTTTTACAGCAGACTTGCGAAGCGCTGGTTACGGAATATCCGGATCAGGAAAACGAGCTGCGTGAACTGGCGGCGTGGGTGGCGAAGGCCGTGCGTTAAGCGATTAGTGGCGAATTGCCGGATGGCGGCTGCGCCTTATCGGGCCTACAAGACCGCTCCTGTACGCCTGATAAGCGAAGCGCCATCAGGCATTAATAGCGGCATTCCCGTAGGCCCGATAAGCGAAGCGCCACCGGGCCATAACAACCCTTACTCTTTATCGCCCAGCAGAACGGATTCCAGCGCGATTTTGATCATGTCGTTGAAGGTCGTCTGACGTTCAGCGGCAGTGGTCTGCTCGTGAGTACGGATATGGTCGGAAACGGTGCAGATGGTCAGCGCTTTTGCACCAAATTCCGCAGCAACACCGTAGATGCCCGCCGCTTCCATTTCCACGCCCAGCACGCCGTATTTTTCCATCACGTCGAACATTTCACCGTCCGGAGAGTAGAACAGGTCAGCAGAGAACAGGTTGCCCACGCGCGCGTCTACACCCAGTGCTTTTGCCGCATCAACCGCGTTACGCACCATGTCGAAGTCAGCAATAGCAGCGAAGTCATGATCTTTAAAACGGATACGGTTAACTTTGGAGTCGGTGCAAGCGCCCATACCGATAACCACGTCACGCAGTTTAACGTCCATACGCACAGCGCCGCAGGAGCCTACGCGAATGATTTTCTTCACGCCGAAATCGGTGATCAGCTCTTTGGTGTAGATGGAGCAGGACGGGATACCCATACCGTGACCCATAACGGAGATCTTACGGCCTTTGTAAGTACCGGTAAAACCTAACATGCCGCGAACGTTGTTCACTTCACGAACATCTTCGAGGAAAGTTTCAGCAATATGCTTTGCACGCAGCGGGTCGCCCGGCATCAATACGACGTCAGCGAAATCACCCATTTCTGCATTAATATGTGGAGTTGCCATTTTTTGTCCTTATTTCGTTGTTATTGCCTGATGGCGGCTACGCCTTATCAGGCCTACAAAACGTATGCAAAACAGTGAAATACCCTAAGGATTTCGCGTTGTAGGAAGGCGACGAATTCGTGAATCCCCGGGAGCATAGATTCACTATGTGACCGGGGTGAGCGAATGAAATCAACGCATCTACAGCGCGAAAGACAACGGGTATTACAGCATGTTTTTACCGTAGTCCATCGGTGACGTACCAAAGTAGCTCGCCAGCGTCTGACCGATATCCGCGAAGGTTTCACGGTGACCTAAAGAACCTGGTTTCACTTTCGGGCCGTAGACCAGTACCGGGATGTGTTCACGGGTGTGGTCAGTGCCGGTCCAGCTTGGGTCGCAGCCGTGGTCAGCGGTCAGGATCAGAATGTCATCTTCACCCACCAGCTCCATCAGCTCAGGCAGACGGCGGTCGAACAGTTCCAGGCCCGCAGCATAACCGGCGATATCGCGACGATGTCCCCAGGAAGAGTCGAAATCAACGAAGTTGGTGAAGACGATGGTCTTATCACCTGCTTCTTTCATCTCTTTGATGGTGGCGTCGAACAGCGCGTCCAGACCGGTGGCTTTCACTTTTTTGGTGATGCCGCAGTTAGCGTAGATATCCGCAATTTTACCGACGGAAACCACGTGACCGTCTTTTTCGTCGACCAATTTCTGCAGCACGGTCGGTGCTGGCGGCTCAACGGCCAGGTCGTGACGGTTACCGGTACGCTGGAAGTTACCGGCTTTATCACCGATGAACGGACGTGCGATAACACGACCGATGTTGTAACCACCTTCGGTCAGCTCTTCACGTGCGATTTCGCACAGCTCGTAGAGTTTATCCAGGCCAAACGTCTCTTCGTGGCAGGCAATCTGGAACACGGAGTCAGCGGAGGTATAGAAAATCGGCTTGCCGGTTTTCATATGCTCTTCACCCAGTTGATCCAGGATCACGGTACCGGAAGAGTGGCAGTTGCCGAGGTAGCCTGGCAGGTTGGCACGTTTTACCAGTTTATCTAGCAGTTCCTGCGGGAAGCTGTTTTCATGATCGGAGAAATAACCCCAATCAAACAGAACCGGGACACCCGCGATTTCCCAGTGGCCAGACGGCGTGTCTTTCCCGGAAGAAAGTTCATGCGCCCATGCGTAGGCACCAATCACTTCCGCGTTACCGTCCATACCAGCAGCAATTTTACCGGTAGAACCTTCGTGAGCTTTCACCAGGCCCAGACGGGTCAGGTTAGGCAGATTCAGTGGACCTTTGCGACCATTGTCAGCCTCACCTTTCGCACAGGCTTCTGCAATGTGTCCCATAGTGTCTGAACCTACGTCGCCAAAGCGATCCGCATCTTCAGTCGCACCAATACCAAAGGAGTCCAGCACCATAATAAATGCACGTTTCATCTTGTTCTCCATACATCTGCGCCGCAAAAAAGCGATCAGATCAGTATACAGTTATTCGGTAATACGACGATAGACTGTCGGTGTAATTTCTGGCGCTTTATCGTCAAGGCTAATTGCCGCTTTGACCGCTTTCGCCGCTTCCTGCCAGCTGGCTTCGTCTTTCGCGTGGATCACCGCCAGCGGGCGTTGTCCGTCTACGCTGTCGCCCAGACGCGCCATATCGCTAAAGCCAACGCTGTAATCAATGGTGTCCGAAGCCTGACGACGACCGCCGCCCATGGAAACGACCGCCATCCCCAGCGCACGGGTATCCATCGCGCTGACAAAACCTTCGGTATCAGCATATACCGCTTTGCTGAGCATTGCCGTCGGCAGATACTTCGCATAATTTTCGACGAAATCGGTCGGGCCTTTTTGCGCCGCAACCATGCGACCAAAAATCTCTGCCGCTTTACCGTTGTCCAGCACCGCCTGCAATTTCGCACGGGCTTCGGCGTCATCTTTCGCCAGATTGCCGGAGATCAGCATTTCCACGCACAGCGCCATGGTGACGTCTAACAGACGTGGATTGCGGTATTCACCGGTCAGGAACTGCACCGCTTCGCGAACTTCGACCGCGTTACCTGCGCTGGAGGCCAGCACCTGATTCATATCGGTTAACAGCGCGGTGGTACGTACACCCGCACCGTTTGCCACACCGACAATCGCTTCAGCAAGAGCTTCAGAAAGCTCGTAGGTCGGCATAAAGGCGCCGCTGCCCACTTTCACATCCATCACTAGCGCATCCAGCCCTTCCGCCAGTTTTTTCGCCAGAATGGAACCGGTAATCAGCGGGATGGAATCCACCGTCGCGGTAATATCGCGGGTGGCATAAAAACGTTTATCCGCCGGTGCGAGCGAGCTGGTTTGCCCAATAATCGCCACACCCACGTCTTTAATAATTTCACGGAAGCGCGCGTCGTCCGGGAAGATGTCAAATCCAGGAATCGCTTCCAGTTTATCGAGCGTACCGCCGGTATGCCCCAGGCCACGCCCGGAGATCATCGGAATATAGCCGCCGCACGCTGCGACCATCGGGCCTAACATCAGTGACGTTACGTCACCTACACCGCCGGTAGAGTGTTTATCCACAACCGGGCCGTTCAGCTGCAGGCTTTTCCAGTCCAGCACGGTTCCTGAATCACGCATTGCCATGGTCAGCGAAACTCGCTCAGGCATTGTCATATCGTGGAAGAAAATGGTCATCGCCAGGGCGGCGATTTGCCCTTCAGAGATGGTGTTGTCGCGAATACCATTGATAAAGAAACGAATTTCTTCATCGCTCAGCGCATGACCATCACGTTTTTTACGAATAATTTCTTGTGCGAGAAACACGGTAACCCCCAGGGGAAAAGAGTAGAAGGCCGTTGTAGGCCGGGTAAGCAACGCGCCACCCGGCAGTCGTCTTAATGCCGGATGGCGGCTACGCCTTATCCGGCCTACGTCGCTACAGCTCCGGCAATATAAGGCTTAGTAGCTGCTTGCGCTCTTGCCGTCGCCGTGACCCAGCGCTTTCAGCAGGCTCGCCAGCAGGCTGGATGCGCCAAAACGGTAGTGACGAGAATCAGCCCAGTCAGCGCCAAACAGTTCATCGGCAATCGCCAGGAACTGCTGTGCATCTTCTGCAGTGCGCACGCCACCAGCCGGTTTGAAACCTACAGTTTTAGAAACACCCATGTCGCGGATCACTTCCATCATGATGCGTGCGCTTTCCGGCGTCGCATTGACCGGCACTTTACCGGTAGAGGTTTTGATGAAATCAGCACCAGCTTTGATGGAGATTTCAGACGCTTTGCGAATCAGAGCTTCTTCTTTCAACTCACCGGTTTCGATGATGACTTTCAGCAGCACGTTTGCCGCCGCACACGCGTCTTTGCAGGCTTTAACCAGATCGAAACCAATCTGCTCGTTACCGGCGATCAGCGCACGGTACGGGAACACCACGTCAACTTCATCTGCGCCGTAAGCAATCGCCGCGCGGGTTTCAGCCAGCGCAATCTCGATGTCGTCGTTGCCATGCGGGAAGTTGGTTACGGTTGCAATGCGGATGTCCGGCGTGCCCTGCTCTTTCAGGGTCTTACGCGCAATAGGGATGAAACGCGGATAGATACAGATTGCGGCAGTGTTGCCAACCGGGGTCTTCGCCTGATGACACAGCGCGATCACTTTTTCATTGGTGTCGTCATCATTCAGGGTAGTCAGGTCCATCAGTTTCAGTGCACGCAGGCTGCTTGCTGTTAAATCGGTCATAACATTCTCCAACGGCATCGCCGTATAAAATTTCACCTTGCGAGTTTGTTAGTATTCTAACATCCGCTCGCTATTACACTTCGATATACATCACAGTTAATGAAAACCACATACAGATTTGCATTACTCTAATGAGATCTACTTCAAATAAATCACCTTTTCTAAAGGGATGCGGTGGCATCAGGCGCATCCGGATCAAAGGTTGCGGCGGCGTTGCTTTCTACAATGGCGTTACACCTTCGGGATAAAAAGGAATCAACGATGCCCACTTCAAGCGAACTCGCGCTGCAACAGCGTTGCCAACAAATCGTGACCAGTCCGGTGCTCAGCCCTGAGCAGAAACGCCATTTTCTGGCGCTGGAGGCTGAAAACGCGCTGCCTTACCCGCAACTGCCTGCACAGGCACGTCAGGCGCTGGATGATGGGGTAATCTGCGATATGTACGAAGGTCATGCCCCGTTCAAACCGCGCTATGTTTTACCCGATTACGCGCGTTTTCTGGCCAATGGCTCATCGTGGCTGGAGCTGGAAGGCGCCAGGGATCTTGATGACGCGTTGTCCTTACTCACTATTCTTTACCACCATGTTCCGTCAGTGACGTCGATGCCGGTTTATCTCGGCCACCTCGATGCCTTGCTGCAACCGTATGTTATAATTCTAACACAAGACGAGATCGATATTCGAATAAAACGTTTCTGGCGTTATCTCGACAGAACCCTGCCAGACGCGTTTATGCATGCCAATATCGGCCCCGCCGATACACCAGTCACCCGTGCAATTTTACGCGCAGATGCAGAGTTAAAGCAGGTTTCGCCTAATCTGACATTCATTTATGACCCGCAAATCACACCTGACGATCTGCTGCTCAACGTGGCGCAAAATATCTGCGAGTGCAGTAAGCCGCATATTTCCAACGGCCCTGAAAATGATAAAATTTTCACAAAAGGTCAGTATGGCGTCGTCAGTTGTTACAACTCTTTGCCGCTCGCCGGGGGTGGAAGCACGCTGGTCAGGCTTAATCTGAAAGCCATCGCAGAGCGCAGCACCTCTGTCGATGACTTCTTTACTCGCACCCTACCGCACTACTGCCAGCAGCAAATCGCCATCATTGATTCACGATGTGAATTCCTCTATGAGAAATCACATTTCTTTGAGAATAGCTTCCTCGTGCAGGAAGGGTTGATTGATCCCGAACGTTTTGTGCCTATGTTCGGGATGTATGGTCTGGCGGAGGCGGTGAACCTGCTGTGCGATAAGTCGGGACAGAATGCGCGCTATGGGAAAGATGAGTTCGCCAATCAGCTCGGCTATCGTATTAGCGCCTACCTGGCGGAGTTTGTCGAAAACACCCCGGTGAAATATGGCTGGAAGCAGCGCGCGATGCTGCATGCACAGTCGGGGATCAGTTCTGACATCGGCACCACGCCAGGTGCACGTCTGCCTTACGGCGATGAGCCGGACCCGATCACCCATCTGCAAACCGTTGCGCCACATCACGCGTTTTATCACGCCGGGATCAGCGACATTCTCACTCTGGATGAAACCATCAAGCGTAATCCTCAGGCGCTGGTACAGTTGTGCCTCGGGGCGTTTAAAGCCGGAATGCGCGAGTTTACCGCCAACGTGAGCGGCAACGATCTGGTTCGCGTTACGGGTTATATGGTGCGCCTGTCGGATCTGGAAAAGTATCGCGCCGAAGGGTCACGAACCAACACCACCTGGCTTGGCGAAGAAGCCGCGCGCAATACGCGCATTCTGGAACGACAACCTCGCGTGATTAGCCATGAACAGCAGATGCGCTTTAGTCAGTAGGCTGATTCCTTTCTCCTGCGTCGACGGCCCGGGCAGTCGCCTGGCTCTGTTTCTGCAAGGATGTAATCTGCGCTGTAAAAATTGCCACAATCCGTGGACGATGGGACGCTGCAACGACTGCGGGGAGTGTGTGCTGCATTGCCCGCATGAGGCGCTGAACCTGAGCGCGGGGAAAGTGTGGTGGCAGTCCGATGTGTGTCAGCAGTGTGACACCTGCCTGCATATGTGCCCCCAGCAGGCCACGCCGATGGCGCAGAGTATGAGCGTTGATGAAGTGCTGCAACATATTCGTAAAGCGTCACTGTTTATCGAAGGGATAACCGTTAGTGGCGGTGAAGCGACTACCCAGCTGCCGTTTATTGTGGCGCTATTTACCGCGATTAAAACCGATCCGCAGTTGCAACACCTGACCTGCATGGTCGACAGCAACGGCATGCTGAGCGAAACCGGCTGGCAGAAGCTGCTGCCGGTGTGCGACGGCGTAATGCTGGATTTAAAAGCCTGGGACAGCACGTGTCATCGGCAGCTTACCGGCCGCGATAACACGCTGATTAAACAAAGCATTACCTTTTTGTCCGGGCAGAGAAAACTGGCGGAACTCCGCCTACTGGTAATTCCTGGTCAGGAAGATTATCTACAGCATATCGATGCGCTGGCGGCGTTTATCAAACGCACCGGTGACGTACCGGTACGGCTGAATGCCTTTCATGCGCACGGGGTGTATGGCGAAGCGAAGGACTGGCCGAGCGCCACGCCGAAGGATGTGGAACACCTGGCGCAAAGATTGCGCGAGCGCGGGGTGGATAATTTGATCTTCCCGGCGCTGTACCTGTGATTGCCGGATGCGGCTACATCATTTGCAGGCCGGAGAAAACACAGCAGCCATCCGACGAAGTTATGCCTGATGCGCTTCGCTTATCAGGCCTACGGAGCGCCTACTTTTGTAGGCCGGATAAGACGCAGCCCCCATCCGGCGAAGTTATGCCTGATGCGCTTCGCTTATCAGGACTACGGAGCGCATACTTTTGTAGGCCGGATAAGGCGCAGCCCCATCCGGCAAAAAATATGCCTGATGCGCTTTGCTTATCAGGCCTACGAAGCACACACTTTTGTAGGCCTGATAAGACGCAGCCGCCATCCGGCAAAGTTATGCCTGATGCGCTTCGCTTATCAGGCCTACGAAGCGGACACTTTTGTCGGCTGGCTACGCCATCCAATCACATGTTAAACAGCGCCGTGGTATTACGATACAGCGCGTCAGCGATCACGTCCGCAGGTTCCGGGCGCAGTTCGCATAAGACGTCGAAGACTCTGACTACCTGCTCCGGGCGATTGGGCTGCCCCTGAAAGCCGTTGAGCGGCATATCCGGCGCGTCGGTTTCCAGCAACAGAGATTCCAGCGGCAGTTGCGCTATTACCTCGCGGGTTTTACTGGCGCGCGGATAGGTAATGGTGCCTCCCACGCCAATTTTGTATCCCAGTTGCACAAAGCGCTCTGCCTGCTGCACGCTCCCGGAAAAACCATGCACCACGCCAGTTCGTGGCAAAGTATGACGTTTCAGGTGCATCGCCAGCTTGTCATGGGTACGCCGCGAATGCAGGATCACCGGCAATTCATACCGCTTCGCCAGCTTTAGCTGCGCTTCCAGCACCCGCTCTTGCTTTTCGAATTGCGGATCGTCCCGATACAGATCCAATCCAATCTCGCCTAGCGCCACCAGCTTTTGTGGGCGCTTATCCAGCTCCTGTTGCAACTGGTCCAGGCAGTCATCGCTATGTTTTTCAATAACAATGGGATGCAGACCAAGCGCGGCAAACAATGGAGGATAATTTTCCGCTAACGCCAGTACGCGGGGAAAATTCGCCGCCTGGGTGGCCGGAACGATAATGCTCTGTACACCAACCTCCGCCGCGCGCTGAATGCTGGCAGATTCATCGCCGGTAAACGGCGGGAAATCAAAGTGACAATGCGTATCGATAAAACGATAACTCACGCCAAATCCTCATTATCAAACGTCGTGTCGTTCGCCTGAGGTGCATCGGTCACCACTGGCACATGGGCATCGTTGGCCACCGGTGCGGGAGGAACTACCACCGGTCCCGGCACCACAATCTTCGGCGTCTGACGAGGCAAGGGCGCATTTTTCGCCAGCAGTTTGCCGACTGTCGCCAGAAAGTAACGACCGCACAGGCGTCCGGTTTTGTAATCTTCCCTCAGTGCCGGAATACGGCTGCCCAACGCCATGCTATGGAGTGGTTTTGGCGGATAGATCTCAAAAATACGCAGCTTGCCCGGCGGCTTCTCAATAAAACTCTGGATAGCACGATAGCTGGTCTCATGATGCTGCACCAGATTCAGAAACGGTTGCAGGCTACTTTCACCCAACCAGCGCTCCATACGTTTGAACCACTGCGGGGTGTAGTACATTTGCGAAGGCACAGTGCGAATCACTACCAACGTTTTTGCCCCCTGCTTCGCTGCCTCCTGCACAGGTATGGCATCACTAACTCCTCCATCCAGATAGTTCACGCCGTCCAATACAACCCCTGTGCGGTAGAACCCGGGAATCGCGCTGGAGGCTCGAATGAGGTCGAGCCAGTTTTGCCGGTTCGGCGAAAAATAGCCGGGCGTGTAATCATCGCCCCGACAGGCGCACATATAAAACGCTTTCCCTGCGGCAAACAGACGCTCGGCGTTATCCATTGCCAGCGGCATCTGGGACGCAGTCGAATCCACCAGCCAGTCGAGATCGATTAAGTTTCCCCCGCGCACAAAGCGCACCGGGTCAAAAAATTCGCGTCGGGTAGTGTATCGCATAATAACTTTGCGGCCGTAACCGGGCTGGTTACAGAGATAGGCTGAAAGGTTTTGCGCGCCAGCGGACGTCCCGTAGAAGAGCTCAAAAGGATTAAACTGCGCGCGCATGAATTCATCCAGTACGCCAGCGGTAAAGATACCTCTTTGTCCCCCACCCTCGCACACCAGCGCCATATTGCCTGGTTGAAATGGACGTAACGATAACGGCGCAATATTACCGAGCGTGACGGGTATTCTCTGCCCCACCTCTGCCTTCCTGTTGTTTTTGTAATAGAGCAACAAAGTAACGCAAATCGCCTGACGCTAAAACCGTAAAAGCCAGTCCAATGGACTGGCTTAGTAGCAATTTTTCTTTACGGCTATGGGCTAGGGTCGTTTACGCCCGGTAAACAGGCTGACCAAAAACAGAATGATCCCCACCACAAACACAATTTTCGCAGCGCCGGCTGCGGTACCCGCCAGTCCACCAAAACCCAGTGCAGCGGCAATTAACGCGATAACCAGAAATATGATGCCCCATCGAAACATATGCTTCTCCTTTACCATAGTTAATTTCACCGCTTGATATGAGCGCTCAGGCTGCCCATCGGCGATATTTTCAGTGTGGTGCACAACACGCCTCCCGACAAACGTCAGGAGGACGAATTAAGTCTAATTACTGAGTTTTGAGATCGTTTTTGACGCTTTTCACGCCATCAATCGCTTTGGCGATGCTCTCAGCACGATCGCTTTGAGCCTGTGAATCGACGGTGCCTGAAAGTTGCACTACGCCCTCGGTGGTCTCAACTTTCACCTTGCGGGAAGGGACGATATCATCGGCCAGCAGCTTGGCTTTTACCTCACTGGTGATTGCCGTATCGCCCGCATAACCTTTTACAGAGGTGTCTTTGCTATCGCGCACGTGCAGTTTGTCGCTAACGGAGGTCACACCCTCAACGCCTTTCGCCACTTTCACCGCTTCTTCGGCCTGTGCCTGGCTTTCAACAAACCCGCTTAGTGTCACCACCTTTTGATCTGTTTTGACGGAAATATCGGTGCTCTTAATGCTTTCGTGGTCCACCAGCGCGGCTTTTACTTTCGCGGTGATGGTGCTGTCATCCATGAAATTACCGACTTTGTTCATAGAGCTATCGACTTTCTGCCCCGCACTTTCGACGCCGGATTGCGCTTTATCCATCGTGGCGTTTTCTGCATAAGCAGAACCCGTTGCAACAGCGGAGGTCAGCATCACGGCCAGCAGCGTTTTAGAAATCTTAAGTCCTGTCATTGTCATCGATGTATTCCTGTATGTTTTGCTAAAAGCTATGCTCTGCCGTTACACGGCCTGAACCAGCAACTAATCTTGTAAGTGGAATAAATATCAGCAATAGACGCTGCAACAGGCAGCCTAAAAAGCATTTAACGCCGATATTTATGTCATCACATTGTTAAATATAGTTCACGATTTCGTGATCGCAGTCAGAATTGATTAAAAAACAGGCAAACAAAAGAAAAACGCGAGGTTTTAAGAACATTCCGCAAGGGATTTAAAAGACAGGAAAAGTTGCAGGACACGGCGGATACCGTGCCCTGGAAGGTCGATTAGTGTTCGCGTGTTTTACGGAACTGAACGTCCGGGTAACGTTCCTGGGTGAGATTCAGGTTAACCATGGTTGGTGCGATATAGGTGAGGTTATCGCCGCCATCCAGCGCCAGCTGAATTTCGTTCTTACGCTTAAATTCTTCGAATTTCTTCACGTCAGAACATTCTACCCAGCGCGCAGTCGCCACGTTGACAGATTCATAAATCGCTTCAACGTTGTACTCGCTCTTCAGACGTGAAACCACCACGTCAAACTGCAGCACACCCACCGCGCCCACGATCAAATCGTTATTGGCAATCGGACGGAATACCTGCACAGCGCCCTCTTCTGACAGTTGAACCAGTCCTTTCAGCAGCTGTTTCTGCTTCAATGGATCCTTCAGGCGAATACGACGGAACAGCTCCGGTGCGAAGTTCGGAATACCGGTGAACTTCATCATTTCGCCCTGGGTAAAGGTATCACCGATCTGGATAGTGCCGTGGTTATGCAGACCGAGAATATCGCCCGGATACGCTTCTTCCACATGAGAACGGTCACCGGCCATAAAGGTGAGTGCGTCGGAGATCACCACGTCTTTACCAATGCGCACCTGGCGCATTTTCATGCCTTTCTCATACTTGCCGGATACCACACGCATGAACGCCACGCGGTCACGGTGTTTCGGGTCCATGTTGGCCTGAATTTTAAACACGAAACCGGTGAACTTCTCTTCTGAGGCTTCGACGACGCGGGTGTCGGTTTTACGCGGCATCGGCGCAGGCGCCCACTCCACTAAGCCGTCCAGCATATGGTCAACGCCGAAGTTACCCAGCGCGGTACCGAAGAAGACCGGGGTGATTTCGCCCGCGAGGAACAGCTCATGGTCGAACTCATTGGACGCGCCCTGCACCAGCTCCAGCTCGTCACGCAGCTGCTGCGCCAGGTCTTCACCCACGGCAGCATCAAGTTCCGGGTTGTTCAGACCTTTAACAACACGCACTTCCTGAATGGTGTGTCCTTTACCGGTCTGATACAGGTAAGTTTCATCTTTATAAAGGTGATAGACACCTTTGAACAACTTACCGCAGCCAATTGGCCAGGTGATTGGCGCACAGCCGATTTTCAGTTCGTTCTCGACTTCATCCAGCAGCTCCATCGGATCGCGGATGTCACGGTCGAGTTTGTTCATAAAGGTCAGGATCGGCGTATCGCGCAGACGGGTAACTTCCATCAGCTTACGGGTACGATCCTCGACGCCTTTTGCGGCATCGATAACCATCAGGCAGCAGTCCACCGCCGTCAGAGTACGATAGGTATCTTCGGAGAAGTCTTCGTGCCCCGGGGTGTCCAGCAGGTTCACCAGGCAGTCATGATACGGAAACTGCATCACAGAGGTGGTAATGGAGATACCACGCTGCTTTTCCATTTCCATCCAGTCAGATTTTGCATGCTGGCTGGAACCACGGCCTTTTACCGTACCGGCGGTCTGAATGGCCTGTCCGAATAACAGTACCTTTTCAGTAATTGTCGTTTTACCGGCATCCGGGTGAGAAATAATGGCAAAAGTGCGGCGTTTGGCCACCTCTTGCAAATAAGGAGACAACGTCATAGTCAAATCTTCTTAGGTAAGCACGGCAACGGGCCGGGCAAGTTGAATACGAAAAATTGCGGCTATTTTACCCATCAACGGGGGGGAGGCAATCAGTGTTTACACAGGAGCTGCTCCAGTTCGCTTAATGACGCTACGGTCCAGGTCGGCTGAATGCCCGCTGGCTGCTCGCGGTGGTGCGTATTTAGCCAGCAGGTGGATAGCCCGGCGTTAATGCCGCCAAGAATATCGGACTCTGCGGTGTCACCCACCATCAGCACGCGAGAACGGTCAGGATTACCCGCCTGCTCCAGCGCATGGTCAAAAATACGGGGGTCGGGTTTTGCCACCCCAACCTGCTCAGAAATCACCAGCAGGTCGAAATAGTCGCGCAGCCCCGTCCGCTCAAGGCGGATTTGCTGCAACGCGGTAAAGCCGTTAGTAATGATGCCTATTTTCGTTTTATCACGAATCGCATTGAGCAGAGAAACCGCCCCCGGCAACGGTGAGCAGATCTCCGCCATCGCATTGATGAATGCGTCATTAAGCTGGCCCGGTTCAACCTTCAGGCGTTCGGCCCAGCTCTGAAAACGGGCATGCTGCAGTTGTAATGAGGTAATCGCGCCGTTTTGGTAATCCACCCACAGCGGTTTATTCACGGCCTGGTAGTCCTGAAAATCTTCAGCGGTAAAGGTAATGCTATAGTCGAGAAACATCCGCTGTAAGCCGGTAAACGAGTCAAACGTAAACAGCGTTTCGTCGGCATCAAAGAAAATCCAGTCCCACTTCTTCATCATTACACCTTATCTTACATGCTGATTGGCAACGCCATAATGATGGCGTCTTCGTGACCATCGGCCGTTGGATAGTAGTTGCGACGAATCGTCGCCTCGTTAAAGCCTAAGCTTTCGTACAGCGCGATAGCGGCCGCATTCGAGGCGCGCACTTCAAGCCACAGGGTCAAAATGCCACGCTTTTCCAGCTCATCGATCAGATGCTCCAGCAGCTCACGCCCCAGGCCCCGGCGCTGAAAGTCAGGATCGACGGCGATATTGAACAACGTCGCTTCATCCAGTACGACCTGCGTAATTGCAAAGGCGGCCATCACGTCGTCAACCCTCAACTGAAAATTGAGGTAGCGATCGCCCTGGTTGCTGGCAAATGTTTTTTCACTCCACGGAAAAGCGTGGGCGCGTTTTTCAATCTGAAATGCTGCGGGTAAATCAGTCGGCTCGAGGGAAGAAATCGTGTTCATATGCGCAGATTTGTTGCCATAACGCGGCGCGTGCCGCTGGGTTTTCCCGTAATTCATTAAACGCAGGACTCTCGACCTGAGCGCCCTCCAGCAGCAGCGGCTCTTCGGTTCCCAGCCGCCAGCTATTACAGCGACTGCCTTGCGGCAGCATGGCGACACGGTCAGGCGTCAGTTGTAAAACCTGATCCGGGCTAACGGTTAATGCGCGTAAAATATCGCTGATCAACGGTTCGGTTAGCGCGGGTAACTGTGCAGCAACCATCACCAAACGGACATGCGCAGGAATGGAAATCGCGATCTCGCCCTGCAGTGCGCCAGGACGACGCAACGACCACTGCGTAATGCCCAGTTGCTGTAACTGCCAGTCTCGTCGGGATGTCATAGCGAAACACTCCTGTCTATCAGGGGCGCAAATATAGCAAATTTGTCGAATCCGTGCCATCAAACAACTATAATCCTCCGCTGTACAATTTAAGGAGCATTCCATGTCTGCTTTTACCCCGGCAAGTGAAGTCTTGCTGCGCCACAGTGATGATTTCGAACAAAGCCGTATTCTGTTTGCCGGTGATTTGCAGGATGACCTGCCTGCCCATTTTGAAAGCGCCGCAAGCCGTGCGCACACCCAGCAACTTCACCACTGGCAGGTGCTTAACCGCCAGATGGGCGACAACGTCCGTTTCAGCCTCGTCGCGCAGGCCGATGACGTTGCCGATAGCGATACGCTGATCTACTACTGGCCGAAGAATAAGCCAGAAGCCCAGTTCCAGTTGATGAACATTCTGTCGCTGTTACCGGTGGGCACCGATATTTTTGTTGTCGGCGAGAATCGCAGCGGCGTACGTAGCGCAGAGCAGATGCTGGCCGAATACGCACCGTTAAACAAAGTCGACAGCGCACGTCGCTGTGGCCTGTACCACGGTCGTCTGGAAAAACAGCCGGTCTTTGATGCAGAAAAATACTGGGATGAATACCAGACAGAAAATCTGACCATCAAAACGCTGCCGGGCGTCTTCAGCCGTGACGGTCTGGATGTTGGCAGCCAACTGCTACTCTCCACGCTGACGCCGCACACCAAAGGCAAAGTGCTGGATGTCGGCTGTGGCGCAGGCGTTCTCTCCGTCGCCTTAGCCAGCCACTCGCCGAAAGTGCGCTTAACCCTGTGCGATGTTAGCGCCGCCGCCGTTGAAGCCAGCCGCGCAACGCTTGCAGCCAACGGCATTGAAGGTGACGTCATCGCCAGTAACGTCTTTTCTGACGTAACGGGTCGTTTTGATATGATCATCTCCAACCCGCCGTTCCACGACGGTATGCAGACCAGCCTTGATGCCGCACAAACGCTGATTCGTGGCGCAGTGCGTCATCTCAACAGCGGTGGTGAACTGCGAATTGTGGCGAACGCCTTCCTGCCTTATCCGAAGGTACTGGATGATGTGTTTGGCTTCCATGAAGTTATCGCGCAGACCGGACGTTTCAAGGTCTATCGCACAGTGATGACGCGCCAGGCGAAAAAAGCCTAACGGCTGTAGGCCAGATAAGGCGTTTACGCCGCCATTCGGCGTGACACCGAGCAACGCCGGATGGCGCTATCGCTTATCCGGCCTGCATAAAACGCCAAAAACCGAAGAAACGCCTTTTTTTTCGGCAATCACGTTAAGTTCGAAAATTAACTGTTGACGCCCTGCATAAAATCTCTAGAATTCGCCCCCGTGGTAACGATACTTTTTGAGTGTCGATGGTATGCGAAGGTGGCGGAATTGGTAGACGCGCTAGCTTCAGGTGTTAGTGTCCTTTCGGACGTGGGGGTTCAAGTCCCCCCCCTCGCACCATAATCCACGTTGATATTGCTCGCACTGGGCGAAGGTGGCGGAATTGGTAGACGCGCTAGCTTCAGGTGTTAGTGTCCTTAGGATGTGGGGGTTCGAGTCCCCCCCCTCGCACCAACGAGGCGATATCAAAAAAATAAGATGACTGTGCGAAGGTGGCGGAATTGGTAGACGCGCTAGCTTCAGGTGTTAGTGTCCTTAGGATGTGGGGGTTCGAGTCCCCCCCCTCGCACCAATTATCTTATTTCCCTCTCGATTTCCTTCTCTGTTTTGTTCATCCCTGATTCCAGTTCATCATTACCAAAACAATGCCACCAATCAGTGCCGCGCATGAAGGTAACAAAACAAAGTGCCGTAAACGTTTGTGGTACAGCATGAGCGAAGTCAGCAGTAATCCTAATACAATCATCACCTTCCATACGTAGACCGACAGGTCGCTATATGCCATCCCGGCAATCAGCATTCCCGGCAGCAGAACACCCCATCCACTGCCCAGCGTACGTTGCAACATGATTTCACCTATGACATTGATAATGATAACCAATATCATATGATAAAATTTCTCATTTGTCAGCCGTGAAGCACTATCAATTATATGAGTTTTACTTAACGATTGATGACATGAATAATCCAAGGTGATAAATTGCTCAGCGGTTAGCTCTTCAACTAAAAACAATAAAAACCTCTGCGAATGATACCCCGTTCGTTATTTGTTTTATTTACCAACACACCTTCGTACATTGCAGATAACTAACAATATTTACCTATGACAGTACAATCCTGGCGAACTCTGCGCACAAAAAAATACCAACTCTCTTTACGACTGTTTCTACTGCTCAACGCAGTCTCCGCGCTGTTTACGCTTTTTTTCCCACTGTTTGCGGTCAAAGCCTTATCAGTACCGGCGTTGCTGATGCTGGTGATGAGTACACTGCTGCTGGTATGGCATGGGAAATACGCGGATAAAAGAATTAATCTCCCTTTTATTTCAATCGTTTTTGGCTTGTTATGGGCGTTACATATATTCTTGAAATATAATGCTCTAGGTCAGAATGATTATTATTTCCTGTTAATAGCGCTGCTCAGCGTACTGTTTATTGGCTCTATCGCTTTTGCCAATAATATCATCGCGTTTACGCTCCACTCACTCCCCTCCGTCGCCGTTTGTTTATGGCTTAACGGCAGCGAACATGGTTTGCGGATTTTCTATTTTATGGCGCTGCCTATGGCCGGTATCGCCATCCAGCATGTGATACAAAAGCGCTACGATGGATTCGCTCAGCAACTGATGTACAAACTACTGGAGGAAAGGGAAACCCTAAACGGGCTCAGCATGCTCGACCCGCTAACCGGTTTGTATAATCGCCGGGGGCTGCAACACCGGCTCGATACGCTGTTGGCTCTGAGTAATTCGAGGCACTTCGTTCTGCTGCTGGATATCGACCATTTCAAATCCTATAACGATCATTACGGACATATGATGGGCGATCAGGCGTTGATCCGTGTTTCTGCCGCCATCCGAGACTCCGTACGCTCCCGGGATGTGGTGGCGCGTTTTGGCGGTGAAGAGTTTATGATTTTGCTGACCGCGGTCGATCCACAGCAGGCCCAGGCTGCCGCCGAACGTATCCGCCAGAAAGTGTACGACCTTAAAATCCCTCACATGTTTAATGAGAGCGTGGCAACCAACGTAACCGTCAGTATCGGCATTGCACCTCTGGTAGAACAGGATATTGATGCTGCTATCGCCAAAGCGGATAAAGCCCTTTACGAGGCCAAGAATCTTGGGCGTAACAATACCCTGGTCAGCGATGAGCTGCGGGTAAACTGCCCCTCTACCTGAGCTTTCTGTGCGCTGCCGCTCGGGATGGCGACAAAGATCTTGCCATCGCTCAATGTCAATTATAGGATTAGCAATCATTATCATTAAGATTAACATCCTTATATCGACATGGCTTATCGTTCCGCACCGATCGTTGAAGATGTCATCTGGCGTAGCCATCTCCCCTCAGAGATGCCCTCGCTGGCTGCTGCCGTACGCGCAACGATAGCCAAAACTCGCGAGCACCTGCTGGACTTCATTCGTCTTGACGAAACACCTGTGCCAGGTGCAATGACGCTGCATGAATGGACGCAACCGGCGACGCTTAGCTCGCTGCTGGCCGTTTATTCAGACCATATCTATCGCAACCAACCCACGCTACCCCGCGAAAATAAGCCCCTGATTTCTCTTTGGGCGCAATGGTATATCGGCCTGATGATGCCTCCGTTAATGGTGGCCCTACTGACGCAAAAAGAGGCTATCGACGTCTCTCCTGAACATATGCGCGTAGAGTTTCACGAAACGGGCCGAGCGGCCTGCTTCTGGATCGACGTCCATCAGGATCACCAGGCTACAGCCCTGTCTCCTCAACAACGCATGGAAACGCTGATTCTCTCAGCGCTGACGCCGGTTGTGCAGGCGCTGGAAGCGACGGGCGAGATCAACGCGAAGCTTATCTGGAGCAACACCGGATATTTAATTCACTGGTATTTAACGGAAATGAAGCCGTTGCTAGGTGAGGAACTGCTGACCACGCTGCGCCAGACCTGCTTTTTTGAGAAACAACTCTCCTGCGGTCAGGATAACCCTCTGTGGCGAACCGTTGTTCCGCGCGAGGGGCTGTTAGTACGCAGAACCTGCTGCCAACGCTATCGCCTGCCTGACGTTCAGCAATGCGGAGACTGCACGCTGAAGTAAGCGAGGAGCCGTAGCCCCTCGCCAGATATTTATGCAACCTGCTGGTTTTCCTCTTCCATACGCTGCGCTTCTTCTTTTTCCTGCGCCAATAGCTGCTTTTCGTAGACCTTAAAGAATGGGAAGTAGATAACGGCCGACACCAGCGCCAACAGCACCACCAGAATAGCCGCACGATAATCCCAGCCTAATGCCCATGCCGCGCCAACCGGTGCCGGTGCTGTCCAGGGAACCACTGAAATGACCCGCCCAATTAAATCCAGTTTCATCGCCGCCCAGGCCAGTACCGCATTCACCATTGGGGCCAGCAGGAAGGGGATAAAAAACACCGGGTTCATGACAATCGGCGTACCAAAAATCACCGGTTCGTTAATATTAAAAATGCTGGGGACTACGCTCAGACGCCCAATCGAGCGTAGATGAGCCGAACGACTACGCAGATAGCAAATCACCAACCCCATCGTTGCACCTGACCCTCCGACCACAATAAAGAACGTCCAGAACGCTTCCATAAAGATATGCGGTAACGGCGCGCCCTGCGCCAGCGCCGACTGGTTCATCCCAAGATTAGTTAGCCAGAACATTTGCAGCATTCCCGACACAATTGCCGCGCCGTGAATACCCGCAAACCACAATAGATGTCCAATCAATACCGCCAGAAGTATCGCCGGGAGAGAATCTGCAGCCGACACCAGTGGTTTAAAGATGGCCATAATGGCCTGCGGGATCAGCATGTCAAACTGCGACTGTATCACCAGACTCAGCGGGTACAGCGCCAGTACTACCACCAGCACCGGGATCAGCAGATCGAAAGAGTTTTTGATCATCGGCGGCACCTGATCGGGTAAACGGATGCCGATGTTGTGCGCCTTCAGGAAGCGCATCATTTCAACACAGTAAATGGCCACCAGGATGGCGGTGAAAATCCCCGTTCCTCCCAGGCTTTCAACCGGCATTGTGCCTTTGGTTTTTGGCGCGGCAATCAGCAAAAAAGCCATGATTGATAGCATCGCACACATAAACGGATCTAACTGATGGGACTTCACATAGTGCTTGCCCAGGTTATAAGCAATAGCCGCACATATGTAGACCGACATAATCCCCATCGTCATATCAAACGGTGTGAGGATTTGGCCTTCAAACTGTTTTGCCAGATCCAGCCACGCGCGAGCAAATCCCCAGGTGGTATCCGGAGAAAAAGGCGGGTAGGCAAAAACCAGCAGAAAAGAGCCTACAATCATAAAAGGCATCGCCGAAATAAAACCGTCGCGAATGGCCATTACATGTCGTTGCGAAGAGATGCGCCCGGCAATAGGGCTGACGTAATTTTCAACAAAGCGGAAAATCACGTTAAACACAGCATGGTTAGTAGACATAGCCGTTCTCCCGTTGTGCAAAACCCTGCAACCGTGCTGGCATCAACACCGCCACCACGTAAAGCCCATTACCACTTTTCGCAACCGTGCCGGGAGGAACACCAGCGCTACCGCTTTTCGAGTTAAGTTTCATAGATGGCTCTTATTATGTGATACAGAGGAAGTGACAACTTCAGTATTAATCGTCATTTCAGCATTCTGCAACCGGTTACTGTAACCGGTTTCTTTGATTGTGAAGACGATCGAAAAACTGCTAATGTTGCTATGTTGTTACAATAAAATATTTACAGTGTGGTTGCCCCTATGACAAATTACATCCTGCAGTTTTCTGCTGTGCAGGGCTATCTGTAAGCGATAGGGAGAGAAGAATGAGTTTGCAATCAGTACGCCAATTCCTGGCGCAACATGCACCAGATATCGAGATAATCGAATTAAACCAGAGCACAGCAACCGTTGATCTGGCAGCAAAAGCCCATAACGTTGAACCTGGCCAAATAGCGAAAACACTTTCGCTAAAGGTGAAGAACGATATCATCCTGGTCGTGGCAAAAGGCGATGCCCGACTGGATAATAAAAAGCTTAAGAGTACGTTCGGTGCCAAAGCCCGAATGTTAAGTAGTGATGAGGTCGTGAACGCGACGGGGCACCCCGTTGGCGGCGTTTGCCCCTTCGGATTAGAAACACCGATATCAGTGTACTGTGATGTTTCTCTGAAACACTACGCTGAAGTGCTGCCTGCCGCTGGTGCCATCCACAGCGCGGTTCGCATCACGCCTGAAAGGATGGCTGAACTGACTTCTGCCACCTGGGTTGACGTGTGTCAGTAATGTTCCACGCGCTAAACCGGCTGCCAAGCCCGGCAAGAAACACGTCAACGTTGCCCGTCACGAAACCGCCTGCATAAAAGGCGCTGGCTCGCCGGCACGCAGATACAACAGGATGTCGGCGGCATCCAATAACCCGGCATCCGAGCTGACCCCCAGTTTGGACATCACATTAAATTTGTGTGCCCGAATGGTTTTGATGTTCCGTTCAAGCTGAACAGCAATCTGTGGCATCGAATAACCATTCGACATAAAGCGCAGTATTTCTCGTTCTGTCGGGCTGAGCATACGGCTTTGATTAATATACCAATGGTTTTTCGTACCTTCGGTTCCCCGGCCAGGGCTGCTTAACGCCGTAAATAACGCGTCCTGCAACACCGTTAACGAAGAAGCTTTACTCACAACGCCATCTAACGGCAAGGGGGATAGGGAACCAATTAAACGCGCTTCAGCGTCATCATCGGCAATCACCACACGGCGAATCCGCGGATAATTTATCGCCAGCTCCGTTAAATAGGTCAACCCTGCTCTTCGATCGGTTCTGATTGCAGAGAGGGAAAAAATAACTGCCGAAAACGACATCTTTAACATTGCCTGGCTAAAAGCGGGCTGGTTTGAAAAGAGATGAAGTTTATATTGGTCATCCGGCATGGTATTAAATAAACTCTTAATACCCACGCTGCTCATCGTGCACTTTTCTACCAGTGCAACGTTTCTTTTGATGATTCTGCTTTCCATTCCGTGGTTTCTCCATAAACTGAAGGTAAATTAAGTTCTCGCGATCCTTGAGAACTATTTATCCAGGCATACATTTCTGCATTGCTATTTATCGACAAGCGACGCATAGCGCTATTCTTTTGGGCACTGATTGTTTTATTGCTTTTTTTCAGCAACGCCGCAATCTGGTTAATCCCCCATCCTTTCCCAAGGAGGCGCAATACTTTTCTTTCAGAGAGAGTGAGAATGATAGATCGTGCGCTATGGTCTAACAATTGCGGCATAGCAGGCGGAGAGAGCAGCGCCTTGCTTATTCTCTCTGCTCGTGTATTTCCCGCGTGAATGACATTCACTAAACTTTCAATCGGCTCGGCGTCAGAGAGCAGCGAGCTGACAGGACACATCAGTAGTTCAACCGCCAGAGGATAAAAGATACGAGATACGAGAAATACCCAGTGAATATCACGGTATTGAGATAATAAAGAATAATATTGTTCGCAAACTGCACGTGGATGATTGCAGTCTCCGGTTAAATCAGCAATTACCAAATCAGCACACCGTAGCTGTAATAACGTCAGTTCTTCAACAGAACGACAGTAGGTAAGTTCGTAATCGGAGAACTTTCCCTGCATTATACCTTTAAGCCCAGTTTGTATAATCGGTGATTTACTAATAATAATTGCGTTTTTGCAGCGTCCTGGCAACATATCCCCTCCACACTCACCAGTCCGCAATCGTACTTAATTAAATTCTCCCGGGTGGATTAATAATCTTAACTCACAGGAAAATACTCCGAACAATAAGCGGGGTGAATTGTTATCCTTGGTATTTATTTCAAAAAGTATTGACGGCACCATCCAAATAGCGCCAAATTCTAAGCTATTATTGCACAATTACGTATAAATACATTATCTGTACAATTATAATAACTACAATAGATCGTTAGCATGGCTTACGTATTTGCCATCCGGGAAAATAGCGCTACATTTCAATCATGTCTCCCTCTCGTACCTTAGCGAACGGGGGCGTTAAGATGCCACAACCGTATCACCTGTGTCTTTTTTCGACACAAAGATTGATCTTAGCCAGAGCCAGCGGGCTCATGCTTCATGATAAAAAGAAGACATTCGTCACTCAAAGAGATCCTTTTCAGTCAGAGCGAGCCATGCAAACAGAGCAGTCGTCACAGCGAACGGTTACACGGTTATGTATTCAATGCGGACTTTTTTTACTTCAGCATGGGGCAGAAAGCGCTCTGGTTGACGAGTTATCCACCCGACTCGGGCTGGCACTTGGCATGGATAGCGTAGAAAGCGCCATCTCCTCTAACGCTATCGTCCTGACCACCATTAAAGACGGGCAATGCCTGACATCAACGCGAAAAAATCAGGATCGCGGCATTAATATGCACGTCGTGACGGAAGTGCAGCACATTGTCATTTTGGCGGAACATAAACTGCTGGATATTAAAGGGGTAGAGAAACGCTTTAGCCAGATTAAGCCGCTACGCTATCCAAGATGGCTGGTCGCCTTCATGGTCGGCTTGTCCTGCGCCTGCTTTTGTAAGCTCAATAACGGCGGATGGGATGGTGCGGTGATCACCTTTTTCGCCAGCATGGTGGCAATGTATATCCGCCAGATTCTGGCGTCCCGGCATTTGCACCCGCAAATTAACTTTTGCATCACCGCGTTTGTGGCGACAACGATTTCTGGTCTGCTGCTGACGCTACCGACGTTTAACCACACCCCGACCATCGCCATGGCCGCCAGCGTGCTGCTGCTGGTTCCGGGCTTTCCGCTGATCAACTCCGTCGCGGATATGTTTAAGGGACACATTAATACCGGGCTCGCCCGCTGGGCGATTGCCAGTTTGCTGACATTGGCAACCTGCATTGGCGTGGTCATGTCGATGACCTTATGGGGGCTGCGCGGATGGGCGTGATCGATTTCATATTGGCATTAATGCAGGACATGATCCTGTCGGCGATCCCGGCGGTAGGCTTTGCCATGGTATTTAATGTCCCTCATCGGGCGCTCCCCTGGTGTGCGTTACTCGGCGCGCTCGGCCACGGTTCGCGAATGGTAATGATGAGCGCAGGGTTTAATATCGAATGGTCGACCTTTATGGCATCGTTGCTGGTCGGCTGCATTGGGATCCAGTGGTCGCGTTGGTATCTGGCACATCCGAAAGTCTTTACCGTTGCGGCAGTGATCCCGATGTTCCCTGGGATCTCCGCCTACACCGCCATGATCTCGGCGGTAAAAATCGGTCATTTTGGCTACAGCGAAGCGCTGATGATCACCCTGCTGACCAATTTCCTGAAAGCCTCATCGATTGTCGGCGCGCTCTCCATCGGGCTATCCGTGCCAGGATTATGGCTGTATCGCAAACGCCCACGCGTTTGACGGTGCACTTTCTTTAATACCCTGCAGAGAGGGGAATCTCCCCCTCATCTGCTGCTCTCCTTCTTCTCTGTGTTACTATAAAAGCAGTCCCCTTCTCGGTTGTTGTTCAGTATTGAGAAACATTATGCCCTGCAAAATTTTGACGCCAGACGTCACTAGCATTGACGCCTTACTACACGATCACCACGCCGTGCTGGCCAAGTCTGCGGGTGGCGCCGTAGCCGTATTCGCTAACAATGCGCCAGCGTTTTACGCGGTGACGCCTGCGAGACTGGCTGAGCTGTTGGCGCTTGAGGAGAAACTGTCACGCCCGGGAAGCGATGTGACTTTGGATGATCAATTTTATGAAGAGCCGCAAGCCGCTCCCGTTGCCGTACCAATGGGGAAATTTGCGATGTACGCTGCCTGGCAGCCTGATGCCGACTTTCAGCGTCAGGCTGCTTTATGGGGCGTAGCGTTGAGAGAGCCGGTTACTGCTGAAGAGCTGGCCTCTTTTGTTGCCTACTGGCAGGCTGAAGGCAAAGTCTTTCACCATATTCAGTGGCAGCAAAAACTGGCGCGCAGCATTCAGATTGGACGGGCCAGCAATGGCGGAATGCCAAAGCGCGATGTGAACAGCGTCAGTGAACCTGACAGCCACATTCCACCGGGTTTTAGAGGATAACGATGAAAAACGTTGGCGACCTGATGAAACGTCTGCAAAAAATGATGCCACCTAATGTCGAGCCCGCCTTTAAAACGGGCGAAGAGCTGCTGGCATGGCAAAAAGAGCAAGGTGAAATTCGTGCCGCAGCGCTGGCCCGCGAAAACCGGGCTATGAAAATGCAGCGCACATTCAACCGTTCCGGTATCCGTCCGCTGCATCAGAACTGTTCGTTCGAAAACTATCGGGTAGAGTGCGAAGGTCAGATGAACGCCCTGAGCAAAGCCCGCCAGTATGTTGAAGAGTTTGACGGCAACATCGCCAGCTTTATCTTCTCCGGCAAACCCGGCACCGGCAAAAACCATTTAGCCGCCGCCATCTGCAACGAACTGCTGCTGCGCGGCAAGTCGGTACTGATTATTACCGTGGCCGATATCATGTCGGCGATGAAAGAAACGTTCAGTAATCGTGAAACCAGCGAAGAACAGCTGCTCAACGATCTGAGCAATGTGGATCTGCTGGTGATCGACGAGATCGGCATGCAGACCGAATCCCGCTATGAAAAAGTGATCATTAATCAGATTGTCGATCGCCGTTCGTCCTCAAAACGTCCGACCGGTATGTTAACTAACAGCAATATGGATGAAATGAACAAGCTGCTGGGTGAGCGCGTGATGGATCGTATGCGCCTTGGCAACAGTCTGTGGGTCATTTTTAACTGGGAAAGCTACCGTAGTCGGGTAACCGGTAAAGAGTATTAACGTATTAGGACCACTCCTAAGACTGCCAGCGCTATACTGCGCTGAAAAGGCATAACACGAGTTGCATATAATGATGAAAACTACCAAACGTCTGCTGTGCTGTGCGCTTGCCGCCAGCACGCTCATATCTACCAGCGTTTTCGCCGCCTCCTGGCAGGATTCGCTCTCCAGCGCGGCCAGTGAGCTGAGCAAACAAAGCTCCGGCTCGCAAAGCAGCTCGTCGCTCTCTTCCCTGACCAGCCTGCTGAACGGCAGCAATCAGTCTTTGACCTCCAGCAGCATGAATAACGCCGCCGGGATCCTGGAATACTGCGCTAAACAGAAACTGGCCTCGGTCACCGACGCGCAAAACGTCAAAAACCAGGTGCTGGATAAACTGGGACTCAGCGCGCCAGAGCAGAAACAAGATACCAACTATATGGACGGGATTCAGGGGCTGCTCAACGCCAAAGATGGTCAACAGCTGAACCTGAGCACGATCGGTAACAGCTCGCTGGCGAAGCAGGTAAAAACCAAGGCCTGCGATCTGGTGTTAAAACAGGGCATGAACTTCATTTCCTGACGCACGACATGCCGCGTATAACCTGCGCGGCATCTATTTATTTTCGACAATACATTCACATTCCAAATAAACAGTATTTCCCCACAAAAACGCGCATATCTAAACCAATTCTGAATAACAACGTAATTTAATGTCACTACAATTGCAGCAATGTAACAACGCTATTACATTGTTCTCTCACCAAATGATTAGCCTGCCAGGCAATTGCCCGGTTTACTGAGGATCGACCGTTGTCAGAATTAATCTCCATCACTCTGTTTCTCGCTTCAGTGCTGATTTATGCCTGGAAAGCGGGTCGCAACACCTGGTGGTTTGCCGCCACGTTAACGGTGCTGGGGATTTTTATTGTCTTGAATATCACGCTGTACGCCAGTGATTATTTCACCGGCGACGGGATCAATGACGCGGTTCTCTATACGCTGACCAACAGCCTGACCGGCGCAGGCATCGGCAAATATATCCTGCCGGGCGTTGGGATCGCGCTGGCGCTGACGACCGTTTTTGTCGCTCTCGGCTGGATCCTACGCCGCCGTCGCCATCATCCACATCATGTGGGTTACAGTCTGCTGGCCCTGCTGCTGGCGCTGGCCTCCGTTGACGCTAGCCCGGCATTTCACCAGATAACCGAACTGGTGAAGTCGCAGTCACGCGATGGCGACCCGGATTTCCCGACGTATTATAAAGAGCCATCGAAAACCATTCCCAATCCGAAGCTGAACCTGGTGTATATCTACGGTGAAAGCCTCGAACGTACCTATTTTAATAACGACGCATTCCCGGATCTGACCCCGGAACTCGGCGCCTTGAAAAACGAAGGTCTGGATTTCAGCAACACCATGCAGCTGCCGGGTACGGATTACACCATCGCGGGCATGGTCGCCTCCCAGTGCGGTATTCCGCTGTTTGCGCCGTTTGAAGGCAACGCCTCTGCGTCGGTTTCAAGTTTCTTCCCTAACAATATTTGTCTGGGCGATATCCTGAAAAACTCCGGCTATCAGAACTACTTTGTGCAGGGTGCCAACCTGCGCTTTGCTGGCAAAGACGTGTTCCTGAAATCTCACGGCTTTGACCATCTGTATGGTGCGGAAGAGTTAAAAAGCGTGGTGGCGGACCCGACCTATCGTAACGACTGGGGCTTCTACGACGATACCGTGCTGGACGAAGCGTGGAAAAAATTCGAAGAGCTTTCGCGCTCGGGCCAGCGTTTTTCACTGTTTACCCTGACCGTGGATACCCATCATCCGGATGGATTTATCTCCCGTAGCTGCAACCGTAAACGTTATGACATCGACGGGAAGGCCAACCAATCGTTCAGCGCGGTCAGCTGCAGCCAGGAAAATATTGCCGAATTTATCAATAAAATCAAAGCATCGCCGTGGTTTAAAGATACCGTTATCGTGGTGTCTTCCGATCATCTGGCGATGAACAACACCGCATGGAAGTATCTGAACAAGCAGGACCGCAACAACCTGTTCTTCGTACTGCGCGGCGATCAACCGCAACAGGACACGCTGGCGGTAAAGCGTAACACAATGGATAACGGCGCAACGGTACTGGATATTCTCGGCGGCGATAACTTTATCGGCCTTGGCCGCAGCAGCTTGTCGAGCGAATCCGTCTCGGAAGTGTTCCTGAACATCAAAGAAAAAATGCTGGCGTGGAAGCCCGATATCATTCGCCTGTGGAATTTCCCGAAAGAGATGAAAGAGTTCACCGTCGACCAGGAAAAAAATATGATCTCTTTCTCCGGCAGTCATTTCCGCCTGCCGCTGCTGCTGCGCGTATCGGACAAACGCGTCGAGCCGCTGCCGGAAAGCGAATACTCGGCCCCGCTGCGCTTCCAACTAGCAGATTTCGCCCCACGCGATAACTTCGTCTGGGTCGATCGCTGCTACAAAATGGCGCAACTGTGGGCGCCGGAGCTGGCACTCTCTACCGATTGGTGCGTATCACAGGGGCAGCTGGGCGGACAGCAAATCGTACAGCACGTAGATAAAGCCAAGTGGAAAAGTAAAACCGTATTTAAAGACACGGTGATCGACATGGAGCGCTATAAAGGTAACGTCGATACGCTGAAAATTGTCGATAACGACATTCGCTACAAAGCAGATAGCTTCGTTTTCAACGTGGCGGGCGCGCCGGAAGAAGTCAAACAGTTTAGCGGCATTTCACGCCCCGAATCCTGGGGACGCTGGTCCAATGCGCAGCTCAGCGAAGAAGTAACGATTGAGTACAAAGCCCCGCTACCGAAGAAATTCGATCTGGTCATTACCGCGAAAGCCTTCGGTGACAATGCCAATCGTCCGATCCCCGTGCGCGTTGGCAACGAGGAGCAGACGCTGGTGTTAGGCCATGATGTCAGCACCACCACCTTACATTTTGATAACCCGGCGGATGCCGATACGCTGGTAATTGTTCCACCCGATCCGGTCGCCACCAACGAAGGCAATATTCTCGGTCACTCACCGCGTAAGCTGGGGATCGGGATGGTTGAAATCAAAGTAGTGGCTCAGGGTTCGTAACATGAAAGGCCTGATAGCGCTTTGCTTATCAGGCCTATCGTGAACCGAATGTATTGTCTGAAAAAAAACAGCGCCCAACACCACACCGGGCGCTGCATGGCAACCTTATTCCAGACCGTTCACCGCCTGGCGCATACCCTGCACCAGAATCATCTCCAGATTGGCCGTCACCTGCCCGGCGAGCCCAGGTAACAACGTCAAATCCTCTCCCCAGTGCGCCGCATCGCCGAGCACGGCATCCACCAGTTCACGCAGCGTTAAATCATTGCCAACTCGCGGCCACAGGCTGGCATACAGGCTTACCCACTGCTCATCATCCTGTATCGGATAGCGTTCCCCGTCGCGCTCTGCACGATAAAACGCCAGCAGCGCAGCGAGGGCAAACGTTAACCGCACGGGCCAGCGCCCATTGTGCTGACCCGCCAGCAGCTGCGGCAAAATTCGGGTGCGGAATTTGGTCATCCCGTTAAGCGCAATGGAAAGCAACTGGTGGCGAATGTAGGGGTTCTGAAAACGCCCGCTCACCGCATCGGCAAATTCACGCAATTCGTCCGCTGGGAGATCCAACACCGGAATAATCTCCTCACTAATCGCCCGCTCGACAAAGCGGCGGACATCAGCATCCTGCATCGCCTCGCCAACGGTCTCCAGCCCGCACAGCCACGCGACCGGCACCAGAGCCGTATGCGCACCATTGAGGATAGCGACCTTGCGCTCTTTGTACGGTTTGATATCGCTCACCACACGGATATTCAGCGGACACTGCGCCAGCTTCAGCTCCTCTGCCAGCCACTGCGGCCCCTGGATCACAAACAGGTAAAAATGCTCCGCGGTATCGAGAAACGCATCGTGATAGCCAAGCGTAGCCTCCAGCGTAGCGGCTTCTTCGCGCGGGTAGCCGGTGACAATACGGTCGACCAGCGTGGAACAGAACGTGTTTGCCGTCTCCACCCAGTCGGCAAATGCCGGAGGAAGCTGCCACTCCTGCGCATAGCGCAGCACCAGGGTTTTGAGCGCCTCACCGTTATAGTCGATAAGCTCGCACGGGATAATTACCCAGCCCTTATCCACCGCGCCCGCAAAGTGGTTAAAACGCTCCAGCAGCAGGCGTGTCAGCTTGGCCGGAAAACTCACCGGCGGCGCATCATCCACACGGTCAGCTGCGTGATAGCTAATTCCGGCTTCGGTGGTATTCGAAAACACAAAACGGATGTCCGCATTGTGCGCCAGCGCCAGATACGCCGCGAAATCCTGATACGGGTTGATTTCGTTATTCACCGAACGGATAAGCCGTGCCTCACTCACTGCCTCACCCTGCTCGTTTAGCCCGCGAATAAGCGTGGTATACAGCCCGTCCTGGGTATTCAGCGACGGCGGAAAATCGGTATTGATCGGGCGAACGATGGTCACACCAGCGTTCAGATCGGTTTGCTCGTTGAGGATATCCAGTTGCCAGTCAACAAACGCCCGCAGGAAGTTACCTTCACCAAACTGGATCACGCGCGTTGGGTAGCAGGCCCCCGGAAAATCACGTCGATTCAATGTCTTCATCACATTTCCCCTCTCAGAACGTGATCACGCCTTTAATCAGTTCACGGTTGTTAATCACATCCCGTTCGTAGATTTCTGCCAGTGTGGCAAACGCGTAACGGTGCGTGAGCATCATGTCGGCGGTAAGTTTGCCTTCCGACATCAGACGGCCCACTTTGGCGAAATCTTCCGGCGTGGCGTTGCGACTGCCCATCATGGTGGTCTCTTTCTTGTGGAACTCAGGGTCAGAGAACTGCAAATCGCCTTTGAACAGCCCAACGAAAACGATGCTGCCGCCATGACGAATCAAATTCACCGTGTTATTCATCGCATGCTGATTCCCCGTGGCATCAATAACCTTTTGCGCCAACGAACCGCCAAACTGAGCGCGCAGCTGCGCATCAAAATCTTCAGCGGATGGGTCGATAACCGGGAGTCCCAACCGGGAAGACACGTGCTCCCGGCGTGCTGGACTGGTATCGGCGACCACCACCTGTGCGCCATCGGCTTTGGCAATCGCTGCCGCCCCCAGACCAATCGGACCCGCGCCGACCACCAGCACCTGCTCACTCGGAGCCACCGCCGCCCGGCGTACCGCATGAGCGCTGATAGCGTAAGGCTCAATCAGCGCCGCCGCCTGCGGGTCAATCCCCTGCGCATCCAGCAGGTTGGTCACCGGAACGGACAGATATTCACTGAAACCGCCATCCTGGTGCACGCCAATCACTGAAATCTTCTCGCAGCAGTTGGTGCGCCCGCTCAGGCATGCCGGACACTGCTGGCAGGCCACGTAAGGAATAACCGCCACCTGCTGACCATTTTTCAGATTCTGTATATTCTTACCCAGACCGACAATTTCCCCACATATTTCATGCCCTAATACACGCGGGTAGCTGAAAAAAGGTTGATTGCCACCCCAGGCATGAATATCGGTACCACAAATTCCTACCGACTTAATTTTAATTAATGCTTCACCCTCACCCGGAATAGGTATTTCGCGCTCTTTCCAGACTAATTTTTTAGGTTCCTGGCAAATCAACGTATTCATCGTAGACATGATTCTGCTCTCCTGTTTTTTTGTTGCCTCAGATATCAACGAAAATAAAAAAGACGGAGAAAGCAGAAACACAATCTGTGAATTCCAGCGCATAAAAATGTTTTAAATCGGGTTTTAATAGATAAAAAGGAGAAGCCATGAGCCGTTCGCAGAACTTACGCCACAATGTGATTAACCAGATAATCGATGATATGGCGCGTGGTCATATCCCTTCCCCACTCCCCTCACAAAGCGCACTGGCGGAGATGTACAACATCAGCCGCACCACCGTGCGCCATATGCTGAGCCACTTAGGCGAGTGCGGCGTGCTGACCCAGGTCGGCAGCCACTATGTCATCGTGCGAAAACCCGACCATGACGACGGTTTTGCCTGCACCACCGCCTCCATGACCGAGCAAAACCGGATTTTTGAGCAGGCGTTTTTCACCATGATCAACCAGCGACAGCTGCGCGCAGGCGAGAGCTTCTCCGAACTACAGCTTGCCAGAGCCGCAGGCGTCAGCCCGGTGGTAGTGCGGGAATATCTTTTAAAATTCGAACGTTACAACCTGATTAAAAACGAAAAACGTGGTCAGTGGAGCATGAAGCAGTTCGATCAGGCCTATGCGGAACAGCTGTTTGAACTCAGAGAGATGCTGGAAACGCATTCTCTGCAGCATTTCCTCAATCTGCCGGACGATGACCCGCGTTGGTTGCAGGCTAAAACGCTACTGGAGCGCCATCGGATCCTGCGCGACAGCATTGGCAGCAGCTTTCGCATGTTCTCGCAGTTAGATCGTGAGTTCCATGCTTTGCTACTCTCTGCTGCCGATAATGTATTTTTTAATCAATCACTTGAAATCATCTCCGTGATTTTCCACTTCCACTATCAGTGGGATGAGAGCGATCTCAAGCAGCGTAACATCATTGCCATTGATGAGCATATGACCATCCTCAGCGCGCTGATATGCCGCAGCGACCTGGATGCCACCCTCGCGCTCTGTAACCATTTGAATTCAGCCAAACAATCGATGATTCGCTCCATCAACCAGGGTTGTAATGTCGCTCATTAAGTACCGATAAAAAACAGCAAATCATTACCGGGAGCACGATTTTATAAAAATAAAAACGCCTGAAAAATACCTCTTGCCTATGCTCACGCTAAGTCGACTGCATTAAAAACTTTTGTGAGCGGTGATGAGCAAATTGATTCATCACTGGTATTTTTTCAATACTGCACAGTCCTGCTGTGTGAAAAATAAATTATTGAGGTTCAGGAGTCCGGCGTGGAAAAAAATAATATTACCCTCGACCCAAGTTCTTCGTTTGGCACGTCGTCATCTGCGGATATTAATGTTCCGCCTGAGGGCATGGTGCAACGCAGTAGCCGAATTAAACGTATCCAGACCACAGCAATGATTTTATTATTTTTTGCTGCGGTGATTAATTACCTCGACCGCAGCTCACTGTCGGTCGCCAACTTAACGATTCGTGAAGAACTGGGGCTGAGCGCCACGCAAATCGGCGTGCTGCTGTCGGTATTCTCTCTCGCTTACGGTATTGCGCAACTGCCCTGTGGTCCGCTGCTGGACCGCAAAGGTCCGCGCATTATGCTGGGACTGGGGATGTTCTTCTGGTCGCTGTTTCAGGCGATGTCCGGCATGGTGCACAGCTTCACCCAGTTTGTGTTGGTGCGTATCGGGATGGGGATCGGCGAAGCGCCAATGAACCCGTGCGGCGTAAAGGTCATCAACGACTGGTTTAACATCAAAGAGCGCGGCCGCCCGATGGGATTATTCAACGCCGCCTCCACCATCGGGGTTGCCATTAGCCCGCCGATTCTGGCTGCCATGATGCTGGTAATGGGCTGGCGCTGGATGTTCATCACCATTGGCGTGCTGGGTATTTTCCTCGCCATCGGCTGGTACATGCTGTATCGCAACCGCGAGCAAATTGAACTGAGCGCCACGGAACAAGCGTACCTGAACGCCGGTAGCGTCAATGCCCGCCGCGATCCGCTGAGCTTTGCCGAATGGCGCAGCCTGTTCCGCAACCGTACCATGTGGGGCATGATGCTGGGCTTTAGCGGCATCAACTACACTGCATGGTTATACCTGGCCTGGCTGCCGGGCTACCTGCAAACCTCCTACAACCTGGATTTAAAAAGCACCGGATTAATGGCGGCGATCCCGTTCCTGTTTGGCGCAGCCGGCATGCTGATTAACGGTTTTGTCACCGACTGGCTGGTGAAAGGCGGTATGGCACCGATTAAGAGCCGTAAGATTTGTATTATCGCCGGGATGTTCTGCTCCGCAGCCTTCACCTTCGTCGTGCCACAGGCCACAACGTCAATGGCCGCCGTGTTACTGATCGGTATGGCGCTGTTCTGTATCCACTTCGCAGGTACCTCGTGCTGGGGTCTGATCCACGTCGCCGTCGCCTCACGTATGACCGCTTCCGTGGGCAGTATCCAGAACTTTGCCAGCTTTATCTGCGCATCGTTCGCACCGATCGTCACCGGTTTTATTGTTGATACCACCAACTCTTTCCGCCTGGCGCTGATCATCTGCGGCTGCGTCACCATGGTGGGTGCCCTCGCCTACATCTTCCTGGTTCGCCAACCCATCAGCGATCCGCGTAAAGATTAATCCTCCAGATGCCCGATAACACCGCGTTTATCGGGCATGTTATGCTCCTCGTATGAACATCACCTTGCGCGCTACTACTCTGGCAGACACTGCCGCTCTTCCCGCCATCGAACGATCTGCGGGGCAACGTTTTTTACGCATCCCCGAACTGGCGTGGATTGCTGAAGACCAGATGTTATCCGCTGCTCAGCATCAGGCTTTTGCCGCCGCTGGCATGAGCTGGCTGGCGCAGGTCGATGCGCTTCCGGTCGGTTTTTTGGTTGCCGAAACGCTGGGGCCATCGCTGTTTATTGCTGAACTGTCGCTGCATCTGGAGTGGCAGGGAAAAGGAATTGGCCGCAGATTGATTGAGTATGTTGCCGAACACGCGCGCAAGAAAGGTTACACGTCGCTCACGCTGACCACCTTCCGCGATGTGCCGTGGAATGCGCCATGGTACGCGCGACTGGGATTTGAAATGCTGGCTGACGAGACGCTGCCTGCAAAGTTGCGCCAGAAAAGAGAAGAGGAAGCGGCGCATGGACTGGCATTTGAATCGCGCTGCGCCATGCACCTGATGTTGCGCTAATTGCCCGATGGCGGCTACGCCTTATCGGGCCTACGTAACATTTCCGGTAAGCCTGATAAGCGGCAGCGCCATCCGGCAACCACGTATCTTTCCCCGTAGGCCGGATAAGCGATAGCGCCATCCGGCAACCACGTAACTTTCCCGTAGGCCCGATAAGCGATAGCGCCATCCGGCATCACAGGCTTAGAACGTTTCCCAGTTATCCCCGGCATCCGTTACCGCGGCTTTGCGCGGCTGGACCGTTGAAACCGGTTTAGCGGCCGCAACGTCACGCGCGCGCTGTTGGTCATGCTGAATACGGAACACGGCAACGGCCTGAGTAAGGCGGCTAGCCTGCTCTTCCAGCGCCGCAGCGGCGGCGGCGGATTCTTCCACCAGCGAGGCGTTCTGCTGCGTCACGCGATCCATCTCGGCAACGGCCAGACCCACCTGGTCAATACCGCGGCTCTGTTCATCAGAAGCAGAGGCGATTTCACCCATGATATCGGTCACGCGGGTTACCGCATTGACGATCTCATCCATGGTTTCACCGGCGCTTTCTACCAGCGTTGAACCAACATCCACGCGGCTGACCGAGTCTTCAATCAGGCTCTTAATCTCGCGCGCGGCCTGCGCACTACGCTGGGCCAGGTTACGCACTTCACCCGCAACCACCGCAAATCCACGGCCCTGCTCGCCTGCACGTGCTGCTTCTACCGCGGCGTTGAGCGCCAGAATGTTAGTCTGGAAGGCAATGCCGTCGATGACGCTAATAATGTCGGCGATTTTCTGCGAACTGGACGCGATATCACGCATGGTTTGCACCACGTTATCCACCACTTTGCCGCCTTTCTGCGCGGTTTCAGAAGCACTCAGCGCCAAATGGCTGGCCTGACGCGCGTTTTCGGCGTTCTGCTTCACGGTCGCCGTCAGCTGTTCCATGCTGGCTGCGGTTTCTTCCAGAGATGCAGCCTGCTGCTCGGTACGGGAGGAGAGATCGTTATTGCCCATCGCAATCTCGCTGGCCCCACTGTAAATCGCGTTGGCACCGTTACGCACGTCACCCACGGTATTCATCAGCTCACCCTGCATGTGACGCAGGCTTTCCGCCAGTTGCCCAATCTCGTTGGACCCTTCCACTTCAATACGTTTCACCAGGTCACCGCTGGCGATATGACGAATGCTGTCGATCAGACGGTTCATAGGAGAGATAAGGGTCAGCTTGATACCAAACCAGACCGCAATAATCGCCGCCAGTACGGTAATCAGCACGCAGATCAGCACCCACATCGCCTGGCTGTAAGAGCTGTTGTTATCTTCCACCGCGATGTCATACAAGCGATCATTCTGCTGCATGTAACTCATGTACTGCTTCTCAAAGCCATCCTGATAGCTCTGCGTCGGTTGATCAAAGAATGCGTTGATCTTCCCGTCACCCAGTAACTGGATCAGCTCCGCCAGCGCACCGTGATAGATGTCATAGGTGCGGTTGATCTCCTGGAAAGCGGCTTCGCTTTGACGCGGATCGCGCGGGAGCGACTCGTAAATCGCCCAGTTTTTTTCCGTCAGCTTCAGCGCCGTACTCGCCACCTGCATCAGTTCGGCAACGGTCGCGCCGCTGCCGATATTGCTCTGATCCATCATGTAGCGAATGCCTGCCCGGTTCAGGGTGTTACGCGTTTGCAGCAGCTCAACCCAGGTGGCGTTCAGCGCAGACTGTTGCTGGCGAATGGTTTGCAGAACAGTAAAGTTCTCTTTGTCATTCTTAAGTGAGTTAAAAAACAAGCCGCCCGAGGCGAGCTGTAAAAGGCCAAATAACGCCAATACCAGCAGTAAGCTGGTAACAATCTTCATTCGTTTTAACATGTTTTCTCTTTCCGCTAGACAGATACTCTGGTTTTCGGCCTGGAAAGAGAAAACTTTATGGTGCCAGCAATTGCCACAGAATTATCGTTTTCACATTAAATACCGTTCCCTATGACAAATTACGCAAAAAATTAGTCGTTCCATTACGTCTTAGGTGTAGGATTCCGTTTTTTGAAGGAAAGGATGCTTCTATGTTAAATCGCGATTTTGATCACCTATCCACCCTCGCACACCACTTTTTTGAACGTGAAGATATTCGCCAAAAGCTCAATATCATCGATCAGTACAACATCTCCGGTTGGGAAGTCTGGATGCAGATAGAATTTGCCAATCTGCTGGCTTCGACGGGTCATGAATGGTGGCGTGAGCAAACTCTTGCTTGCGATCTCCGGAAAAATCCACAGCGTTTGTCTGTACGTGCAGATTTCTTGTTGCGGAAAAAAGGCTGGACGCAGGATAGCTACATTGCGCTTGAACTCAAACAGAACCAGGATCCGACAAGCTGCGTCAGAAATATGATTGCTGATTTGGTTAAAAGCGCAAAAATCAAACGTTCGGAATTAGAGCTGCGTAGCTTCTGGACGCTGGGGGTAACGCCCCGCATAGATAAAGAGCGCCTCGATGAACTCATTGACTACTATCTGGATGAAAAATATTACCTGACTAAATCACGTAAGAAACATGTGTTGCTCAGAGACATCGAACATACGCCTTACTGTTATATCGTAATCTGAGTCTCTCAGTGAGGTGCTTTGTCAGCGGGAAAACACGGCATGTAGACAGGCAAACGCTATAATGCCGTGATCTCAATCACATAAATATCCCCGTTAACCCCTACTGCTTACCGCTCACTGACACTTGGGACCGCTTAAGCTGACATACAACCGCTCACTTATTTACCTTACTTTACGCGCGTAATTCTCTGGCAAGATCCCCCCAACATAGCAGTCAATTTACCTCCTCAAACACAAGATCAAACCCACGCGGCTTCGGCCAATTATTAATTAGATACCAGGTTTTACTATGGATACGAAAAAGATATTCAAGCACATACCCTGGGTGATTCTCGGAATCATCGGTGCATTCTGCCTCTCGGTAGTGGCATTACGTCGGGGTGAACACATTAGTGCCCTGTGGATCGTTGTCGCCTCAGTTTCTGTTTATCTGGTGGCCTATCGTTACTACAGCCTGTACATCGCCCAAAAGGTGATGAAACTTGACCCAACGCGTGCCACGCCGGCGGTCATCAACAATGACGGTCTGAACTACGTTCCAACCAACCGTAACGTATTGTTTGGTCACCACTTTGCCGCTATCGCAGGTGCAGGTCCGCTGGTTGGGCCGGTACTGGCTGCGCAGATGGGCTACCTGCCTGGTACACTGTGGCTGCTGGCAGGCGTCGTGCTGGCCGGTGCGGTGCAGGACTTCATGGTGCTGTTTATCTCTTCCCGCCGTAACGGTGCATCTCTGGGTGAGATGATCAAAGAAGAGATGGGCCCGATCCCGGGAACCATTGCGCTGTTCGGCTGCTTCTTAATCATGATCATCATCCTCGCAGTACTGGCGTTGATCGTGGTAAAAGCGCTGGCAGAAAGCCCGTGGGGTGTGTTCACCGTCTGCTCAACCGTACCTATCGCGTTGTTCATGGGGATCTACATGCGATTCCTGCGACCGGGACGCGTGGGCGAAGTGTCGGTGATTGGTATTGTGCTGCTGGTTGCTTCTATCTACTTCGGCGGCGTGATTGCGCACGACCCGTACTGGGGCCCGGCGCTGACCTTTAAAGACACCACCATTACCTTTACCCTGATCGGCTACGCATTTATCTCTGCGCTGCTGCCGGTATGGCTGATCCTCGCCCCGCGCGACTATCTGGCTACCTTCCTGAAAATCGGCGTTATCGTCGGTCTGGCGGTGGGGATTGTTATCCTCAACCCGGAACTGAAAATGCCGGCAATGACGCAGTACGTTGATGGTACTGGCCCGCTGTGGAAAGGCGCTCTGTTCCCGTTCCTGTTCATCACCATCGCGTGTGGTGCGGTATCTGGCTTCCACGCGCTGATTGCTTCCGGTACCACACCGAAGCTGCTGGCCTGTGAAACCGATGCGCGTTTTATCGGTTACGGCGCAATGCTGATGGAATCCTTCGTCGCAATTATGGCGCTGGTTGCCGCGTCTATCATCGAACCAGGTCTGTACTTCGCGATGAACACCCCGCCTGCGGGCCTTGGCATCACCATGCCGAACCTGCATGAAATGAGCGGCGAAAACGCACCGCTGATTATGGCGCAGTTGAAAGACGTCACCGCACATGCGGCAGCGACCGTCAGCTCCTGGGGCTTCGTCATTTCGCCTGAGCAGATCCTGCAAACCGCGAAAGACATCGGTGAACCGTCCGTTCTGAACCGCGCAGGTGGCGCACCGACGCTGGCTGTTGGTATCGCTCACGTGTTCCACAAAGTGCTGCCGATGGCTGATATGGGCTTCTGGTACCACTTCGGTATTCTGTTCGAAGCGCTGTTCATCCTGACCGCACTGGATGCCGGTACCCGTTCTGGCCGCTTTATGCTGCAGGATTTACTAGGTAACTTCGTGCCGTTCCTGAAGAAAACCGACTCCCTGGTTGCGGGTATCATCGGTACTGCGGGCTGCGTAGGTCTGTGGGGTTACCTGCTGTATCAAGGCGTTGTTGACCCGCTGGGCGGCGTTAAGAGCCTGTGGCCGCTGTTCGGTATCTCTAACCAGATGCTGGCTGCCGTGGCACTGGTTCTCGGCACCGTGGTACTGGTTAAAATGCAGCGCACCAAATACATCTGGGTTACCGTTGTTCCGGCAGTATGGCTGCTTATCTGCACCACCTGGGCGCTGGGTCTGAAACTGTTCAGCACCAACCCGCAGATGGAAGGCTTCTTCTTCATGGCGAATCAGTACAAAGAGAAGATTGCTAACGGCGGCGAACTGACCGCTCAGCAGATTGCCAACATGAACCACATCGTCGTCAACAACTACACCAACGCAGGTCTGAGTATTCTGTTCCTGGTGGTGGTGTACAGCATCATTTTCTACGGGTTCCGTACCTGGCAGAAAGCCCGCGCCATCAACGGTCGCTCTGATAAAGAGACACCGTATGTGCCGGTGCCGGAAGGCGGCGTGAAGACCTCTTCACATCACTAAGATGTATTCAGCCCCGCTCCGGCGGGGCTTTTCGCTTATCAGGATTGTTTATGTTTGGTACTTTAGGGCAAGCTAAAAAATATCTCGGTCAGGCGGCGAAGATGCTGATTGGCATTCCGGACTACGACAACTATGTCGAGCACATGAAGACCAACCATCCCGATAAGCCGTACATGACCTACGAAGAATTCTTCCGCGAGCGCCAGGAAGCCCGCTACGGTAGCGGCGGAAGCAGTTGCTGTTAGAAGGAGAAGTGAATGACCCCGATTGCAGTTACCCTACTCACCGGTTTTCTTGGCGCGGGTAAAACCACCCTGCTGCGCCATATTCTCAACGAGCAGCACGGTTACAAGATTGCCGTTATCGAAAACGAATTCGGCGAAGTCTCGGTGGACGATCAGCTGATTGGCGATCGCGCCACGCAGATCAAAACCCTGACCAACGGCTGTATTTGCTGTACCCGCTCCAGTGAACTGGAAGACGCATTGTTAGATCTGCTCGACAACCTCGACAAAGGCGCCATCAATTTCGACCGTCTGGTGATCGAGTGCACCGGCATGGCCGACCCCGGCCCGATCATTCAGACCTTTTTCTCCCATGAAGTGATTTGCGAACGCTACCTGCTGGACGGCGTAATTGCGCTGGTTGACGCGGTACATGCCGACGAGCAGATGAACCAGTTCACCATCGCCCAGTCGCAGGTAGGCTACGCAGACCGGATCCTGCTGACCAAAACCGACGTCGCAGGTGAAAGCGAAAAGCTTCGTGAACGCCTGGCGCGCATCAACGCCCGCGCCCCGGTGTATACCGTCACGCATGGCGACATCGACCTCTCCCTGCTGTTCGACACCAACGGTTTTATGCTGGAAGAGAACGTGGTCAGCACCAAACCGCGCTTCCACTTTATTGCTGACAAGCAAAACGATATCTCCTCGATCGTCGTCGAGCTGGATTACCCGGTCAACATCAGCGACGTATCGCGAGTGATGGAAAACCTGCTGCTGGAATCCGCCGAGAAGCTGCTGCGCTACAAAGGTATGCTGTGGATTGAAGGTGAGCCAAACCGCCTGCTGTTCCAGGGCGTCCAGCGCCTGTACAGCGCCGACTGGGACCGCCCGTGGGGCGATGAGCAACCGCACAGCCTGCTGGTGTTTATCGGCATTAACCTGCCGGAAGACGAGATCAGAGCCGCGTTTGCGGGATTGAAGAAGTAATCCCCTGCTGAATTGCCCGGTGGCGCTACGCTTACCGGGCCTGGAAATCCTGCTCCTTGTAGGCCGGATAAGGCGCAGCCGCCATCCGGCATTGGCAGTTTTCATTCCGATAAGTGATTCATCCCATGGAATTTTTCACCTGGTGTGGCAAGCTATTGCCATTGCACTCGTTAAGGGACCAACGTGAAAAATTACAAAGTGATTACCCCGCTTTTTCCGACCTACGCCCAGGTAAAAGCGATGATGAAAGCCGTTTCAGGCTATTCCTTGAAAGCAGTGCGGGATATGATTACCGCCATTCACGAGCAAACCGGAACCCCGCAACAACCCGTTGACTGGTCCGAACCGGATCTGTGGATCAGCGAGCGCTTGTCAGGTGAAGATGCCGAAATCGCCCGCCGTATCTGGGATACCGATAACCATATTCTGAACCCACGCCACAGCTACGGCTGCTATTTGTTCCTCAACTACCCTCAGTTTGACCTGATGAAAAGCACGCCAGATGATGTCTGGCAACCGACTCCTCGTGGGCAACAATTTCTGCACGATGACGAAAAGACATTGCGTTCGTTAGACGATCAGGAAGGCATCTTGCAGCTTCTGGAGCTACTGGCAGGCCGGGAAATGTCGCGTCGCGCGGATTTACTTCCCGAATGGCAGGCCTTTTTGCACCAGCACTCCAAATTCGCTTCAGTCAGTTCCGTTAAGAGCACGCTCTACTCTCGCCTCAATAACCTGATCGATCGCGAAATGGTGAACCGCGAAGGCATGAGCTATCGCATCACTGATGCCGGGCGAGCCTGGCTCGGAAAAGCGCTGCCAGCGCGAAAAAGCGATCCGCGTAAAGAACTTTTGGACGCCGTGAAGCGCTATAACGAACAGCAAAAAGAGCTGCTGCGCGAGCAAATCAGCACCATGAATCCGTACAAGTTTGAGCATCTGGTTGGGCAATTGCTGGAAGCGATGGGCTACGAGCAGGTTGAAGTGACCAAAGCCTCCGGCGATAAAGGCGTGGACGTGATTGGTCAGGTTCAGGTGGGCATCACTACCATCACCGAAGTCGTACAGGTGAAGCGAATGCAAAATACCATTACTCGCCCATACATCGATCAACTGCGCGGCGCGCTGCCCTATCACAAAGCCATTCGCGGCACGCTGATCACCACCGGCAAGTTTGCTGCCAAATGCGCAGAGGCAGCCCTATACCCAGGCGCAGCACCGATTACGCTGATTGATGGCGACCGTTTGTTAGAATTGCTGATTGAAAATAACGTCGGCATTCGACGCAGCAATGCGGTTGAGCTGCTGGATGTGGATTTGCAGTTGTTCGACGAACTGGAAATCGACTAAAGGGCGAACTTCACCGCTTTTACCGTTACAATAGCCCACAAATTTTTCCTGATTGAGTTCATCATGGCCAAAGCACCAACGAAAAAAGCCAAAGCAAAGAAAGGCTTTGAAGACACATTATGGGATACCGCGAACCAGCTTCGCGGCAGCGTAGAATCCTCCGAGTACAAGCACGTAGTGCTGAGCCTCGTGTTCCTCAAATTTATCAGCGATAAGTTTGAGGCTCGCCGTCAGAAGATGAAAGACGAAGGCCAGGGCGATTTCCTCGAAATGGAAGTCTTCTATCAGCAGGACAACATCTTTTATCTGCCGGAAGAGGCGCGCTGGTCGTTCATCAAACAGCACGCCAAGCAGGATGATATTGCCGTGCGCATTGATACCGCGCTCTCCACCATTGAGAAGCGCAACCCGACGCTGAAAGGCGCGCTGCCGGACAACTACTTCAGCCGTCAGAATCTGGAAACCAAGAAGCTGGCGTCGCTGATCGACACCATCGATAACATCGAAACGCTGGCCCACGAAACCGACGTGGAAGCGCTGTCGAAAGAAGACTTGGTCGGTCGCGTGTACGAATACTTCCTCGGTAAGTTTGCCGCCACCGAAGGCAAGGGGGGCGGTGAATTCTATACGCCAAAATGCGTGGTGACGCTGCTGACCGAAATGCTCGAACCGTTCCAGGGTAAAATTTATGACCCCTGCTGCGGCTCGGCGGGGATGTTTGTGCAGTCGGTGAAGTTTGTTGAAAGCCACCAGGGGAAAAGCCGCGATATCGCCCTGTACGGCCAGGAGCTGACGGCCACCACCTACAAGCTGGCGAAGATGAACCTTGCCATTCGTGGCCTTTCCGCCAACCTTGGCGAACGCCCGGCGGACACCTTCTTCAGCGATCAGCACCCGGACCTGAAAGCCGACTATATTCTGGCCAACCCGCCGTTTAACCTGAAAGACTGGCGCAACGACGCCGAGCTGACCAAAGACCCGCGCTTTGCCGGTTACCGTACGCCGCCGACCGGTAACGCCAACTACGGCTGGATTCTGCATATGCTCTCCAAGCTGTCGGCCAACGGCACCGCCGGTTTTGTGCTGGCGAACGGCTCGATGAGTTCCAACACCAGCGGCGAAGGCGAGATCCGCGCGCAAATGATCGAAAACGATCTGATCGACTGCATGATCGCCCTGCCCGGCCAGCTGTTCTTCACCACCCAGATCCCGGTGTGCCTGTGGTTTATGACCAAATCGAAGGCAGCCGATCCGGCCAAAGGCTATCGCAACCGCCAAGGCGAAACGCTGTTTATCGATGCGCGTAATCTCGGCACCATGATGAACCGCACCACCAAAGAGCTGACGGCGGACGATATCGCCACCATCGCCGACACCTACCACGCCTGGCGCAGCACGCCGGAAGAGCTGGCCGAGCGCGTGAAGCGCGGCGACAGCAAGCTGGCGAAGTACGAAGACCAGGCCGGGTTCTGCAAGGTCGCGACGATTGAAGAGATCAAGGATAACGACTATGTGCTGACGCCGGGCCGCTACGTCGGTGCCGCCGAGCAGGAAGACGACGGCGTGGCGTTTGAAACCAAAATGCGCGAGTTGTCGCAGACGTTGTTTGCGCAGATGAAGCAGGCAGAAGAACTGGATAACACGATTCGCCAGAACCTGGAGGCGCTGGGTTATGGGGAGTAATTGGGCCACCGTTAGCATTGACGATATTAAGTCACCTGAGAAATATAGTTGTGTTGGAGGCCCATTCGGTTCTTCTCTTTCACAAAAACATTATGTCGATTCAGGTGTTCCTGTTATCCGGGGCACCAATTTAGCCGGAGACATATTTTCAGAGAGTGGCTTTGTTTTTGTTTCTCCGGATAAAGCAAAAGAATTACAACGCAACATGGCCTTTCGTGGAGACATTGTATTTACACAACGAGGAACGTTGGGACAAGTAGCGTTGATTCCTGAAGACTCAATATACGAACGATATATTGTGTCACAGAGCCAAATGAAGTTGACTGTAAATCCGAAACAAGCGGATGCATATTTTATCTACACATATTTCAGAACTAATGAAGCCAAGGCATTGATTGAAAATAATGCTATTGTTGGAGGAGTTCCTCATATCAACCTTGGTATTTTGAAAGAATTTAAGTTGAGACTTCCTCCACTTTCAGAACAAAAGCGAATCTCTGAGGTTTCAAAGTCTATTGATAACAAAATCAATCTAAACCGCCAAATCAACCAAACCCTGGAACAAATGTCCCAAACCCTGTTCAAATCCTGGTTTGTGGATTTCGACCCGGTGATTGATAACGCGCTGGACGCGGGAAACCCAATCCCGGAACCGCTGCAATCTCACGCCGAGCTGCGTCAAAAAGTACGCAATAGTGCAGATTTCAAACCACTTCCGGCGGATATTCGTGCACTATTCCCGGCAGAATTTGAAGAAACTGAGTTGGGCTGGGTACCGAAAAACTGGCATATTAGAGATTTTTCAGACATTGCAGTTTTAATAAAAAAAAATATCAAATCAGATGATATTTGTGACGATATTCATTATATTGGATTAGAACATTTAGAACGTAAGCATATTTTTATTACTAGCTATGGGAATGGCAGCGATGTATCCAGCAATAAATCGGCTTTCAATAAAGGCGATTTGCTATTCGGTAAATTGCGCCCTTATTTTCACAAAGTAGCAATAACTCCATTCTCAGGAATATGCTCAACTGATATATTAGTTTTCCGTGCAAAAGAGAAATTTTATAAATCTTTCATGGCAATGTATGCTTTTACTGATGAGTTTGTAGCATATGCAAATTTACGCTCTACAGGAACAAGAATGCCCAGAGCAGAAGCCAAAGATCTGCTTAAGTATAAAATCATCTTACCTAATAAAAATATCTTAGAAAAATTTGAATTGCTATTAGAAGGTTATTGGACGAAAGGACAACTTAACAATAACGAAAATGAACAGTTAACCGCCCTCCGCGACACCCTGCTCCCCAAACTCATCTCCGGCGAGCTGTCCCTGGAGGATCTACCAAATTTAGCCAACCAAACCGAACCCGCATAACGCATTTTGCCCCTGAAAAATCAGGGGCTTTCTGTTAAGGTTTTCTCTGTTACAGGAACCCTTACCAGAAACTCAGCCAGGGCCGGAGCGAGATATGCCTCTCTCATTCAGTGAAGCGAAGTTAGAACAGGCGATAATTGAACTGTTACAGGATCAGGGCTATCAGCACCTGATCGGCGATAATGTACCGCGTTCCAGCCTCGATCAGGTGATTATCGAAGACGATCTTCACCATTACCTCGCCGCGCGCTATCAGGCCGACGGCATCACCGAAGAGGAGATCCAGCGGCTGATCAAACAGTTCACCACCCTGCCTGCCTCCGATCTCTATGAAAGCAACAAAATTTTCTGCGGCTGGCTGGCCAACGGTTTCCTGTTTAAACGCGACGATCGCCAGCAGAAAGATCTCTATATCGAACTGCTCGACACCCGGCACCTGCCCGCCGCCCTGCGTGAACTGTTTGATACCGAAGAGGTTCCGCTGCAACAGGCCGCGGAAACGTCGGAAAGTTATCATCTTACCCAGCCGCTGAATCGGGTAAAAATCGTCAACCAGCTGACCATCACCGGCAAAGAAAACCAGCCGCGCATTCCGGATGCCATCCTGTATATTAACGGCCTGCCGTTAGTAGTGTTTGAATTTAAAAGTGCGGTGCGCGAGCAGGAAGCCAGTATTGGCGACGCGTATAAACAGCTCTGCACCCGCTATCGCCGCGATATTCCGCAGCTGTTTGTCTATAACGCGCTTTGCATCATCAGCGACGGCGTCAATAACCGCATGGGCAACCTGTTTGCGCCGTACGAGTATTTCTACTCCTGGCGCAAAGTCACCGGCAATGAAAACCGCGAGCAGGACGGCATCCCTTCCCTGCACTCAATGATTCAGGGGTTGTTTCACCCGGTCCGCCTGCTGGACGTGATCAAAAACTTTATCTGCTTCCCGGATAAAGCCAAACATGAAGTGAAAATCTGCTGCCGCTACCCGCAGTACTATGCGGCGCGCAAGCTGTACTACAGCATCGAACGGGCGCGTAAACCTTTCGGCGACGGCAAGGGCGGCACCTACTTTGGCGCGACCGGCTGCGGCAAGAGCTACACCATGCAGTTCTTAACCCGCCTGCTGATGAAAAGCGTCGAGTTCGCCAGCCCGACCATCGTGCTAATCACCGACCGCACCGATCTCGACGATCAGCTCTCGGCGCAAATGTGCAATACCAAAAACTATATCGGCGACGACACCGTGGTGCCCGTCACCAGCCGCGAGGATCTGCGGGAAAAACTGGCCGGTCGCAACAGCGGCGGCGTCTTCCTGACCACTATCCATAAATTTACCGAAGATACCGAGCTGCTCTCCGAGCGCAGCAATATCATCTGTATTTCCGACGAAGCGCACCGCAGCCAGGTTAACCTCGATCAGAAAGTGATCGTCGATAAAGAGAGCGGCAGGGTGCGCAAAACCTACGGTTTCGCCAAATATCTGCACGACTCGCTGCCGCAGGCCACCTACGTTGGTTTTACCGGCACGCCTATCGACGCCACGATGGAAGTCTTTGGCAACATCATCGACAGCTACACCATGACCGAATCCGTGCAGGATGAGATCACTGTGCGCATCGTCTACGAAGGCCGCGCCGCGAAGGTCATCCTCGATGCCGGTAAGCTGGAAGAGGTAGAAAAGTATTACGCAGAGTGCGCCAATGCGGGCACCAACGAGTGGCAAATCGACGAGAGCAAAAAAGCCAGCGCCACCATGAACGCCATTCTTGGCGATGAAGATCGCCTGAAAGCGCTGGCGGAAGACTTTGCGCAGCACTATGAAAAGCGTGTCGCCGAAGGCTCAACGGTGAAAGGCAAAGCGATGTTTGTCTGCGCCAGCCGCGAGATTGCCTGGGATTTCTATTGTCAGTTGAAAGACTTTCGTCCCTCGTGGTTTGAGGTTAAGCAGGCCCCGGATGGGGTTGAGCTGACCGAGCAGGAGGAGAAAGAGCTGCCGCCGTCCGAAATGGTCAAGATGGTGATGACACGCGGCAAAGACGATGACGCGAAACTGTACGAGCTGCTGGGCAGTAAAGAGTACCGCAAAGAGCTGGATAAACAGTTCAAAAACGCGAAGTCGAATTTCAAAATCGCCATCGTGGTGGACATGTGGCTGACCGGTTTTGACGTGCCGGAGCTGGACACCATTTATATCGATAAGCCGCTGCAAAAGCATAACCTGATCCAGACTATCTCCCGCGTTAACCGCAAGCTGGAAGGCAAAAGCAAAGGGCTGGTCGTCGACTATATCGGCATTAAACGCCAGATGAACCAGGCGCTGGCGATGTATTCGCGCATCGACGCCACCAACTTTGAAGATATTCAGCAGTCGGTGATCGAGGTGAAAAACCATCTCGCGCTACTGGCTGAAGTTTTCCATGAATTCGACAGCCGCGCCTATTTCAGCGGCGAGCCGCAGGCGCAGCTGGCCTGCCTGAACTTCGCGGCAGAATTTGTCATGCGCACCCAGAAGCTGGAACGCCGCTTTATGGGGCTGGTGAAGCGGCTGAAAGCGGCCTATGACGTCTGCTGCGGCAGCGAGGCGCTGTCGCAGGCCGAGCGCAACCATATCCATTTTTATATTGCCGTGCGCTCTATCGTCTTCAAACTGACCAAAGGCGACGCGCCGGACGTCACGCAGATGAACGCCCGCGTGCGCGAGATGATCGCCGAAGCGCTGAAAGCCGACGGCGTGGAAGAGCTGTTTTTCCTGGGCGATAAGAAAGCGGAGTCGATCGATATTTTCGACGACGATTATCTGGCGCGCATTAATAAGATCAAACTGCCGGCCACTAAAATCCAGTTGCTGCAAAAGCTGCTGGAAAAAGCCATCAGCGATTTTAAACAGATCAACCAGCTTCAGGGGATCAACTTCACCCGTCGTTTCCAGTCTATTATGGATAAATATAACGAGCGCCGGGAAGATGACGTCCTCAATGGTGAAGAGTTTGATAACTTCAGCCAGGAGATGACCGACATTATCTACGATATTAAAACCGAGATGGGCACCTATGCCGAGATGGGGATTGATATCGAAGAGAAAGCCTTTTACGACATCCTGGCGCATATGCGCGATAAGTATCAGTTCACCTATGAGGACGACAAGATGCTGGCGCTGGCGAAAGAGATGAAGGCGGTGGTCGATAACACCTCGAAGTATCCGGACTGGAGCAAGCGTGATGATATTAAGGCGAAACTGAAGGTAGAGCTGATCCTGCTGCTGCACAAGCACAAGTTCCCGCCGGTGGCGAATGATGATGTGTATATGGGTGTGCTGTCGCAGGCGGAGAATTTTAAGCAGCACCATATGACTACGCTGCACTAATTTTATTGCCGGATGGCGCTTTGCTTATCCGGCTACTTTATATTTCCCCTCAATTTAATTCCCACATTTATAATTCCAGTTACGCGTTTATTATTGTCTATTTTTAGCTGGCTTTATTTTTATCTACTGGGTATTTTTACAGGTGTTATTTATCGCAAGACGCCCGTGCTGCAACACGAGCGCCTCGCTAATCACAATCACTATTCTCGGAGAATAGCCATCATGACTACCAAGCATTCTATTGCAGAATTCACCGATCCAGAAGTCTCCCCGGCAAATAATCGTCTGGGCACCGTCACTTATGCGAGTCGTTATCCGGATTACACGCATGTTCCGGCAATTATTATGAAAGGCCAGTGGCTGGAAGCCGCCGGTTTCGCCACCGGCTGCAAATTCGATGTCAGAGTGATGCCAGGCTGTATTGTACTAACGACAAAACTGCCGGAGCCGGAAGAACCGGCGTTATTGCAGTCGCTGCGTCGAGTATGCAAGCTGTCCGCGCGTAAGCAACAGCAGGTGCAGGAGTTTATCAACGTGATTTCGGCGAAACCGCGCAAGCAGGGATAAATTCTCAGATGCCAGACGGCGCTCAGGAGTATAAGCGCCGTGTATTGATTGCATTACGGCTCAGGGTGACATCATTTTATCCAGAGCCATTTACTCAAGACCCTAAGCGATAATCCCAATCATCAGAGTGGACTATATTCCCATCATGATAGTGCCAGGTAATCTTCTTGTAGCGGAACTGAGCAAGTTCAAGATGGGTCTGTTTTTCGTAATAAGGATCTTTAACATCGTGCATCAGTGAAAAAATCGTAACGACTTTCACATCTTCCAGGGTTATCGTGAAATAGACCTCTTCCTGACCAGCATCATTTATTCGATAGAGATCAATAGCCGCTTTCCTTAATGTTTCTCCGGTACTTAATGCTTTATACAAAAGCACACTAGAAGCATCAATTTCCTTTTCAATTAAAAATGGACGATGTTGACGTTTACTCAATACCCTTCCATTATGCAAGTCAGAGTTGTAACTCACATTATGATACAAACCTAAAACCTCGATCTGATTTTCACGATCTTTTACTATCACACTACCTTTGATAACATTACCAGCATCATCGATTATTGACATATATCCAGGGATAGCCATTTATAAATCCTTATTAAAGGGAACAGAATTTTCGACAGTATTTATCATGACCGCAATACACCGTTTCCCTTCTGCCGTTTTGATCTTATACATTTCCCTGATGGAGTTAACAAATAGCTTATTCATTTCGTCTTCTGACTCAGGGAAAGAGGAAAATGCACATATCTGCTCAATAGTCAACAATGGTCTCTTATCGTTGAGAATAGCCAGAACACCGGCTGGATTATGTGGAATGGCCTCAGATACCGCCCCCTGCAAATCTTCCGCAGTACTGGCATCAACTCCAGGTTCCAAAGCACTTGCCACCGTTAACCAGCCATTATTACCTTTGCTAATTTCAGGAATGATATGGTTCCACCATTCTGATTCATTGTCATGATAAAGTGTGTGTACAACAGCATTTGCTCCTTTTTCATTTATCATCTGCAGAAGCTGAGGTGCAGTATGCTCTGCAGCGCAGGAGGCACCCGAAAGCATAAATAGAAAGAAGATAATAATAAATTTCATTATCTTACCACCAAAATTGTATCACCCGAATCGTAAATGGTTTGGCGCTTATCTTGTCCATTCATAATGATACACCCTGCAGATGCCGTTCCCGGTGGCTGCCCTTTTTTATCGCCATGAATTTCGAAATGATCTCTGCCAAAAGTATTGGTCCCTGCAATAGGTTCAAGGATGATAGCGGAGGGGCTTTTGTGATTATTCCATCCTGCAATAAAATAAATACCTCGAGGAATGGGGCCCTTGTTACGTATGTGTTCACAGTTCGGTTTATCCTTTGATTCACCGGCACCACTGTAGCAATAAGCAATTAACTCACCGTTATGGCTCAGTATACCTGTCGATACTTTATATTCCCATGTCATATGGATTTATACCCTTTAAAATATAATAATCACACCCATCATATTTAATCGTAAAAATATATTTGTTTATAAGGTCACAATTATTAAAATTCAGAATATTTATAATTTATATATTTTTATTTCTCGAACAAATAAATTGTATTCTGAATAATTTGAGAACGGTGAAATAGCAGGCAATTTGAAAACGCCCGGTGGCGCTACGCTTACCGGGCCTACAAATGGCACTTTCCCGTAGGCTGGATAAGGCGCAGCCGCCATCCGGCACTTGCCCCCACTCATTCGGTAATCACAAACCGCGTCGCGGCAAAGCAGTTCAAAACCCGGTGCACCAGAAATACCATGGTGAGCGTTACCACCAGCGCGACGGTGACGGAGGTGATACGGTACAGATCGCTGAATACCAGGTCCTGATCCGGGTGCAGGTTCTGGCCAAACATAATGCCGATGGTAGTGATACTGGCAAACCCCACGCCTGCCCCGACTTTTTCCATTACGTGCAGGCGGGCACTGAACGCCAGCCCGAGGCCAATCAGCGGCATCATCAGCAGCATATGGTTGCTGAAATCATAGATAAGCAGCTGCACCAGCAGAATATACAGGCAGGCCAGCACCACGCCGACCACGCGCCAAATCGAGCTGATCACCGCGCCGCGGTAGTGCATCGGAAACAGGATCAAAATGCCGGCCATCAGCGCCGACAGCGAATCACTCAAATCGCAGATCTGGAAGACCACAAAAATCATCGTCGCCACCGTGCCGGAAAGCAGCGATTCATGGCGCACCCGGGCGGCATCTTTCTCAATGCGCGGCGGTGGCTGGCGGGGTTCCACGTCCGGGATCAGATAATGCAGCAGCGCGCTCAGCGCCACCGCCATGACGCAGGCTTCCATATTGGAGAACATCAGCGTATGCCAGTTGGTGGTGGGATAGCTCATAAAGTTGAGCATCGTACTCTGGCACACCACGCCCATCGAACCGAGCAGAAACAGCGGTCCTTTGCTCATAAAACGAAAACGCATTACATACAGGCCGAACACCATCAGTGTCATAACCAGCGGCCACTGTGAAAGATAACCGACGATCAGCACCATTTCAACGCAGTTCACCGCCGCGCTGAACACGAACTGTGTTGCCACATGGCGGTTGAATACCGGTACCAGCGACAGCAGCATCAGCGGATAAACCACAAAGAACACGCCGTACTGCACGTTGTAGAAGGTCGAAATACTCAGCGCGATTGTCCCGGCAACGGAGATACGCAGGGTCTGGCGAAAATCATTGGCGGTGTAGACAATATTCCCGTGCGGCGTAAAGACGTGGGCCAGTGTGTTAATAGACATAATGCAGCCAGCTAACGAGGTGGATCTGCGCCCCGGCAAAAGTGCGAGCGAACATCCCCTCGCTGTTATACAGCTGTACCGTGGCGCGCGCCCCGGTCGGTAACGGCGTGTCGAGCGGTTCGTTCAGCGCGACGTGAATACGCATACGCTGGGCATCGCGCACCCAGCGGGTGGACTGTTCCGGTTGCGACAACTGGCCATTAACCTGTTCTTGGCCCGCCAGAATACCAGCATCGCTGCTGGTGACGCGGGCAGAGAAAACCTTGCCCGGCATGGCGTCGAACACCACGGCGGCATCGGTATCCACTTTAGTGTGGCGCAGACTTTTCTCGCGAAAGTCGGCTACGATATCGGTCTGATGGCTGACCAGCGCCAGTAGCGGCGTGGCGGCAGTGGCGTAAAGTCCGGGGCTAAGCTGGAGATTACTCACCGTACCGTCGGTCTGGGCATATACTTTGCTCCAGCCGAGGTTCAGCTGCGCCTCTTCCAGCGTGTTACGGTATTTTTGCAGCGTTACGTTACGTTTGTCATCGCGCTCGCCGCGCTGGATCAGCAGGTTCTGAATACTGGCATTCAGCGCCGCCACCGACTGCTCGCTGGTTTGCCAGGCGGTACGCACCTTGTCGAGATCGGATTGCGACACGTTCTGCATGGCGCTCAGGCGCTGATAGCGGTCTAAGGTGGTCTTATCGTTGCGGGCGTTGAATTGCGCGGTGCGCAGGTTGGCGCGGGCAGAGACGATCTGCGCATCCTGTTGTTGGTTACTCAGCTTCGCCTGCTCAAGGGCAATTTGCGCAGCCTCGACCTTATTGATAAATGGCGTCGGATCCAGTTCGTACAGCAAATCGCCCTTCTTCACCTGGCTATTATTGTGTACATGCACCTGCGAGACGTAGCCGGAAACGCGTGAGGAAACAGGCGTTACCACGCGCATCACCGTGGAGTCCGGCGTCAGCGGGATCCAGATATCGGCAACGATAAACCAGGCGAATATTACCAGGAAAGCGGCAATACTCACCCTTACCCAACGGGCAAATTTTTGTTCTGGGGTCATCATAGTTTTTTAGATCTTGTTATCTTCTTCGCGGATTGTCCGCAGATTGCAGGCGATTTGATTGAGCGTGGCGCTGAAGGAAGCGAGTTCCGCCTCAGGGATGGTGCAGGTGACGCGATGTTGGTATGTCTCTATCACCCGGTTGAGTTCATCCAGCCTTGCGCGGCCTTGCGCGGTCAGCGCCAGCAGGCGGATGCGTTTGTCATAGGGCGATGTGGAGCGCAGCAGATAGCCCTGCTTTTCCAGCTGCGAGAGGGTGCGCATCAGCGGCGGCAGTTCGATGCCCTGCATTTGTGCCAGTTCACTGACTGAGACGTTGTCTCCCAGTTGATACAGTTGCATCAGTACCGTCCAGCTGGACTGCGTCAGGCCAGTATCGGTGATGGCAGCATCAATAATGGCCCGCCACTGGCGCACCACCATTGCCATGCGCATCCCCATCGGGCGGCGGGCAAACAGTTCATCTTCAGTCATCTTACTTTCCTCTCATCGCTGAAGAGAAAATAATACTTATCAGGATAAGTATCAAGAAACGGACTAACCAGAAGCATGAATTGATAAATATCGTGAATATAAAAGAGGAGGGGCGATAATCCCCAGCCTCTGTCGATGAAAGAAAATCACTCCACCTGATCGCGTCGCAGCCCGACGTCCCGCAACCGCTCATCACTCATCTGTTGCAATACGCGCCGCGTTTGCGCTCGCAGCCGCCACGCCTTGTATGCCCGCCAGATCAGTACAAACCCAATAAACGGCTGTTTTGCTTTATTCTCGTGAAATTCCATACCTTGCCTCCCCGCCTTGCCAGAGGCTTTATCTTCACGGATCTGGCCCAAAACAATACAGACTCAAAAAGTACTTTTATTTAACATACAGATTGGTTAAAAAGAGTTCTGCATCGCTTTTTTCACGCCAATCTGTACTGATTTTTTAATCTGTATGGTACCCATGAGGGATACAGCATGACGCGTTACCAACATCTGGCCAATCTGCTGGCCGAACGCATTGAGCAGGGGCTGTATCGCCATGGCGAAAAACTGCCCTCGGTACGCAGCCTGAGCCAGGAGCATGGGGTCAGCATCAGCACCGTCCAGCAGGCGTATCAGACGCTGGAACAGCGCCAGCTGATCACGCCCCAGCCACGTTCCGGTTATTTTGTCGCGCCACAAAAAGCGCAGCCACCCGTGCCACCGATGTCGCGTCCGGTACAGCGTCCGGTCGAAATAACCCAGTGGGATCAGGTGCTGGATATGCTAAAGGGCAACGCGGACAAATCGATAATCCCGTTTAGCAGCGGCGTGCCCGATATTAATCAACCGAGCCTGAAGCCGCTGTGGCGCGAGCTCAGCCGCGTGGCACAACATAATCTGCGCGCGATACTGGGCTACGATGAAATCTCCGGATGCCGTGAACTGCGTCAGCAGATTGCGCGGCTGATGCTGGACGGCGGTTCGGTGGTCAATGCAGACGATATTGTGATCACCAGCGGCAGTCAGAGTGGAATGTCGCTGGCGCTGCTGACGGTCTGCCAGCCCGGAGATATTGTCGCCGTTGAATCACCGGCCTACTACGGCACGATGCAGCTACTGCGCGGCTTAGGGATCAAGGTGATTGAGATCCCAACCGATCCGGATACCGGGATCAGCATTGAAGCGCTGGAGCTGGCGCTGGATCAGTGGCCGATTAAAGGGGTCCTGCTGGTTCCCAACTGCAACAACCCGCTCGGATTCATTATGCCGGATGCGCGTAAACGGGCGGTGCTCGCCCTCGCCCAGCGTCACGACATCGTCATTTTTGAAGACGATGTGTATGGCGAGCTGGCCACAGAGTATCCGCGCCCGCGCACGATCCACTCCTGGGACAGCGACGGCCGCGTAATACTCTGCAGTTCGTTTACCAAATCCGTCGCCCCCGGTCTGCGCGTGGGTTGGGTGGTGCCCGGTCGTTATTACAACAAGCTGCTGCACATGAAGTACGCCGTCATCGGCACTAACGTTCCCGCTACGCAACTGGCGGCGGCGACCTTTGTGCGCGAAGGTCATTATCATCGGCATATCCGGCGTATGCGCCAGATTTATCAGCGCAATATGGAGATCTACACCTGCTGGGTACGGGAATACTTCCCCTGCGAGATCTGCGTCACCCGACCAAAAGGTGGCTTTATGCTGTGGGTCGAGCTGCCGCTCCAGGTTGATATGTTCTGTGTCGCTAAGCAGCTCTGTCGCCTCAAAATCCAGGTTGCACCGGGTTCTCTGTTCTCCGCATCGGGGAAGTATCGCAACTGTGTGCGCATCAACTGCGCATTGCCGCCAAACGATAAGCATCGGGAAGTAATGCAGAAGCTCGGAGAGGCGGTAAAAACGGCAATAGAGTAGATCGAGCTGCCCGGCGCTTCCGGGCAGGCAATTAGGCAGTTTAAGCTATATCTAATGGCTTAAACCCTGAATATCTTCAGCGGAAAGTCGGGTGATTTTTTGTACCGTGCTGATATCGATGCCATCTGCCAGCATGGTGCGGGCAATACGTAGCGCCTCATCACGTCGCCCCTTTATCAGTCCTTCCTGTTTGCCTTCTTGTTTACCTTCCAGCTTGCCTTCAAACCATCCTTTTTGAAATCCTGCCTCATGTAATCTGTCCGCGATCGTCATCAAATGCTCCTTGTGCTGCGGTGAACGTTCGGCAACCCCGCGAATAAACTCACTGAATCGAGGTGCATCGCCAGTTCGTAAAATATAATTAAACAGCGTCTTTATCTGAGTGTCATTAGTCAGTCCGGTAAGTAGCAGGGAAACAATTTGCTCGACCAACCCCATAAGATCGCGTTGACGGATATGTTTTTGGATTAACTCCAGCAACGCCATACGTCGATGCTGCACAATTTCGTCATCCGGAATAACCGTAATATCCACCAGCGGAAACGCCGCAGCATACAGCTGACGAGCCAGCTTCGGGTTGGCAAACTCATCCAGCCAGCACAGCGAATAAGGGTACGGGCTTTTAGCGCCGTGATAAAACAGCATCGGCACCACCAGCGGCAACTGCTGATGCCCGGCATCTAAATGTTTCTGCATGGCCGCTACCGCATAGCGCATCAGTCTGAATGCCATATGCGCATCCGGTGTGCTTTGGTGTTCAATCACTACATAAATATATCCATCCCCATCCGTCGTTTTCACCGACCACAGCACATCGGAATAGTACGCACGTAAATTCTCTTCGATAAAACTGTCTGACTCGAGTTTAAGCGTCTGAAGATCGCAAAGCTCGCGCAGCGAAGCGGGAAGATGTATTTGTAGGAAATCCCGTGCAGTCTCAGGGTGACGTAAAAATGTTTTAAAAACCGCATCATGCGGTGTTGAAGCGGAAGCTTTGTTCATGGCGATCCTTCACCTGAAAATAAGATGCCATGACTGTAGCGCCGGAAAACCACATCCTCACCTGCAACTTTCTCTCTTTGCGAGGCGATTTCCGGGATAACAACGCCCTTATGTAACGTCTACATTTGTCTGGAACACGTCACGCAGAATCGCCATCTCAATGCGCATTCCCACTTTTTCACCTCCCGGCCTGTGCTATAACAAACCATCACTTTCAGGGAGGACACGATGTGACGCATACCCGAGATATTCCACAATCGTTCTGGCGTGATGAGCAGTTGCCGTGGCTGGAACTGCGCAGCACCTGGCAAAGCCAGCAGGCCTATAAGCGGCATCACCACTCTCAGCTCTCGATTGGGGTAATTCTCGAGGGGGAAACGTGCTGTCTGTGCGATGGCGAGGAATACCATCTGCAGGTGGGCGATCTGATTGTGATACCGCCGCTGGCACCTCACAGCTGTAATCCTGTTAACGGACAGTTTCGCAGCTATCATATGCTTTATCTTGATGCCAAGTGGTGTCTTGCTAATCTGCCTGCACAGAACACCAATCAGCGGCTTTGCACGCCTGCTCCCATTATCCGCGATGCGCAATTATTCCAGCGTTATATGCACCTTGTGACGCTCATGCCGCAACGCCAAATCGCACAAATAACGGATGCCGCGCAAACATTGCTTCACTCGCTGCCGTTACAGTCGGTCACACCAGAAAACCTAAGCGCAACCAGCCAGTATCTGCGCGAACGGTTGCAGTCCAGCCTGCTCGCGCCGCCCTCGCTCGATGAGCTGGCACATGAATGTCACATGCGTAAAGAGACGCTGATCCGTACCTTTAAGCAGGACACCGGGCTGACGCCAGGAAGTTATCTGAACATCATACGGATTGACTATGCTCGCCAGCGGCTGCGGGCCGGAGACGAAATTGCCGATGTCGGCTACCAGAGCGGGTTTGCCGACCAGAGCCATTTCCATCGCACCTTTGTTCGCTACACCGCCACCACACCGCGCCAGTACGCGTTGGGACGATCAATATCAGACAATAATTAGCGCTGCGTCAGGCGTACGGTGATCTCAGATTCATTCTCTGAGGTCGCTATGTCGCTGCTTTCTGTACTTTTTCCTTCTGCTTTTCCCGCGCTGGCACTGGCGCATTTCGTCGCATTGCTTAGCCCCGGGCCGGACTTCTTTTTACTGGTCGGTTACGCCGCACGATACCGGATGCGCGGCAGCGCCGGGTTGTGCGTGGGGATCGCTTTCGGCAACGGGCTGTATGTCCTGCTGGCAATTATCGGTTGGGGGATCCTGCGCCAGCTTCCCCTGTTGTTTACGGTTATTGAGCTGCTGGGCGCGCTCTATTTATTGTGGATTGGCAGCCTGCTGGTACGCAGCCGCCCGCAAACGCTGACCGGAACAGACGCCCAGTCTACCTGTCCAGGATTTGGCAAACAGCTACTGCTGGGATTGGGTTCGTCACTGCTCAACCCAAAAAATGCGCTGTTCTATCTGGCACTAATGACCGCCCTGCTCGGCCCGTCGGTGACGCTGCTGCAACAAACCATGAGCGGGATCTGGATGACCAGCATAGTGCTGTGCTGGGATCTGCTGATCGTGATGTTCATCGGTTTACCGCAGATCCAGCGACGGTTATCCAGAGGGATATTATGGGTAGAACGTATCGCTGGCGGTGTATTGATTATCTTCGGTTGTGCCATCGCTCTGCGGTTTTTGCAGAGCATCGTAGTCTGATTTCCAGGGCGATTTTCTGCATATAAACCGGATAAACTCGTTTAATTAATATCCAATCCGCATTACACTGCGGATGGTTATTACCCGTTCAACTTACTCTTCCTGAGGTGCGATGTGCTGATTGTTACCTGTAATCGTTACGTTTTCTGACCCCGCGTCAGTGAGCGTATCTTCTGTTTGCGCTTCGCGCAGACAGCGTTTTTGATTACATGAAATTCAGTACATTTGCAGTCTGCTTTTTTTCTGTCATCGGTCTGACGTCTCAAAGACGGTATTGAATTTCGCTTTTCCCGTTGAGGGTTTTCTCCCGACAAGGAGCTGTTTTATGCAACGGATTCTCGCGTTTTTCTCCCAACGCGCCACAACGCTTTTTTTTCCTGTCGCATTGATTTTATATGACTTCGCCGCCTATCTGTCGACGGACCTAATCCAGCCCGGCATCATTAATGTCGTACGCGATTTCAACGCCGACGTCAGCCTGGCGCCCGCGGCGGTCAGCCTCTATCTGGCTGGTGGTATGGCGCTGCAATGGCTGCTGGGGCCGCTTTCCGATCGGATTGGCCGCCGTCCGGTACTGATTGCGGGAGCGCTAATTTTTACGCTCGCCTGCGCTGCCACATTGTTCACCACCTCGATGACGCAATTTCTGGCCGCCCGTTTTGTGCAAGGCACCAGCATCTGTTTTATCGCCACCGTCGGCTATGTCACGGTGCAGGAGGCATTTGGGCAAACAAAGGCCATCAAGCTAATGGCGGTAATCACCTCTATTGTGCTGGTGGCACCGGTTATCGGCCCGCTCTCCGGAGCAGCGCTAATGCACTTTGTACACTGGAAGATCTTGTTTGCCATTATCGCCGTCATGGGGCTTATCGCACTCATTGGACTCACATTAGCAATGCCAGAAACCGTCCAGCGTGGCGCGGTGCCGTTCAGTGCGCGCAGCGTAGTGCGTGATTTTCGCGACGTTTTCCGCAACCGGGTGTTCCTGTTTGGCGCAGCCACGCTGTCGTTAAGCTATATCCCGATGATGAGCTGGGTGGCGGTCTCACCGGTTATTCTGATCGATGCTGGCGGCATGACCACATCGGAGTTTGCCTGGGCACAGGCCCCGGTATTTGGCGCGGTGATCGTCGCCAATATGGTGGTCGTCCGCTTCGTGAAGGATCCGACCCGGCCACGCTTTATCTGGCGAGCGGTTCCCATTCAGTTGAGCGGGCTGGCGGTATTGATTGCTGGCAATTTACTGTGGCCGCACGTCTGGCTGTGGTCGGTGCTGGGGACCAGCCTGTATGCGTTTGGTATTGGGATGATCTTCCCAACGTTATTCCGCTTTACACTATTTTCCAACAACTTACCGAAGGGTACGGTTTCGGCGTCGTTGAATATGGTGATCCTGACGGTGATGGCGGTTTCTGTCGAAATTGGGCGTTGGTTATGGTTCAACGGCGGCAGGATTTCGTTTCATCTGCTGGCGGTGATGGCTGGTATTGCCGTCGTGTTCACGCTGGCAGGCTTACTAAAGCGCGTACGTCAGCATGAGGCCACCGCATTAGTCACAGAGAGTTAACCTCCTATGAACCGCCCCCATTCGCGAACACTGGTTTTGTGTTTAGCGGTCGGGGGCAATCCATCATAGTGCATCAACTTTTAATCATCTGACGAGAGATAACGGAACTTCCGCATCGGGTTCATGCGTGATCCGATTACGCAGGTCACGACGAATCATTTCAATGACCCAAAACCAGAAAATATGTCCAATAATTTCCGACACATATTCATCAAATGGTAGCTGAGACAAGGGCGGCGAAAGATGAAGGGCGGGAATGAAGATGCCATGAACTGCCACCGTCACGATTAAACCTGCCAGTACCCCCTGCCAAAGTTTAACTTTTGGAAAAATTTCAGCGGCAACGCAATATCCGACTGCAAACACTAATGAAAATATGATGTGCGTGACCATAACCGGATTAATCACATGTTCAGAAAAGGTATAGACCGTTTGCGTGGGGTCAATCCCTAAATAGTCTCGGAGAAAAAGGTACGGAGGATTAAACTCATTTCTTCCCAGGGAAAATGTCCTGGGTGGAAGCGGAACTTCGGCTCCCCACTTAACAAATGCAGAAAGTACGCCAGAAACGATACCGACTAACACGGCAACGCCATAATGGCGGCGTTCCGTCGGTGTCCTTGAGAATAAATCTTTCAGCTTCATAACTCATCATCCCTTATATGCCATAACACTTAAAACCAGTGTCTATGCTACCCAGGAGGGATGCTGAAAATTGTGACAAAGATTACTTTTGATAAAAAATGATCTTAAATGACTACTTGTGAGTTAATTTGATTGTGAATATAGCGTCATCGCGAATGTCGTACAGGCGTTTTATCCGGCCTACTGGGTTACGTAGGCCGGATAAGCATCAGCGCCATCCGGCTACGCTCACCTCACCTTACGCAATGCGTGCAAATCCCGCTTCCAGATCGGCAATCAGGTCGTCGATATCCTCAAGGCCAATATGCACCCTGACCAGCGTGCCGCTGAAATCTACCTCTCCAGCCGGGCGAATGCTGTTCAGCTCTTCCGGCTGGTTCGCCAGAATGAGCGACTCAAATCCGCCCCACGAATAGGCCATATGGAACAGCGAGAAGTTATCGAGGAAATTCGCCATCTGTTCGTCGGTCAGTCTCTTTTTCAGCACAAACGAGAACAGGCCTGAGCTTCCGATAAAATCACGCTGAAAATACTCATGGCCCGGACATTCCGGTAATGCCGGATGATTCACCCGTGCCACTTCCGGCCTTGCCGACAGCCAGCGGGCAATATGGATGCTGCTCTCCTGATGCTGCTTAAGGCGTACCGCCAGGGTGCGCAATCCGCGGCTGCCGTTGTAGGCCGTATCGGCATCCAGCGTTTGCCCCATCAGATAGGAGTTCTCGCGTAAACGATCCCAACAACGGGCGTTCGACACCGCCGTGCCCAGCATGGCGTCCGAATGGCCGATGGTGTACTTCGTTCCCGCCTGAATGGAAATATCCACGCCATAATCCAGCGCTTTGAACAGCACGCCCGCCGCCCAAGTGTTGTCGATCATAATGACAATCTCCGGATTCACCGCGCGGATAGCCTTCACCATCCCCGGCACGTCCTGGACTTCCATGGTGATAGAACTTGGTGACTCAAGGAATACAACCTTTGTTTCCGGACGCAGAAGATCGACGATACCTGCACCAATCAGCGGATCGTAATACGTTGTTTCCACGTTGAATTTACTCAGGATCTTATTGCAAAAATCCTGGGTTGGTTCATAGGCCGCCCCCGTCATCAGAATATGATCGCCCCCCTGAACAAACGCCAGAATCGCATTGGTCACCGCCGCAGCACCACATGGGTACAGCGCGCAGCCAACGCCGCCTTCCAGTTCGCTCATTGCCTTCTGGAAGGCAAAGTGAGTATAGGTTCCGCGACGACCATAAAACAGCTCGCCGTTCGCGCGATTGGCGGTGGCAAATTTCTTGTCCTTCACGGTATCAAATACCAGTGAAGAGGCGCGTTGGATAACCGGATTCACCGCTCCCTGGGTATAGCGTTTGTCGCGACCAGCAACAACCAGGTGCGTTTCAAGCTTCATTGCGTCTTTCATAACATCTCCTGTTCTTAATCCGTGTGAGACCTATACCACCGCAGCAGTAGAGTTTATTTCAGTGTTGGTCTGCTTTTTTCCAGCGAACCGTTCAACAATCTGCGCCGCATTCAAATCATGGATAACGTTAATCAGTGTGGCCGGCGCATCGGTAATGGTGCCCAGCACCACCAGCATCGGGATTGCTTCCATCGGCAGGCCGAGCGTTGTGACGATAAAGATTTCACCCAGGAACGCCCCGCCCGGCACGCCACCAACGATAATGGCGGAGAGCACCGCAATCAGCATCGTCAGGAAGAAGGTTTCGGTGGTGAATTCCATGCCCAACACGGAATAGATAAAGACAATTTTTAGTGCGGCAATCATCGCCACGCCGCCCTTGTTGAGGTTAACCAGCAGCGGAATGGAGACATCAACGATTTCCGGGTTGATCCCCATCGCCTTACCGGCACGCAGCGTCACCGGGAGCGTCCCCAGTGAAGAGCAGGTACCCAGCGCAGTCGCAGACGGTTCAATCGCGTTACGCCAAAAGGCTTTGATCGCCGGAATACCGCCGCCAATATACGAATAGAGAATCGAGCCAAAGACAAAGTAGACCAGCGTGGCAACCATAAACAGGCCGATGGCGCGGGCAAAGGTTAACAGTAGTGCAGAGTCCTGACTGGCCATGGTGGCGGCGAAGTAGCAGCCCAGACCAATCGGCGCGACCTTCATAATGATCGAAACGATCTTCATGATCACGGTATTGGCGTCTTCCAGCAGCGACGCAATACGTTTACCGGCCTGATCCGACTGGCCAATTGCGACACCGGCGATGATCGCCATTACGATCAGCGCCAGAATATTGGACTTAGAAAACAGTCCGATAAAGTCGCTGGTGGTGATCATACTGACAAAATCCATCTTACCGCTGCCCGCCTGTACCGACTGCGAGAGATCGATAGTGACGCCCTGCGCCGGGTTATACCAGAGCGCCAGCGCGACGATCCCGGCGGCTGGAATAAAGGCCATGGCGATCGAAACAATAAAGATAATCGCCATAATGCGTCCCAGCCTTTTCAGGTCGGTCATACTGGCGATCGAAGACATGACGCTGATACCCACCAGCGGCACAATAATCATAAATAGCAGGTTTAAGAATATCTGACCTATTGGCTGGAGTTTACTTGCAAACGATGGGGCATAAATACCTAATAAGCCGCCAATCACCAGAGCAACTAATAAAATAATCGACGATTTGTAGGGTTCGAGTCGTGACCACATAATCGGTACCTTTGGAATAATAATTAATGAGATTAAATTCACAATGTGATGAGTTTCCGTTTCGCCTCCTTTTATTTTGTGACGTAACTCACCTAAGTTGTTATTTTTTCATTTTGCCAGCAAGTTGTTTCCTGTGATTCAATAGTTGCATGTTTAAAACGCGAATGTAACGGCCTATTCGTACCGTTTTTGCAAATCACTTGTGAATTAAAGGAAACTATGAGTACGCCGATTTCACTCAAGCATCTGGAGTTTTTTACTAAAATCGTCGACTGCGGAGGATTGTCAGAAGCCGCGGCGCAGCTCAACGTATCGCCGTCTGCGGTCAGCAAAAGTCTGGCTGCGATGGAAGACACGCTGGGCACGACATTAATTAAACGCACCACCCGCAGTATTACCCTGACCGACGCCGGGCAATATCTCTTCAACCGCGCTAATAAGCTTTTGAAAGAATTCGATGAAACGCTGAATACCACTTCCGGTTATTACCACAGCCCGCAGGGTGAATTACGCATAACCTGCTCAATTGCGTTTGGTTATTCCCGGCTGGTGAACCTGGTGGATAAATATCGCTCCCAGTTCCCGGATGTGAATCTGTATATCGATCTCAACGATAACTTTGTGAATCTGAACGAAACAGATTTCGACATCGCCCTGCGCATCTCCACCGCACCGCCGCAAAACTATGCGATGCGCAAGCTGGTGCCTGTTCGCTGGGCGTACTGTGCTTCACCCGGCTACCTCGCCAAAAAAGGCATGCCCCAGCGTCGAAGCGATCTGGTGGATCATGATTGTCTGGTTTATCCCGGCCTCACACCGGTGCTCAAGGTGGCGGATGAACAGGATCGTCTGCATCAGTTGAAACTGCATATGCCGATCCAGGCCAACAGCAGTCTGGTATTGCTGAAGTCAGTGTTAGAAGATCAGGGAGTGGCGTATTTGCCCACCTATCTGATTGGCGATCATATTCAAAAAGAAGAGATAACGCCGCTGATGCTCGACGGCACTATCACCTGTGAAACTCACGCCCTGTATGCGCTGTACTTTCCCAGCAAGTACAGCAATCCGAAGGTGCGATCGTTTATCGATTTTCTGGTGGCGGAACTCGGCCCCTTGCCCGCCTGGGACAACTGGATCCCGGAGTAAGCCCAGCCCACCTGAAAATGGGAGGCGCTCCACATTTTTTGCACGATCCCCCCGTCTGGCTCTATCCTTAAGCCTATGAATAAAATTGCTGAACTCAAACGCGCCAAGCGACTGGCGCTCTCATTGCTGCTGATTGCCGCTGCCACCTTCGTCATCACGCTTTTTCTGCCGCCTAATTTCTGGGTACTGGGGATCAAAGCGATCGCCGAAGCGGCGATGGTGGGCGCGCTGGCGGACTGGTTTGCCGTGGTGGCGCTTTTTCGCCGGGTGCCGATCCCGTTTATCTCGCAGCACACGGCGATTATCCCGCGCAATAAGGATCGGATCGGCGAAAACCTCGGTCAGTTTGTGCAGGAAAAATTTCTCGATACCCAGTCGCTGGTCGCGCTGATCCGCCGCCATGAACCGGCGCTGTTGATCGGCAACTGGTTCAGCCAGCCGGAAAACGCCCAGCGTATTGGCCAGCATCTGCTGCAGATCATGAGTGGTTTTCTCGAACTGACCGACGACTCGCGCATTCAACGGCTGATCAAGCGGGCGGTGCACAAGGCCATCGACAAGGTCGATCTCTCCGGTACCAGCGCGCTAATGCTGGAAAGCATGACCAAAAACAATCGCCATCAGGTGCTGCTCGACACGCTGATCGCCCAACTGATCGCCCTGCTCCAGCGCGACAGCTCGCGAGCGTTTATCGCCAGACAGGTCGTGCACTGGCTGGAAACCGAGCATCCGCTGAAAGCGAAGATCCTGCCAACCGAATGGCTGGGCGAGCACAGCGCCGAGCTGGTGTCTGATGCCGTTAACTCCTTGCTGGATGACATCAGCCACGATCGCGCACATCAGATCCGCCATGCCTTCGATCGCGCCACGTTTAAGCTCATCGATAAGCTCAAACACGATCCGGAAATGGCCGTGCGGGCCGAAAGCCTGAAAAGCTATCTGAAGGAAGATGAAGCCTTCAACCGTTATCTTGGCGAGCTGTGGGCAGACCTGCGTCAGTGGGTGAAAACCGACATTAACGCCGATGATTCCCGCGTGAAGCAGCGCATCGCCAGCGCCGGGCAGTGGTTCGGCGAAACGCTGGTAGCCGACAGCGCCCTGCGCGCCTCACTGAATGGGCATCTGGAGCAGGCCGCACATAAAGTAGCGCCAGAGTTCGCCACCTTCCTGACGCGCCACATTAGCGACACGGTGAAAAGCTGGGATGCACGCGATATGTCGCAGCAAATCGAGCTGAACATCGGTAAAGATTTGCAGTTTATCCGCGTCAACGGCACGCTGGTTGGCGGTTCTATTGGGCTGGTGTTATATCTGTTGTCGCAAATTCCTTCCCTGCTGACGCTTGCGAATTTTTAAGGAGAAAAATTCAATGACGATGAACATCCGCATTTTTTCCCTGCGCGAAACACCGGAAAAACTGCACGAGGTCACCGCTTACTTTCAGCAACAATGGGCCTCAGAAGACTCCATGAGAGTTTACGAGGATGCACTGCATCGTTGTATTGGCGCAAAGAACCCGCTACCGCAGTGGTACTGGCTGCAGGACGGCGACAGCATTGTTGGCTGCGCCGGATTGATCACCAATGATTTTATCAGTCGCGGCGAACTGTGGCCGTGGCTATGCGCACTCTATATCGATCCTCGCTATCGTGGTCACGGTCTGGCGTTTCGCCTGATTGAACATATTGCGCAGCAGGCCAGACAGTTAGGCTTTATGCGGCTTCATTTGTGTACTGACCTGGAAGGCTTATACGAGAAAGCGGGATTTTACTTTGACGGGGCGGGCTATCATCCGTGGGGGGAAGTCTCACGGGTCTACAGCCGTAATCTGTAAGCGCGCAATTGTTGTACATCAATAAAGCTAGATAAATTGCAGGGTTATAATGCGACGTCTTTTTACTGTCTCCCGTGTTACGGGGAAGGAAAATCATGTCGCTAATCACCGATTTACCCGCCATTTTTAATCAATTCTCCGACGCCCGTCAGAAAGGTTTTCTCACCGTAATGGATCTTAAAGAGCAGGGTATCCCGCTCGTTGGAACCTATTGCACCTTTATGCCACAGGAGATAGCGATGGCGGCAGGTGCGGTCGTCGTTTCGCTATGCTCAACCTCTGATGAAACCATTGAAGAGGCCGAAAAAGATCTGCCACGTAACCTGTGTCCGCTGATCAAAAGCAGCTACGGGTTTGGTAAAACGGATAAATGTCCGTACTTCTACTTCTCTGACCTGGTGGTGGGCGAAACGACCTGCGATGGTAAAAAGAAGATGTACGAGTACATGGCTGAATTTAAAGCGGTACATGTGATGCAACTGCCCAACAGCACCAGTGATGCGGCTTCACGGGCGCTGTGGAAAGCCGAGATCCTGCGTTTGCAGCAGGTTATCGAAGCCCGTTTTGGCACCCCGATTACCGAAACTGCGCTACGTGAAGCTGTTATTCTAAAAAACCAGGAACGTCGTGCACTGGCAAACTTCTACCGCGTTGGTCAGCTCAACCCACCCGCACTCAGCGGCAGTGACATTCTGAAAGTCGTCTACGGTGCAACCTTCCGCTTTGATAAAGCAGCACTGATCGACGAGCTTAATAGCATGGCCGAGCGGGTACATCAGGAATGGCAGGCCGGGAAACGTCTGGCGTCGCGTCCACGCATACTGATAACCGGCTGCCCCATCGGCGGCGCGGCAGAAAAAGTGGTTCGTGCCATTGAAGAAAACGGCGGTTGGGTGGTGGGCTATGAAAACTGCACCGGGGCGAAAGCCACTGAACAGTGCGTGGAGGAAACTGGCGACGTCTACGACGCGCTGACCGATAAATACCTCGCCATCGGCTGCTCATGTATTTCCCCTAACGATCAACGTCTGAAAATGCTCAGCCAAATGGTTGAAGAGTACCAGGCTGACGGCGTCGTCGATGTCATTTTACAGGCTTGCCACACTTACGCCGTTGAATCACTCGCCATCAAACGCCACGTCCGCCAACAGCACAACATTCCCTACATCGCCATTGAAACTGACTACTCCAGCGCGGATATCGGCCAGCTTAGCACTCGTGTCGCCGCGTTCATTGAAATGTTGTGAGGAACAGGGATGACATACTCAATAGGGATAGATTCCGGCTCCACAGCGACTAAAGGTATTTTGCTGGAAAGTAACGTCATCAGACGTCGCTTTCTCTGCCCAACACCTTTTCGCCCTGCCGAAGCAATCGCGCAGGCATGGGAAACACTGCAGGCGGGGCTGGACGTTAGACCATTTTTAACCCTCACTGGCTACGGACGGCAGCTCGTGGATTATGCTGACAAACAGGTCACTGAAATTTCCTGCCACGGACTGGGGGCACGCTTGCTGGCTCCCGGTACCCGCACAGTGATTGATATCGGCGGTCAGGACAGTAAAGTCATCCAGCTAGATGATGATGGTAACCTCAGCGATTTCTTGATGAACGACAAATGTGCGGCTGGGACCGGACGATTTCTGGAAGTCATCTCACGCACGCTCGGCGCCAGCGTAGAGCAGTTAGATGCGATTACCGCTGGCGTCGAACCACATGCCATCACCAGCATGTGCACGGTTTTTGCCGAGTCAGAGGTTATCAGCCTGCGCTCTGCGGGTGTCGCGCCGGAGACCATTTTAGCGGGTGTGATCAACGCGATGGCCCGACGCAGCGCGAATTTCATCGGACGGCTTTCAGGGCAGGCTCCACTGTTATTTACCGGGGGAGTAAGCCACTGTCACGCCTTTGCTCGTATGCTTGAAGGCCACATTGGCATTCCCGTACACACGCATCCCGACGCGCAGTTTGCTGGGGCGATTGGGGCCGCGTTAATTGGTCAGCGTCAGGGGAAACGTGAGTGAAGGAAACACTGTTCTTGTTTCATACTACCCTCGGCGTCATCAAAACGCGTAAAGCGCTACAGGCTGCGGGTATGTGCTTTCGGGTGGCAGATATTCCCCGCGAGCTACGCGGTGGCTGCGGGCTGTGCATTTACATCGACTGTGTTGCTGGCAAGGAGGATGAGTGGATAATTCCGGGTCATACCAAATCTATCTACCATCTTGAAAACGGAGACTGGCGCTGCCTTGCCACTTTTCCTCCTTCCTGAACGTGCCAGGGGACTTATTTTTATTTTACTTTTCATTATCATTTACACATGTAATATAACAATTATCAGCTAACAGCGCGAAATGAGAGTCCGTATGTCCCAGGGAAGCCCAGATTCAAATCGTCATGCCATCAGCGTCGCGCTTTTTGGCATGCTGGTCTTAACACTGGGTATGGGAATTGGGCGCTTTCTGTATACACCAATGCTGCCGGTACTGCTGTCGGAAGGTCAATTTACATTTGACCAACTCTCCTGGATTGCCAGCGCCAACTACGCCGGGTATCTGGCGGGAAGCCTGCTCTTCTCCTTCGGGCTCTTCCATCTTCCCTCACGCTTACGCCCGATGCTGCTAACGTCCGCGCTCGCTACCGCAGGGCTGATTCTGGCGATGGCAAGCTTAACGCAGCCCGCGCTGGTGATGCTGATCCGCTTTCTGGCGGGCGTCGCCAGTGCAGGTATGATGATCTTTGGCTCAATGATCGTTCTGCATCATACCCGGCATCCCTTCGTGATCGCGGCATTGTTCTCCGGCGTTGGCGCAGGCATTTTGCTGGGCAATGAATATGTTATTAGCGGTCTGCATTTTGCGCTTTCATCGCACACGCTCTGGCTGGGCGCAGCGGCAGCCTCGGCTCTGTTCTTTGTGCTACTGGTTATACTCCTGCCATCTCGCAACCACGTGCTCCCCGCTGCGGCCCCGGTAAAAACAGAGCATCAGCCTATGTCCTGGTGGCTGCTGGCTCTACTGTACGGGCTGGCCGGATTTGGCTACATCATTGTCGCCACCTACCTGCCGCTAATGGCGAAAAGTGCCGGTTCTCCGCTGTTGACTGCCCATCTCTGGTCGCTGGTCGGCATATCGATAATTCCGGGGTGTTTCGCCTGGCTGTGGGCCGCCCGACGCTGGGGAGTATTGCAATGCCTGACGGCGAATTTGCTGATTCAAAGCGCCTGCGTGGTCATGACGCTCGCCAGCGGCTCCTTGCCGCTGCTGGTGATAAGCAGCATGGGGTTTGGCGCAACGTTTATGGGAACTACTTCACTGGTGATGCCGCTTGCCCGTCAACTAAGCGTGCCGCGCAATATTAATCTGCTGGGCCTGGTCACTCTGACTTACGGCATTGGACAAATACTTGGTCCGCTATTAACCAGCCTGCTGGGAAGCGGCGCACAGGCAATCGTTAACGCCACGGTGTGCGGCGCGGTCGCGTTGTTTATTGCGGCGCTTATCAGCCTCACGCAATTATACAAACAGCGTTTCGCCTCGCCCAAAAGGGTATAATCGGCTAATATCTAAAGAAGATATATTCGGATTAGTCCGCAATTAAATGTCAGCATTTAATAAACCGCAAATAATCGGCAATTACCCGTCAGACAATTTATAATTCCCGGCTGTTCATTTATAAACTCAATTTAAAATGCGTAAAAATGGACATATTAATTCAACATCAACACCATCTTCGGGAAAGGCACATGTCGTGGTTTAAAAAAATACTACTGGGGTTAATTATTTTGGCGGGTTTAATTGGTACGCTAAAGAATTATAAAGACTTTGGCCTGTTTGGCGCACTGGGATTGTTTATTATCTTCCTGTTATCAACAACATTCTTATGGCAATGGGCCTCTGGCAAGTTACCGGAGATAACAAAGTTACATGCCATACTTATTTTACTGGCCAGCGCGGTAGCCTCTATTTTTGTTATCAATATGGCAATTGCCGGAAATTTGCATGTGGATTTAATGGAAGTCATGCGCGTTACCATTACCCATAATCCGCTTTTTTATCTGATCCTCTGCGTGGTCGCATGGGTAAAAGTGGGCATCTGGCAATGGCTGTTTAGCGGTGTACAGATGAAAGAAAGCCAGCCGGTTTAAACTCCAACAGATGTAAAAAAGGCGTCTTAACCAAGACGCCTTTTTCGTACTAGTATAACTACTTAGAACTGATAGGTCAGACCCGCAACAACCTGATTGTCGCCGTCTTTGCCATCGAGCAGGTTAATTTTGTAACCCACATCAGCAACCATGTTTTTGTTGAAGTAGTAGTCTGTGCCCAGCGCAACGTATTCGGTCAGATCAGTGTTGTTGTTGTCACGTGCATGAACGTATGCCACGTTCGGACGCAGACCAAAATCAAACACATAGGCCGCCATCGCTTCAAAGTGCTGCGCTTTGTCCGCATCCTGAATCAGGTTGTGGGATTCGCCGTACATGGTCGCAACGTAGATAGCGTTTGCATCATATTTCAGGCCAGCACCCCAGAATTCTGCGTTTTCGCCATCCCAACCATTTTGTTTCTGCTGAGCAGTCACAGAACTGTTGGTGTAGGCTGCAATGGCAGATACGCCGGAATCAGCGATATTGTCGTAGCCCAGGGAGAAGCCGTAGCCATTGCCGTGCTGTTTCGTCGGATCCTTATCGGAATCATCCTGACCCTGATATTGCGCGCCCAGGCTCAAGCCATCAACGGCACCAAACAGATTTTTGGTGCGGAGTGTTGCAACGCCAGAAGTGCGTGTAGTAAGGAAGCGGTCAGTATTTTCATAGGAGTCACCGCCGAACTCTGAAAGAGTGTCAGTGTAAGCTCCCACGTCGTAAGCGATACCGTAGTTACGACCGTAGTCAAAGCTAACGTCATGGCCATAATCCAGACCAGCAAACGCCAGACGTGTATTAACACCATTCTGAGAACCTTCTGCTTTAGCGGCATCAAACTGACTTTCAAACTGACCATAGCCAGTCAGTTGATCGTTGATTTGAGTCTCACCGCGAAAACCCAGACGTGCGTAGGTGCCGTCAGCATCGGTGCCGTCAGTCCAGGAGTGGACCGCTTTGACTTTGCCGTACAGATCCAGTTTGTTGCCATCTTTATTATAAATTTCCGCTGCATGAACGGAGGTTACCCCTAATGCCATTACAGCTAATGCCACTACTGACTTTTTCATGTTATTACTCACTTTTAATTGTGAATTTTGCTATCAACTTTGTTATGAAGGCGGAATGCCCACATAAAAAAGTCCCCTCCAGATAAGGGGAAACACCAATAACACACCGAAAAAATATACCAATAAAGGCAATAATGAAGTGGCAAGACCTATTTCAATTTTGGGTTTTAAAGAAAACCCGAACAGAGAGTAATTACTTAGATTCTTCGCTTGTGCTCTCATTAATAGAGCGATGCAACATTAATGCCTCGGCAATAATGTCTTGTTTACTTTTACGGGTTTCAAATGCCAGCGTCCGAACATATTCCCATAGAGAAGTATCGACACGGGCACTTAATAGAACCATATCTTTTGATCGGGTTCCCCTGGCTTTTCGGATATCAGGGTAATCTCGAGAGGGCATCGTCATCATCTCCTGAACGCAATAAGACGCTTATGGCGATGAAATATGCAGTCAGTATAAAAACATGTCAACGGTAAAAAACATTCACAATCGTAATAAAACTGTTAATAAATAGCAGAAAAATGGAACGATATTTCAAGTGAAAGATAACTTGTTTATAGAATAATGTGTAATTTTAACTTTACATATATTCGTTTTTATTCATTTGATTAAAAAAGCATGAATCATTCACATGGATAATGATGTACAGTCAAAACATCATTGCAGCCAATAGGTTACATGTCGTTATTAATGTCTACTTTTACGCAAACCACGTGTTTTTATGCGCTGTTATGCCAGGCGGCCCTGCCCTAACCACAGCGGAAATTACTTTGATTCTCACTTAATACAGACCAGTTTTGTCTAAAAATACGCACGAAAAGGTAAAAATAAGGTAAATAGCGCATTTTTTCGCAAGCAAAAATAAGTTGTTTTTAATTGATGAAAATCAATTTACATCACACAGGGGTAGCGAAAAAAATGATCATTGAAGACTATGGAAACCATTTTTTACATGAGGTTTAAGACGTGAAAAGAAAGGTTGCTATGCAATGCCGAGCGGGCCGGAACAGCCCGCCTGGGAGAGGTGGTAAAATCAAGCGTTAACTTTATCCAGCGGCCAGGAGTCAAACAGATAGCCATCGAAGTCGATGTCATCAACATTTGAAAACTCCAGCAGGCGCTGTTTGACGTTTTCCAGATGCTGCCACATCGCCAGCTTGGCCGCGCGGGCATCCTTTTTGATTAACGCCGCCAGGATCTGTTTGTGGTCACCCATCCACTCTTTACGATAGTGGGTATCATCGAGATGGCTATGAAGCTGGATCCACATAGGGTTGTTCTCGCGCCACTGCCATGACTGGCGGAACAGCTCCACCAGCATGCTGTTATGCGTGGCCTCGGCGATAGCGAGATGGAACTGCATATCACCGCTTTCAGAACCGTTCGGTTCGCTGGAGGCCAGTTCCCGCTCTTCCAGCTGCAACGCCTGGCGCATTTTGACGATATCTTCGCGGGTGGCCTGCAGCGCGGCAAATTCGGCGATGTTGCTTTCCAGCAGCTGTCGCGCCTGGAGCAGCTCAAACGGGCCTGCATCATTGCAATGATTCACATCCGAGCTGTCGATAGTCTGAGCTTCTGCATTGTCGAGTACGTAGATCCCGGCGCCACGACGCACGTCCACCAGACCTTTAATTTCCAGCATGATTAACGCTTCGCGCACCACTGTGCGAGTGACATTGAGTCTCTCGGCAATTTCACGCTCCGGCGGCAAGCGCTCACCAGGCTGGTACGGCGTCTGGACAATCAGATCGCGGATCATTGCACCCACTTCCTGGTAGGGTCTTTGCTGAGAAGTGTTTGATTTCATCGTGTTATGTCCGTCAGATGCGTCAATTCAGAATCCGGAGGCTGGATGACTGCGCACACCTTATCCGGCCTACCAATAACGTTTTTTCGCCTGAACTATAGCATTTGCGGGAAGCCAAAAACAGAAAACGGGTCAACCAAATTAGTATTTTGATTGACCCGTCATACCTGGGAGGTTATGCGTCAGCGCTTAACGCTGCAACGCACTCGCGTGCGCCGTGTTCACACAGCTGTTGATACGCCGCGGTAACCGTCGCAACAAAGTCGGCGTTTTCCGCCAGATCATGACCAAAAATGCCGCTCAACCCCAGCAGCGCTGTCACGCGTTCGGCTCCCTGGAACTGTTGGTTAATGCGCTGGAATTCGGCCTGCATTGGGTCGACAACATCAATGACCTGCCCCTGTTCATCCACACCGTGGGTGTAGCGCATCCAGCCCGCGATGCCCAGTGCCAGATGACGCCAGCCGCTGCCGTTTTGCAGATGCAGACGCACCGGATCCAGCAGGCGCTGTGGCAGTTTCTGGCTGCCGTCCATCGCAATCTGCCAGGTACGGTGGCGCAGAGACGGGTTGCTGAAACGCTCGATCAGCAGCGTCGCGTAGGCGTTGAGATCGGTACCTTCCGGCATCGACAGCGTTGGCGCTTGCTCCTGCATCATCAGCGCAAACGCCGCTTTGCGGTATGCTGGATTGGTCATGGTGTCAGCGATGGTTTCATAACCGCCGAGATAGCCCAGATAAGCGAGGAAAGAGTGGCTGCCGTTGAGCATGCGCAGTTTCATCATTTCAAACGGTACTACGTCGGCAACAAACTGTGCGCCGACTTTGTCCCAGTCAGGGCGACCGTTAACAAAGTTGTCTTCAATCACCCACTGGCGGAACGGTTCGCAGGCGATAGCGCACGGATCGTAAACGCCCAACTTGTCGGCAATCTCCTGCAACGTTTCCGGCGTTGCCGCCGGAACAATGCGGTCTACCATGGTACACGGGAAGGTGGCGTTCGCTTCAATCCACTGCGCCAGCTGCGGGTCACGCGCCTGCGCCAGGCCCAGCACCGCGACTTTCGCCACATGCCCATTTTCACGCACGTTATCGCAGGACATCACGGTAAAGGCCGCCAGCCCCTGCTCACGACGCAGATGCAGCGCCTGTACGATGTAACCAATCGCCGATTTCGGCGCGGCCGGATTTGCCAGATCGTGTTTAATCAGTGGGTTATTGAGATCTAACTGGCCGCTGGCAGCATCGGTGCAGTAGCCTTTTTCCGTGACCGTCAGCGAGACAATTGCCGTCTGCGGGCGTGCCATGGCCTGTAAAATACCATCACAACCATCAAGCTCCGGGTGCAGGGCTTCTTTCATTGAGCCGATCACTTTCAGCACGGTATTGTCCGCGCCTTTTTCCGCCACGGTATACAGCAATTGTTGCTTGCGCAGGTTTTCAATCAGTATGCAGTCATTACCCGGCATCAGGTTAACTTCACAGATACCCCAGTCGCTGTCGGTGGTTTCCAGCAGATGGTGGGTGTACAGCGCCTGATGCGCGCGGTGAAAAGCGCCGCATCCCAGGTGAACAATGCGGGATTGCAGACGAGAGCTGTCCCATGCGGGGCGCGCAACCGGCAGGTTGCTATTGGCAATTGTCGTTGTCATCGTGAACTCCAGATCCCGTCGGAAAGACCAACGGTGAGAAAAGAAAAAAGCCGGCCAGACAGGCGACCGGCAACACTGCTTTAGCGGCTAAAGAATGCGCGCTGGATAGCCATCTCAACGCCACGCACTTCCGCCAGGCCTTTCAGGCGACCAATCGCGGAGTAACCTGGGTTGGTTTTCTTTTTCAGGTCGTCAAGCATCTGGTGACCGTGGTCCGGGCGCATAGGGATCAGATCCTCTTTGCCCTCGGCTTTACGGCGCTGTTCTTCCTCAACGATCGCTTTCACCACTTCGTACATGTCAACGTCGCCATTTAGATGCGCCGCTTCATGGAAGGTTTTCGGGTTATCTTCACGCAGCGTGGAGCGCAAATGGGTGAAGTAAATGCGCGGGCCAAACTGTTTGATCATGTCGACCAGGTCGTTATCCGCACGAACGCCGTAGGAGCCGGTACACATGGTGAAACCGTTCGCCATGCTGTTGACCGTATCGACCATCCACTGCATATCTTCCACGGTGGAAACAATGCGTGGCAGGCCAAGGATTGGGCGCGGCGGATCGTCCGGGTGTACCGCCATGCGCACACCAACCTCTTCTGCTACAGGAATAATCGCCTTCAGGAAGACGGCAAAATTCTCACGCAGCGCAGCTTTATCGATATCCTTATAGCGTTCAAGATGCTGGCGGAACTGGTCGAGCGTGTAGCCCTCTTCCGCGCCCGGCAAACCGGCGATGATATTGCGGGTCAGACGTGCTTTGTCTTCTTCGCTCATGGTGGTGAAGCGTTCATTCGCCTGCGCAATCTCTTCGGCGGTGTAGTCCGCTTCCGCGCCCGGTCGTTTGAGGATATGCAGCTCAAAGGCGGCAAATTCAATTTGATCGAAACGCAGCGCTTTGGAGCCGTCCGGCAGGACGTATTCCAGGTCGGTACGGGTCCAGTCGAGAACCGGCATAAAGTTGTAGCACACGGTACGAATGCCGCACTCGGCCAGGTTACGCAGGCTTTGCTGGTAGTTGGCAATCCACTGCTGATAGTTGCCGGAACGGGTTTTAATGTCTTCGTGGATCGGTACGCTTTCGACGACCGACCATACCAGGCCCGCCTGCTCAATAATGGCTTTGCGTTTCAGGATCTCATCAACCGCCCACACTTCCCCGTTCGGGATATGGTGCAAGGCAGTGACAACGCCCGTTGCACCCGCCTGACGCACATCCGCTAAGGTGACCGGATCGTTAGGACCATACCAGCGCCATGTCTGTTCCATGTTTTATTCCTCGTTTACGTTATGGACTCGACGATATGGCACATAAATTCCTCCTTTTGGTATTACATGTCAACCTGAAGCGATAAATTGGTTAACCAAATTACGATATCTGCTGACCATACCGCTAATTAACGGCCATACAACCCAGTATTAATGTAAACATGTAACGCAATGTGACATCCATCGCATCATAGGTTGACCAATATATGTAACATCTCAACCAAAATCATAATAGTTCAACCAAAGTAAGGTAGACGTTATATGCACGTTCTCAATATTCTGTGGGTTGTATTCGGCATCGGCCTGATGCTGGTGCTCAATTTAAGATTCAAGATAAACTCGATGGTCGCTCTGCTGTTGGCGGCACTCTCGGTCGGTATGCTGGCGGGAATGGATTTAATGGAACTGCTGCATACCATGAAATCCGGTTTTGGCAGCACGCTGGGTGAGCTGGCGATTATCGTGGTATTCGGGGCCGTCATCGGTAAGCTGATGGTTGATTCCGGGGCGGCGCATCAGATTGCCCATACGCTGCTGGCGCGACTCGGTCTACGTTACGTGCAGCTGTCGGTGATCATTATTGGTCTGATCTTCGGCCTGGCGATGTTCTATGAAGTGGCGTTTATTATGCTGGCACCGCTGGTGATCGTCATTGCCGCGGAAGCGAAGATCCCGTTCCTCAAGCTGGCGATTCCTGCGGTTGCCGCCGCCACCACCGCCCACTCACTGTTCCCACCGCAGCCGGGTCCGGTCGCGCTGGTTAACGCCTACGGCGCTGACATGGGCATGGTTTACATCTACGGTATCCTGGTGACCATTCCGAGCGTGATCTGCGCCGGACTTATCCTGCCGAAATTCCTCGGCAACCTCGATCGTCCAACGCCGTCATTCATGAAGGCCGACGTACCGGTTGACCAGAACAACCTGCCGTCCTTCGGCGTGTCTATTCTGGTGCCGCTGATCCCGGCGATCATCATGATCTCCACCACCATCGCCAACATCTGGCTGGTGAAAGGGACGCAGGCGTGGGAAGTAGTCAACTTCTTAGGCTCCTCGCCGATTGCGATGTTTATCGCCATGGTTGTCGCCTTCGTGCTGTTTGGTACCGCGCGCGGTCATGACATGCAGTGGGTAATGAACGCCTTTGAAAACGCGGTGAAAAGCATCGCCATGGTGATCCTGATCATCGGCGCGGGCGGCGTACTGAAGCAAACCATTATCGATACCGGCATCGGCGATACCATCGGCATGCTGATGTCACACGGCAATATTTCTCCGTACATCATGGCGTGGTTGATAACCGTGCTGATCCGTCTGGCAACGGGTCAGGGCGTGGTCTCAGCCATGACGGCAGCGGGGATTATTAGCGCAGCAATCCTCGACCCGGCAACCGGCCAACTGGTGGGCGTCGACCCGGCGTTGCTGGTGCTGGCAACAGCGGCGGGTTCCAACACCCTGACCCATATCAACGATGCTTCGTTCTGGCTGTTCAAAGGCTACTTTGACCTGTCGGTGAAGGATACGCTGAAAACCTGGGGTCTGCTGGAGCTGGTAAACTCCGTGGTTGGCCTGATAATCGTGTTGATCATCAGCATGATTGCATAACGTCGATACCGCTCTGGCCCACAGCGCCAGAGCGGTTTTCCATCCTGCCTCAACAATCCTCAATAATCAGATATACCGCCTTCACCGGACCATGCACCCCAACCACCTTGATAAGCTCAATATCCGCCGTCGAGCTGGGTCCACTGATGATATTAATGCACGATGGCATACGCTCACCGGCCTGTGCTTTCTGATGCAGTTTTTCTGCCAGCTGCGCCACGCGCGGCAGGATGGTGCTTTTACGCAGCACGAAAATCGAGGACTCCGGCAACAGGCTCAGGGAGCGCCCGCGCTCCGGCGCGGAAAACAGCACCACGCCGCCGGACTCGGTCAGGCCATATTCGGCATACACTACGCCGACTTTCGCCTGCTCGGCCTGGGTAATATTTTCGCTACCACGCGCCGGATCCCAGACCACGGCGTTGCATTCCTGCTGCAAGCGTTCGGTGATGCCCAGCTCCACCAGCCGGCTGTCGCCGCTCAGCACCACCGGCTGCTGACCCAATTCTTCGCACAGGCGCAGTGCCGCGTCTGCGGCCTGGTCCTCGCTGGTCAGTTCGCAGCGGGCCAGCATCACTTCGCTGGCAAACTGGATAAACGCAGAGCAGCGCTGCTCGGGGCTAAGCTCGGTCAGGCGCTCGTTGGCATAGTTGTTAACCAGTGCGGCATCCGCTTGCGGTTCGAAGCGCAGCGGGCGACCCAGCGCCTGGGCGATGGTGTTTAAAAACGCGGTACGGTTATCCATTCTTTTTCTCCTGCGCCTGATGTTTCTTAAACCAGCTGCGGAAGCTCTCGCCGTCAGCATCAGGCAGATCGCGCGCCTCCATCCAGTCACCAATCGCGCCAACCTTGAGCGGGGTTTTGCCGCCATTGATAAACCAGCTCGCCGCATGCGCGCCCGCCATCATCCCGACTTTCCACAGCCCCGGATGGCTATTGGCATAGGCGAACATCTTGATCGCCCGTCGCTCGGCTTTCGGCGTAATGCCCTCCTCGGCCATCACCCGGCGATGACGCAGGATCAGTTTTGACAACGGAATACGCACCGGGCAGACGCTGTCACAAGCCGTGCACAAAGAACAGGCGTACGGCAGGTCTTTAAAATCTTTATAGCCGCCGAGCAGCGGAGAAATCACCGCGCCGATAGGGCCGGGATAGATAGAGCCATAGCCGTGCCCGCCGATGTGGCGGTACGCCGGACAGGTGTTCATACAGGCTCCGCAGCGGATGCAGCGCAGCACATCGCGAAACTCTGAGCCCAGCACCTGCGAGCGACCGTTATCGACAATCACCAGATGGAACTCTTCCGGTCCGTCAACGTTGTCCGCCTCACGCGGGCCGGTCAGCCAGGTGTTGTAGCCCGTCAGACGTGCGCCCACGGCGCTGCGCGCCAGCATGGTAATCAGCACATCCACCTCGGCAAAGGTCGGCGCGATACGCTCCATGCCCATCACCGCAATGTGCGTTTTCGGTAGCGTGGTGCACATGCGCGCGTTGCCTTCGTTGGTCACCAGACACACCGAGCCGGTTTCCGCCACGGCAAAGTTACAGCCAGTAATACCGATTTCGGCACTGAGGAAATCCTCGCGGATCTTCTGACGAATGAACAAGGTCATAGCTTCCGGGGTTTCCGGGCCGTCATACCCCAGACGTTCGTTCAGCACGCGGCGGATCTGGTAGCGATCTTTATGAATCGCCGGAACCACGACGTGCGAAGGCGGATCCTGATCCAACTGCAGGATATATTCCCCGAGATCGGTTTCGATCACCTGGATTCCGGCATCCTGCAACACATGGTTGACGCCGATTTCTTCGGTCACCATCGACTTGGACTTCACCACCTTCTGCGCATTTTTACTCTGCGCGACCTGCAAAATGTAGCGAGTGGCGTCTTCTTTGGTTTTGGCGAAATAGACGTGTCCGCCGTTTTCCGTCACTTTCTCGGAGAGTTGGTACAGGTAAGCGTCGAGGTTGCTCAGAACGTGATCGCGGATCTGGCTGGCACGATCGCGCCAGTCTTCCCAGTGGCCTAACTCATCGACCATTTTTTGCCGATTCGCGCCGATACGCTCCTGCGCATTAGCCACGGCTTTGCGCATAATCGGATCTTCTATCTGCTGACGAATACGCAGTTTAAATTCTACATCGCTGGTTTTTATCGACATCTCTTTCCCCTCAGCGGCTCATCAGCACTTCAGCAATATGCATCACTTTGACCGGCTGGCCTTCCCGTTGCAGTCGACCGCCAATGTTCAGCAGGCAGCTAACGTCTGCGCCAATCAAAAATTCCGGCTTTGCGTCCATCAGATGTAATACTTTCTCTTTCACCATCTCACCGGATATCTCGGCCATCTTGACCGAGAACGTCCCGCCAAAGCCGCAACAAGTATCCTGATCGGCAAACGTCAACAGCTCCAGTCCGCGCACGTTTTTCAGCAGCGTAAGCGGCTCTTCCTTCACTCCCAGTTTGCGGGTCAGGCTACAGGAAGGATGATACACAGCGCGGCCCTGCAGGCTGGCACCAACGTCCACCACACCCAGTTTGTTGACGATAAAGGAGGTGAGATCCTGCATACGCGCGGAAACTTTCTCAGCACGCAGCGCCCATTCCGGTTCATCGGCCAGATACGTCGGGTAGCTTTT